>CAZMLI010000089.1:0-13479 GCA_964566865.1 uncultured Planctomycetota bacterium
GAGCAGGCCAGCCGCATCAGCGCCCCCGGCCAGCGCGTCCGTTTGGTGTCGACACCCTAAGAGCCCCGTTCGGACCGCGGTCCTTTGGGATTTCTTTCGGGTCGATCTGCAATGCGTGTTAGGTCTACCCCATGGGCGCTGCCTGGCTGTTCTGCGGAATCTACCTGGTCTACCTGCTCGGGGCCATCTGGCGCGCGCGCACACAGCCGGAGGGAGCGGAGCAGTTCTACGTCGCACGCCGACAGCTCGGCGGGGGCGTGGTCGGCCTGTCGTTTTACGCCACCTTCTTCAGCACCAACTCCTTCATCGGGCTGGCCGGCAAGGGGCACGCGGTGGGCATCAGCTGGATCTGGGTCGGTCTGGTGATCCTGCTGTTCTCCGGCATCGCCTGGTTCGGCATGGCGCGTCGCGTACGGGATGCGTCGGAGCATTTCGGCGCGCTGACGCTGCCCGAGCTGTTTGGCCGGGCTGCCGAATCCACGGCGGTCCAGCGCCTGGCTGGCCTGGTGGTGCTGGCCGCCAGCATGGCCTATCTGACGGTGGTCTTCAAGGGCACCGGGCTTGCGCTGGGCAAGCTGCTGCAACTGGACTACCGACTGACCGTGGGCCTGGTCTTCATCGTGGTCACGGTCTATACCTCGGCGGGCGGGATCGCGACGGTGATCAAGACCGATGCGATTCAGGGGGGGATCATGTTGTTCGGCAGCGTGGCGCTGCTGGTCAGCGTACTGCTGGCGATTGGCGGTCCCGTCAGCGGGTTTCGGGCGCTGGCGGAATTGCCGAAGGGTGAGCAGCTTACCTCTCCGATCGACGGTCTGATGCCGCTGGTGCTGATCCTCGGCATCGGCCTGGCCGGTGGCTGCAAGATGCTGGCCGATCCGCGCCAGGTGACCCGGTTCTATGCGGTGAAGCAGGGCCAGCCGCTGCGGCGCGCGGCCTGGGTCTCGCTGGGCTGCGTGGCGCTGGGCTACGCCACCCTCTTGCCGGTGGGGGTGCTGGCCAGGGTGCTGCGGCCGAACCTGTCGCCCAAGCAGACCGACCTGTTGATTCCGGACCTGCTGTCCGACGCCGCCATCATGCCGCCCGTGCTGGGCGCGCTGATCCTGACCGCGCTGGTGGCGGCGGCGATGAGCTCGATCGACAGCGTGCTGCTGGTAGCCGGCGGCGCGGTGGAGCGGGATCTGCTCGCACCCGGTAAGGAGGTTTCCTCGCCCAAACACGCGCGGTTGGCGGTGCTGGCGTGTGCGCTGGTCACCGCGCTGGTCGGAGCGTTCGTGCCGGGCGACATCGTCAAGGTCACCGCCTTTGCCGGCGCCCTGTTCGGGGCCGCCTTCCTCGGACCGCTGGCAGAGGTCTTGATCTGGCGCTCGCTGAATGCGCGTCGCACGCTGGCGGTCATGTTGTTCGGTGTCGCGGTGGTCGTGCTCTGGCGTTTCTGGGGACGCGGCGCCTTCGGCATTCGCTGGCTGCACGAGGCGGTCGTCGGGACGGCCGCGGGCCTGACGCTGTGGGGGCTGTTGATTCGCACCGAGCGCCGACATTCGATATGATGATCGGATGGAGCGCGCAAGCCGTTGATCCAGCGTCTGCTGCTGCTGGTTCTACTGGTCGGGCTGGTCCAGGGGGCGTCTGCCGACGAACCGCTGGAGCAGCAGATAGCTCGATATATTCGGGCGCTGAACAGTCGGCAGTGGCAGACGGCTCGGCGTGCGACCGAGAAGCTGGTCGAGATCGGCGCCCCGGCCCTGCCGGCTGTGCTCGAGGTTCTGCGCGACGGGGATGAGAGGGGGCGGGGTGCCGCGATTCGAGTTCTCGGCGAGATGCATCCGCTGGCAGGGCGGGTCACCCCGGTGCTGGTCAGCGCACTGGACGACCGGCACGCGAGCGTTCGGCGCGCTGCCTACCTGGCTCTGGCCAGGGTTGGCAGGCCCAGGAAACTCGTCCTGTCGATCCTGCTGCGCACGCTTTCGGATCCGGACGGGTATCGACGTCACGACGCCCTGAGAGCGCTGGCGCTGCTGGGCCCGGGCGCTGTCTCCGGGACTGCGCGCATCCGGGCGCTGCTGCGGGACGAACCCTTCGATTCTGTCCGGCGTCAGGCGAGCAGGACGCTCGCCGAAATCAGTGGTGCGCGCGTGCGCCGGCCGAAACCGACGCGCAAGGCGCCGACGCCGACGCTGCACAGCCTCCTCTGGGACCTCGCCAGAGGAAGCACCCCGATCCGGATTGCCGCGGGCCGCGTTTTGCGCGACCGTCCCTGGCCGAAGGTCCTGCCGGAGCAGACGCTGAAGTTGCTCATCCTGCGCCTGGAGGATTCGAGTGCCAGGGTTCAGTACGACGTCTCTGCCGGACTGGTCCGGATCGGCGCACGCGCGGTCCCTGAGCTGATCTCGGCGCTTGGGGTCGGTCCGATCCCGAAGCGATTTCGGGTGGCGAGGATCCTGGGTGATATCGGCCAGCCGGTCGCAGGCGTCGTGCCAGCCCTGCTGGCCCAGTTGCGCGAGGCCAGCGACGAGGGATTCCGGCAGGAGTTGGTCTGGGTCCTGGGCCAGTTCGGCTCGGGCGGCGCGCAGGCCATCCCGGCGCTGAGCGAGCTGCTCGCGATAGGCCAGTGGCGCATTGCCGGGCGAGCCCAGCGCGCCCTCTCCCGGATCGGCCCCGCTGCGGTTCCAGCGCTTGCTCGTCTGCTCGATGCGACAGACCCCATGCTCCGCGAGCAAGGCGCGATCGGTCTGGGCGTTATCGGAAGGCCGGCAGCCGGTACAGCCCCGCGGCTGGTCGAGCTGCTGATCGACGACAATTACGAGGTTCGTGGGTCTGTAGCCAGGGCGCTGGTCCAGATTGGCGCAGCGGCGGTACCGGCGCTCTCTCGAGCGCTGGCGAGCAAGTCGGCGGAGCGGCGCTTCCGGGCAATCGAAGTGCTGGCAAAGATGGGGATCAAGGGGCGCGGCGGGACCGAGGCGCTCGTCCCGTTGCTGCGCGACCCGCTGAAGAAAATCAGGGGAGCTGCGGCTAACTGCCTGGGCCGGATCGGCGGGCAGAAAGCGATCGAGGTCTTGTTTGGTTTGCTGGCCAGCCCGGATGAAGTAGTCAGATGGAATGCCCAGAGCGGATTGAGGCCCGTCGGAAAAACCGCGGTCCCAGTGTTCGCCAGGGCATTGAAGGATCCCCGAAAAGAGGTCCGTCGCGCGGCGGCGAGGAACCTGGCGTCTCTGGGACGCTCTGCCCTGCCCGCACTTGCCCTGCTGACCGCCGCGCTGCGTGACGCTGACCATGACGTCCGCAGATTCGCGGCCATGGCTCTGGGGAACATCGGGCCGGGCGCGTCCAGTGCGCTGCCGATGTTGAATCAACTGCGGAAGAACCGTTGGCGGGCGCAAGACGAAGCCGAGCGGGCCATCGTCGGAATCGGTAAGCCTGCTCTGGCAATCCTGGTGCAACTGCTCGACGCACCGGACGTGGATACCCGGACCTATGCGCTACGCGCCTTGTTGAGCTTATCGAAGCATCATGAATTCTACCACGCGGCGATACCGAGGCTCGGCCGCCTGCTGGCCGACGAGCAGGCCAAGGTGCGTGTGCTCGCTGCGAGGACCCTCGCGGTGTTTGGCCGGGCTGCGGAACCCGCACTGCCGGCGCTCTGGAAATGTCTCGAGGATCCCCAGCCGTCCGTGCGAGAGGCAGCTCGTGAGACCGTCCGGGCGATTGGCCTGCCCGCGCTGCCATGGATGGGCAGGACGCTGAAGTCCAGCAGCTTGGAGCTGCGCCGCTGGGCCGCCGAGCGATTGCGGTGGGGTTATCGGTACGACCTGGTGGCGGTGCTAGACCAGTTGATTGCCGCCACCGGGGATGCGGACGCGCGTGTTCGGGTGAGTGTTGTAGGGACGCTGCAGCGGTTCGGCCGTGTGGCCGATCGGGCGGCGCCCGGGTTGATCAAGCTGATGCGCGAAGACCCCAGTCCGAGGGTGCGCGCCGAGGCCGCCAGCACGCTGGGGTGGATGACCACCCGGGTTTTCGCCGTGGTGCCGCCACTGATCAGCGCGCTGAGTGACAAGGCGCGCGGGGTGAGAAGCGCGGCCGAGCAAGCCCTCGGACGGGCTGACGCGAGGGCCGTGGTTGCGCTGATGGCGCTGGTCGGGCACGAGAACGCCGACTTGCGCCGGAGCGTGGCCCTGGTCCTGCGGCGGATTGGCGATCCGGCGCTGACGGCGCTCGGACCGGCGTTGCGGAGCGACCGAATAACAGTCCGGTTGCACGCCATCGAGATTCTCGGCTACCTCGAGGACTCGGGGGACCTACCGGCCCTCTCCCTGCGCCAGCACCTGGCGGATCGTGACCCGGCGATTCGCCTTCGGGCGGCCCGCGCTCTGAGGGGCCTACGCAGCGACGCGAGGTCGGCGGCGCCGGAGTTGATCGAGGCACTTGGCGACTCGGACGCCAGGGTCAGGGAGGCTGCCCGCTGGGCTCTGGTGGGCCCGTGGCAGCATGCGCAGCATCCGTTATTGCTTCGCGCGCTGACCCGCGATCGGCGCGTCGCCGTGCGAGCTGCGGCGGTCACGATCCTGGGCTCATGCCGTCAGCATCCGCCGGCAGTGGTTGCCGGCCTGATCAAGGCGCTGACGGACCGGGAGAAAACAGTTCGAAGCGCCGCGGCAAAGACGGTCGGAAAACTCGAGCGGGTCGGCGCCGATCATGCGGCAGCTCTGATTGCGCTGCTGGGCAACCGGGAGACCGAGGTTCGTCAGGCCGCTATTCACGCATTGAAGAAGATTCGCCACGCTCCGATCCAGATGATTGGCCCGCTGCTGGATGGACTTGGCTCCCAGTACCAGCAGATTCGCTCGGCCTGCGCGGTTGCGCTGGGCAAGATGGATCGGCTGCCGGCACGCGCAATCGGTCCGCTGGTCAAGTCCCTCGGGGAACGAGCTACGGAGGGCTGGGCATCCTTCGCCCTGCGCAAGATCGGCAGCCCGGCTGCGCCACAGTTGCTCGCGTGTGTCGGGGATACAAACGCCCTCCGCCGACGGGGGGTCGCCTATTGCCTGGGTCAGGCCGGTCGATCGCCGGCCGGGATCGCCGGTTTGATTCGCCTGCTGCAGGACCCGGACCCGGGTGTCTCGTCGAATGCCGGCGGTGCCCTGAGCGAGATCGGTCGTCCGGCCGTGCCGGCGCTGCGAGGCGCGCTTGACGCAGATCAGCCCCGGGCTCGAATTGTCGCGCTCGTGCTGCTCTGTGAGATTGGTGGCACCAAGTTGGCGGATGTTCCGGGGCTGATCGATTTGCTTGCCAGCAAGGACCGGAAGGTTCGCCAGGCGGCCAGCCAGGCGCTCACGCGGCTCGGGTCTTACGCGCTGACGGCTCTGGTTCGCGCGCTTGCCGCGCGCAAAAGCGCCGAGTTGCGGGACGCGGTCGCCAGCTTGCTCGCGCGCCGGCCATTTGCGGGGCCTGTCGCAGTCCGAGCGCTGATCCTGGCACTCAAGGACAAACGAGAGTCGGTCCACAGGAGCATCGCCTGGGCTGTCAGGGTCAGCGGGCGAAGGGCCGTCACTAGCTTGATCGCGGCGCTCGCTGATCCGGACCCGGAGATCCGGCGAGCGGTGGCGGTGGAACTCGGTCGGTACGGCCAGAAGTCGGCCAGAGCCATCCCCGCGCTGATCCAGTCTCTCGATGACGCCAGCTATCGGGTGCGGGAAGCGGCGACTCTGGCGCTGATCAAGCAGGCGGAGAATGCTACGGGGCAGTTGATAGAATCGCTCGATGAGCGCAATCTCGAGCGCAAGGTTCGGGTCAGGAGAGCGCTGAAGGAAATCGGGGCCCGCACCTACAACACGTGGCATCGGCGTAGAATCAAGCGCGCGCTGAAGCGCTAGCTGCCGGACTGGTTTGGCGCCTGTAGCAGGCTCAGCAGTTCCTCGCGGGAGAAGGCGCGCAGGGCGCCGACTTCGGAGTCGATCAGGCCGTCGGCCAGGGCGGCCTTTTCGGCGATCAGTTCGGCGATGCGATCCTCGATCGTGCCGCGGGTGATCAGCCGGAAAACCTGCACGCCGCGGGTCTGGCCGATGCGGTGGACGCGGTCGGTGGCCTGGTTCTCGCGAGCGGGATTCCACCAGCGGTCGTAGTGGATCACGACGGTGGCGGCGGTCAGGTCGATGCCCAGGCCGCCGGCCATCAGGCTGGCCAGGAAGACTTTGATTTTCGGGTCTTCCTGGAAGCGTTTGATCACGCCGCCGCGGTCGACGGTCGAGCCGCGCAGGCCGATGTAGCGGATGCCCGAGCGTTTGAGGTGTAGGGCCATCAGGTCGAGCATCGAGAGATACTGGCTGAAGACGACCACCTTCTGGTTGCCGCTCATCGCGTCGTCGATCAGCTCGGTGAACAGGGCGAACTTGCCGCAGTCGAGCGCCAGCGGGTCGGGGCCTTGATCCTCCTCGCTGAGCACCAGGGCGGGGTGGTCGCAGATCTGCTTGAGCTTGGTCAGCGCGGCGAGGATATGGATGTAGTCGATGCGCGCCTGGTCGTCCTCCAGGTTCTCGACGATCTTCGGCGTGCGCTGTTCGAGCACCTGCTTGTAGAGCAGCTCCTGCTGCGCGGACAGGCTGCAGTTGCGGCTGTCCTCGATCTTGTCCGGCAGGTCGTCGAGCACCTGGCTCTTCAACCGGCGCAGGATCAGCGGGCGCACCAGCCGGCCGAGGTGCATGCGCGCCACCGGGTCGTTCTCCTTCTCGATCGGTCGCTGGAAGCGCTCCTGGAACTGGCGGCGCGTACCGAGATAGCCGGGCAGCAGCAGGTCGAACAGGGCCCAGAGCTCGGCGATGGTATTCTCGATCGGCGTGCCGGTCAGCGCGAAGACGGCCTGGGCCTCGATCGTGCGCAGCGAGCGGGCGATCCGGGTGCGCACGTTCTTGGCCTTCTGCGCCTCGTCGAGCAGCAGCAGTTCCCAGCGCTGCTGGGCGAAGAGGGTCTCGGCATCGCGGGCCAGCGTATCGTAGGTCGTGATCCAGACGTCGGCCTTCGAGCTGTCGAGCTTGTGGCGACGGGCGCCGTGATGCACGTGCAGGACCAGGCCGGGCGCGTGCTCGCGCAGCTTGTTCTCCCAGTGGTCGAGCACCGAACGCGGACAGACGACGAGGCTGGCGCGACCGCTGGGTGTCGGATGGCGCTGGGCCAGCAGGGCCATCGACTGGTGGGTCTTGCCCAGGCCCATGTCGTCGGCCAGGATGCCGCCGAGCCTGAGGTCGGCCAGCATCGACATCCAGGCGAAGCCCTCCTGCTGATAGCCGCGCAGGCTGCTGATCAGACCCTTGGGTAGCTCGACCGGGCGAGGTGGCGCGGCGCCGCGCATGCGCTCCATCAGCTCGCGGGTCCCGGGCGTGGCCTCGATCCGTACGCGGCCTTCCCACTCGGCGGTGAGCTGTAACAGCGCATCGGCGGGCACGCGGTTGCCGGACTGAAAGAGCTGTCCGATGCGCGCCAGCTCGGCGGCCGACGGCAGCTCGATCCAGAGGTTGCCGTAGCGCACGCGGGTCTTGCCCTCGGCGCTCCAGCTACGCAGCTCGTCCAGCGCGATGGTCAGCTCGCCGGCGCTGTAGCGTGGCTCGAGGTAGAACCAGTGGGACTTGCCCTGTCGCTTGACCTGGACCTCGCAGATCTGCAGATCTCGAATGACATGCGCCTCGTCGAGCTGGCTGCCGGCGCTGAACTGGGTCGAGCGGCGGAGCGCGGGCAGCTCGCTGCGGATGAACTCGAACACCTGGTCGTCCTGGATCCGGTCGGGTCCGTCCCAGATCCGGCGCAGCGCCGAGGGGGCCGGTGCGATCGGATGTAGCTGGCCGTGAAACCAGGCCCAGCCGCCGTCCAGGCCGGCCACCTCGAGGCGGTCGCGCGTGATCGACTTCTGACCATCGAGCCGGTAGACCTTCTCCAGCCGGATCGCGCCGTCATCCTCGAAGGCGGCATGCACATGCGGACACAGCGGCTCGTCTGGACGGCGTGCGTCTTGCAAGCGCGCGCCCAGATCGATCTTGGCGGCGTCCATCCGCAGCAGCTCGGAGAGGTGCTCGGGCGGCAGTCGCAGCGAGCCGCTGATGCCGCCCTCGCCCGAGAGATCGACCAGCACGTCCGGGTGGTCGCCCTCGTCGATCTCGATGCGCGCCCGCACACCCCCCGCGCGAAAGATTCCGCTGAGCAGGCTGGGCAGTCCGGCCAGCGCGCCGAGCGCAGGGGCCGACTCCTGATCGAGCGAGGCGCGCTCCTGAATCCAGACCGCCAGCGCCGCGCCGATGTGGGCGCAGAAGCCATCTGCCGGGCAGGAACATTCGGCCGCCTCGCCGGTCAGCAAGACGTCATGCGACGCGTCGGGGTCGCGGACCACGCAGACCACCGCGTCGTCGGCGTTGCGCTCCAGCGAGCGCACGACATCGTCGTCGGCCAGCCGGATGCCCGCTTCCCAGACCGCGTCGGGCAGCAGCAACTGCAGCTCCAGCCAGCCGACGGTCTCGAGATCGATTGGGGCCCCGGGCCAGCACATTCGGACCAAGAATTACTCCCTATGGTGGGTGATCGGGACTGCTGCACTATATAGGTAAGCCGATTTGTTGGCAACGGCGCACGCCTGCGGGAGATTCAAATCCATTGCTTTCGTGCTATCATCGGATGCATGAGTCCAACCCCCCGAAAACGCCGAAGCAAACGGGTCCGTCCGGGGGCGCGCGCCACCAGCGGGCCGATGGCGGATCATGGGGAGCCACCGCGGAGCAGCACCGGCCGTTCGCGTCGCGAGCGAAATACCGGCGGTGGCGGAGGGCCACCGATGCCGCTGATCGTGGGCGGCGCCGTGGTGGGGGTGCTGCTGTTGCTCGGCGGTATCTTTGCACTCGCCGGGGACGGTGGTGGCGGAGGTCTTGGCGGATCCGGTGGCGCCAAGAAGGTTGCGAAGGCCTACCTGTCGGCCTGGAAATCGCACGAGACGGACACACTGGTCGGGATGGAGTATCTGTCCAAGTCGAACGCCGAGAGCCTCTGCAGCGACTACCAGCGCAAGGTCATCAACTCGGGAAACATCAAGCGCATCCCCAAGAATGTGCGCGGCAAGCTTTCGGTTCATACAGCTGCCCTCGGTGAGATGCAGGAGCTGAACTTCGGCCAGTCCGACAAGGAAGTGCTGGCCAGCGAGATCCTCGTCGTGGCCTACAAGATGTACTTCAACGAGAACAGCCCCAAGATCAGCTATACCCTGAAGCGCGTCGAGGTCGATGGCGACACGGCGACCGCCTATGTCGAGTGCAGCGTCACGATCCAACATGCGGATACGCCAGAGCTGGTCCTGCTGACCGGGATCGCTTCTTCCGGCAGGTTCTCGCTGGTGCGTATCAACGGGAAGTGGAAGATCAGCCGCTGAGGCACCCGCTGCTCCGCCTGCTCGATTACGCCCGGCGTCATCGCGGGCGGGTTCGACTGGCCACGCTCTACTCCATCCTGAACAAGATCTTCGATCTTGCGCCGCCGGTGCTGATCGGCATGGCGGTCGACATCATTGTCGAGCGCGAGGCCTCCTTGCTCGGGCGCCTGGGCGTGCCGGACGTCAAGAGCCAGCTCTGGGTGCTCGCCGGCTTGACGGTGGTGGTCTGGGGCTTCGAGTCGCTGTTCGAGTTCGCGCACAAGTGGTACTGGCGCAACCTGGCACAGACCGTCCAGCACGAACTGCGGCTGGATGGCTACAGCCATCTGCAGGGCCTGCAGCTGGCCTACTTCGAGGACCAGCAGACGGGCGGGTTGATGGCGATCCTCAACGACGACGTCAACCAGCTCGAGCGCTTCCTCGATGGGGGGGCCAACAACTTGCTGCAGGTCGCCACCACGGTGCTGGCGATCAGCGGCATCTTCATCTACCTGGCGCCGGGAGTGGCCTGGATGGCCTTGCTGCCGATGCCCGCGGTGCTGCTGGGATCGATCTGGTTCCAGCGGCGGATCGCCCCGCGTTATGCGGAGGTGCGCGAGCGGGCGGCGTTGCTCAACAGCCAGCTCTCGAACAACCTCTCCGGCATCGCGACGATCAAGAGCTTCACCGCCGAGGCGTTCGAGGTCGGGCGCATCACCGAGAGCAGCGAGGCCTACCGCAAGAGCAATGCCGGCGCGATCCGCCTGAGCGCGGCCTTCAGTCCGCTGATCCGGATGGTGATCGTCGTCGGTTTCACCGTCACGCTGGTCTATGGCGGCATGCTTGCGGTCGATGGCAAGCTGTCGGTCGGGGCTTACAGTGTGATGGTCTTCTTCACCCAGCGACTGCTCTGGCCGCTGACGAAGCTGGGCGAGACATTCGACCTGTATCAGCGCGCGATGGCCTCGACCCGCCGCGTGCTCGACCTGCTCGACACCCCGGTGGAGATCAGCGGCGGTTCGCTCGCGCTGCCGACCAGCGAGGTGCGCGGGCAGATCCGTTTCGAGCGCATGCACTTCGCCTATCAGGGGCGGGAGCCGGTCTTCAGCGACCTGACACTGGAGATGCCGGCCGGCAAGACGACCGCCATCGTCGGCGCCACGGGCGCCGGAAAGAGCACGCTGATCAAGCTGCTGCTGCGGTTTTATGACGTCACGCAGGGACAGATCCTGCTGGACGGGCGCGACATCCGCGAGCTGGAGCTGGTCTGCTTGCGGCGCGCGATCGGGCTGGTCAGCCAGGATATCTTCCTGTTCCATGGCACCGTGCGCGAGAACATCGTCTATGGCAGCTTCGACGCACCGCTCGAGCGCGTGGTGCATGCGGCGCAGATCGCCGAGGCGGACGCCTTCATTCGCGAGCTGCCGGATGGCTACGAGACGCTGATCGGCGAGCGTGGCCAAAAGCTGTCGGGCGGGCAGCGTCAGCGGATCTCGATCGCGCGCGCGGTGCTCAAGGATCCGCCGGTGCTGATTCTCGACGAGGCCACCTCGGCGGTGGACAACGAGACGGAGGCCGCGATCCAGCGTTCGCTGGAGCGCATCATCGTCGACCGCACGACGATCCTGATCGCCCATCGGCTCTCGACGATCCGCGACGCCGATCAGATCTTCGTCATCGACCGCGGCGTGCTGCGGGAGCGGGGACGGCACGAGGAATTACTGGCGCAGGATGGCATTTACGCAGGCTTGTGGCGCGTCCAGACAGGACAGCGCGAGGTCTGCCCGCAGGAGAACCCATGAGAATCCACTGGCTTGTATTGCTGTTGTTCTGCGCGGGTCTGTGTCAGGCCGATCAGTCGCTGAAACACCGCCTGTTGACCGACCTGATGACCCGTCACCAGGCGGATCAACGTGATCTGCGCGGGTACTACCGGCTGGCCAGCCTCCAGCGTCACGCCAAGCGGCAGGCGCTCGGAGCGCGCACGCTGGCCGCGCTGAACGACATCAAGTTCGAGACGCTGAGCAGTGAGGGGCGGATCGACTACCTGCTGTGCCAGTCCTGGCTGGCGGGGCAGGCCGACGGTCGTTCGCGCGAGGAGGATCATCGCAAGCGCTCGGGCGCGCTGCTGCCGTTCCTCGAGCAGCTGATCTGGCTCGAACGCTTCGACCGCCACTCGGGCAAGGACTGGCCGCTGCGGGAACTGGCCCGGCGCCTGACGAAGCTCTCGGCCGACGTCGAACAGGCGCAGAAACAGGCGAAGGCTGCGATCAAGACGCTCGACCGAGGCGGTCCGTACACCGACGTGGCGCAGGTGCGCTGGGTCGTCGAGCAGTTGACGATCGCAGAAAAGTACCTGAAGGGCTGGTACGAGAGCAATCGCGAGACGGCCCCCGGCTTTCGCTGGTGGGTCGCGAAACCCTACGGGCGTTGCCACAAGGCGCTGGTGGCCTATCGCAAGCTGCTGGGCGACAAGATCATCGGCAAGCTGAAGCAGATGAAGGGCAAGAACCTGTTCGCGGTCGGGCGCGCGCGCATGGCGCGCTCGCTCGAGCTGGCATTCCAGCCACTGACGCCGGAGAGCCTGCTGGCGCTCGGGCAGCGGATGTTTGGCGTGGTCGAGGCGCAGATCAAGCACCAGGCGGGGCTGATCGATCCCGCGGCCAAGGACTGGAAGGTGGTGCTGGAGCGGATCAAGCAGGACACGGTCGCACCTGGAAAGCAGCGGGCCTACGTGACGGCCGTCGGGCGCGAAGCACTGGCCTTCGTCACGCAGAAGAAGCTGGTGCGTGTGCCGCAAGCCGCGGCCGAGCGCTGGTACCTGAGCCAGATCTCGGCCAAGCAGCAGAAGCGTTTTCCGTTCGCCTTCTACGGCGGCCTGCGCATGGGCGTGGCCTACGCCCGCAGCGGTCAGAGCCACAGCGGCAAGCTGGGCGCGATGCGCGGCAACAACCGCTACTTCACCCGCACGGTCGTGCCGCACGAGCTGATTCCCGGGCATCACCTGCAGCGCTGGTATGCCGCGCGGCATCGGACCTGGCGCGGCCGCTTCAGCACGCCGTTCCTGGTCGAGGGCTGGGGGCTCTACACCGAGCTGCTGCTGGCGGAGCACGGCTTCTTCCGCAACCCGCGCGAACGCATGGGCCACCTGTTCTGGAAGCTGCTGCGGGCCGCGCGGATTCTGGTCTCGACCCGCTACCACCTGGGCCAGATCAAGCAGGCCGAGATGGTCGAGTTCATGGTCCAGCGCGTGGGGTTGGAGAAACAGGGCGCACTGGCCGAAGTGGAGCGCTACATGACCTACAGTCCGCTCTATCAAGCGGCCTACATGGTGGGCGGGCTGCAGATTCTCGCGCTGCGCAAGGCCTGTCGCAAGCGCTGGGGCGAGCAGTTCAGCCTGATGCGTTTTCATGATGCGCTGCTGCAGCAGGGTGCGATTCCGATCAAGCTGATCGGCTACGCGCTGCTCGGCGACAAGGTCCCGTACAAGGTTCCGCTGACCGCCGCGGCGGCGCCGAAAAAGGACGCAGATTCGAGCGAGGGCAAGTTCATCGTGGGCCAGAATGGGCTGAAGCTGATGGACCTGGTCGTGGGCAAGGGCCAGCTGGCAGTTCGGGGCATGACCCTGCGCGTGCACTACAGCGGACAGTTGCCAGGCGGCAAGGTCTTCGACACCTCGCGCAAGGCCGGTCGCGGTCCGTTCAGCTTCACGCTCGGTGCCGGCATGGTGATCAAGGGCTGGGACCTGGGTCTCGTCGGCATGCGCGTCGGGGGCAAGCGGCGGCTGGTGATTCCGCCCAGCCTGGGTTACGGCGCGAAGGGCGCGGGTGGGGTGATTCCGCCGAACGCGACGTTGATTTTCGACGTGGAGTTGCTGGGAGTGGGGAAGTAGTAGGCGGCAGCTTGTAGACACACGGGAGCTTCTCTTAACGCAAAGGCGCAGAGGCGCAAAGGCGCAATGAGGGAGGTTCGGACTTGTACTTATCGCGCGAGTTGCTGAGGCCGGCGTTTCGCTCCTTGCGGCTCCGCGACTTTGCGCCTTTGCGTTAAGAAAACTCGCCAGAGTTGCTGGGGGTGAGAAGAAGTAGCGCTGTTCCGGCGGG
>CAZMLI010000090.1:0-13443 GCA_964566865.1 uncultured Planctomycetota bacterium
CCTGTTCGAGCGAAGCGAGTGGGCGACGACGATGGCGGCGTGGGTGTAAGGGGCGCCCCCTGGAAACCTCAGAGCCAGAGGATGAGCGAGCTGTTTCTCGCTCGTATTCTCGCTGTTCGGAGCAACACTTTGTCCGTTTCCCAAACCCCGGTGCTGTCACATTCAGGCTGGACCAGTACACCACCGCGCCATGTCTTGTCGTGCTCCGAGGGCCACGTCGTGGTTCTGGTTGCGGCCGAAGACCTGCGCTAGGTTCTCTGTGGCTAAAAATCAGCCCGCCGGGGCGCGTCGCAGCTAGAGAAGCAAGTGCGCGCGGCTCTCCCGCAGGTTTCGCCCCGAGGTGTGGGGGAGGTAGCGGGCGCTAGCGGCCGAAGAGCTTGAACGACTTGAAGGACTTGACGGCTTTGGCCTGGTCCGGATAGATCTCGAACAGCTTGTCGAGCTTGGTGATCTTGAAGATCTCGTGGATGTTCGGCCGCATGCAGCAGAGCTTCAGCGTGGCCTTGTCCTTCTTCATCTTCTTGTGCAGGGCGACGAGTTTTCCCAGAACGGCGGACGAGAGGTACTCGATCTTTTCGAAGTTGATCAACATCTTCATCTTCGTGCCCTTGTCCGAGATGTCGAACAGGTTGCGGCCAAGTTCCTCGACATTGGTCTCGTCCAGGATCGCGGCGTCCCGAAAGAACACCAGCGTTACGTCACCATTCGATTGTGTGTCGAGCTTAGCCATCGTGCGTTTCCTTGCTCATTTCCCGAATCCGAATAACTTCTTGAGTTTGCCCAGGAACCCCGAGTCGGAATTGAGGTTCTTCGTCAACTGAACACAACAGCCACCCTTGTAATACCAGATCTCGTCCATGAACTCCGTGATCAGCAGGATGCCCCGCCCGCCCTCGAGCAGCAGGGAAGCCGGATCATTGATATCCGGCACGTCCACCGGGTCGAACCCGGCGCCTTGATCTTCGATCCTCACGGCCCACTTCTGCTCGCCGACGATGACACTCGTCTTCCAGGTCTTGTTCTCGTCCATCCGGTTGCCGTGCTTGATGGCATTGACCATGACCTCGTCGAGGCACAGGCGCACCTTCATCTCGTCGTCTTCGGTCATCATGCCGCGCTCGCTGAGCAGCGTCAGGATGCGTTGGATCAAGGGTGTCTTGACCTCGAAAACGCTCGGCAGTTCCTCCTGAAGCGCCACTTCACCGAACTCCGCCGGCGGATTATCGTATATCAGCAGGCGCACTAGGTCTGTTCTCGAAACGGCGAATCATCAGTCGGCTATCATGATAGTGATGGACCCTGGTGTGACAAGTCATTAGTTCAGGTCAATCGCTTCAGCACAATCATTGTCATGTCGTCGCGAACCGGCGCCAGTCCGCGAAAGTCGTCCACCGCGGCGTAGAGGCCATCGGCGATTTCTTGCGCGCTGAGGGCTTTCATCTGTCTGACGGCCTGCGTCACCCGGTCGCGGCCGAAGGTCTCACCAGTCGGGTTCATGGCTTCCCAGATGCCGTCGGTCATCACCAGCAGGATGTCCCCGACCTCGATCTGGATCTTTGGGGAGCGGGGAAAATCGGCCTCCTCGAACATGCCGAGTGGGAAGGAGGTGGCCTCCAGTTCGCTGAAATCGTCCTTGGCGGCGTGATAGAACAACGGGGAGTCGTGTCCCGCGCTGGTGTAGATCAGATGGCGGCCCGGCAGGTTGATCACGCCATAGAACATGGTCATGAACTGCTCGTCTTCCATGTCCCCTTCGAGCAGGTTGTTGACCCGGCTGAAGAGCTCGGAGATGTCGCCCGAGGCGGTGCCGACGAGCGCACGTAACGTCGCCCGGGCGGTGGCCATCAGCAGCGCGGCGCCCACGCCGTGGCCGCTGACGTCGCCGAGGACCAGGCCCAGCTCATCATCCCCGAGCGGGAGGAAGTCGTAGTAGTCGCCTCCGGTCTCGTCGCAGGCCTGCGAACGGGCTGCGATGTCGAAGCCATCGAGCACAGGCGGTTTGTCGGGCAACAGGCGCTGCTGGATCTCGCAGGCGACCTGCAGCGCCTGCTGGATCTTCTGCTTCTCCAGGTAATGCACGATCAGCTGGTTGTTGTCGATCGCCACGGCCGCCTGACTGGCGAACGCCCCGAGCAGGTACTCGTCGTAGTCGGTGAAGGGCTCGCCGTCGTTCTTGTTGAGCACCTGGACCACGCCCACCACCTTGCCCTCGTGGGTGATCAGCGGCATGCAGAGAATGCTCTGGGTCTTGTAGCCGGTCGTCTTGTCGAAGGCCTGGTTGAAGCGTGTGTCCTGGTAGGCGTCGGGGATGTTGATCGTCTGGCGGCTCTCGGCCACCGAGCCGGCGATGCCGGTGCCGATCGGAAAACGGATCTCCCGCAGCCCCGTACCCTCGGCGATCTTGCTGTAGAGCTCGTTGGTGTCCGGGTCGACCAGGAACAACGAGCTGCGGTCCGCATCCATCACCCGAGTCGTCTCGGTCACGATCAGCTGCAGCAATTGATCGAAGTCTCCCTCGGCGTTCATCGCGCGGGAGACCTCGAGCACGGCGGTCAGGTCTCGCACCTGCTTGTCCGCGTGGCCTCTGAGCAGCCTGGAGGTATTGAGCGCGGGGTTGCGCTGACTCACGCCTGCACGGTCCTGGGTGTGACCGAGATCACCCGCAGCGGGTCGTTGATGCCCTTGGCCTGGATCTCGCCCGCCTCGCTGAAGTCGACGGTCTGCTTGATCATGTTATTGCCGGCACGGATCGCATCGAGCGTGGCCCCCGTCAGCAAGATCTCTCCTGGCTTGGCGCTGTTGCACAGCCGGGAGGCGACATTGACGTTGTGCCCGAGCACGGTGTAGTCGACGCGTTTTCTGCTGCCGATGTTGCCGATCACCATCTCACCGGTATTGATGCCGATGCCGAGGTGCAGCTCGGGCCGTCCCTGCTTTCTCCAGAGGCCGTTGAGCTTGGCCTGCGCCGCCTGCATCTCGAGCGCGACCTCCAGGCTCTTTCCCGGGTGGTCGGCGTCGGGGATGGGGGCGCCGAAGAGTACCATCACCTCGTCCGCGACCACCTTGTCGACGTACGCCTCGTACTTGTCGGCGACGTTGATCATCGCCTCGAGGTAGTCGTTGATCGTCAGTCGTACCTGCTCCGGCTTCATCCGCTGCGATGCGGCGGTGAACCCACGCAGATCGCCGAAGAGCACCGTCAAGACCAGCCGGTCGGCCCGGAAGAAGTCCTGCTCCGGCAACTGCTTCATCTTCTCGATGACCTTGGGCGAGACGTAACGGGCAAAGATCTGCTCGAGGTTGCGCAGGTTGGTCACATCCTCGATCAAGATCTGCGGCTTGCCGTTGAGGCAGCTGACCTTGACCTCGTAGAACTTCTCGCGGTCGGTGTGTGGGTCGGTGTAGGTGCGCTTGGCCGAGACCTCGTCCTCTCCGCCCATGGCGCGTTCGACCAGCTCTCCGAGCAGGTTCGGCGCCCAGACGAACTTGTCGACGGTGGCCAGCGGGCGGCCGAGCAGCTCATCCTTGCTCATGCCCAGCTCGGTCACCAGCGGGGAGTTGATGTACTCGATGTTCAGCTGTTCATCGAGCTGGATCACCTTGTCTTGCAGGCCGGTGATGCTGCGCATCCCGCCCATCGTGCTGCGTTCTCGGCGAAGTCGGCGGTTTTCGCGGCGCAGGATCTCGATTTCCTCGAGCAGCGCCCTCTTCCCAGTCACGCGATCCAGTAGACCCACGGGTCACCCCCCGCTTGTTAAGCTACAGGCTTGAGGTTTGGCTTCTGGACCTTGCCGCTCTTCAGGCAGCGAGTGCAGATCTTGACGCGTTTGACGCTGTCGCCAACCTTCACCCGAATACGCTGGATGTTGGGTTTGAATTTTCGCTTGCTGGTACCCAGAATCTTGAGGCCGATCCCGCCTTTGCACTTGGGCAATCCCTTGCGCTTGATGGTGCGGCCGACACCGGTGCCCTTGCCGCAGAATTCGCAGACGCGTGCCATCTGATTGTTCTCCTGTATACACAAATTTGCGTCGGTTCCCCCCGTTCTCTATTTGGGGTATTCCAACGCAAGTGCGGGGATACTAGCACGTTAGCTGGGAGGGTGCAAGGCCCGAGCCAGTGGCAGTAGACCGCTGCGACCGAAGGCTTTCCGCAGCCAGCCAATGTGGGGCGCGATGGCCTGGCCAAAGTGCGCCTGAAGCAGCCCGAAGAGCCGATAGAGACCCCGGTCGAGCCGTTTCCAGGGGCGTCCGGGGCGTCTACGGGCGACCACCAAACCGAGCAGCGACTCCAGTGCGACCGGGCGGTCAATCAGCGAGGCGGCGTCTCCGCGGGTGAGCAGTTTTCCAGCGGGCCAGTCGCCGCTCTGAACGCGATGGACCCAGATCTGGCTGCCCTGCCGGAATGCGACGATCTGTCCCGGGCGCAGCGGCTGCTCGCGTAGGGGTTGGACCAGCAGCTGGTCCTCCTCGCGCAGCAGCGGCAGCATGCTCCGGCTGACCAGCGTCAGCACCACGGGCTTTTCTGCAAGCAGCGAGGCCAGGCAATCCAGCTCGACCGTCATCGCGGGGGCGTCTGGATCGCGCCACTTTCCAGCAGCGCCCGCCGCTGGTCCGGTGCGTAGCCCAGCTGCTCCAGCAGCTGCTCCGATTGTTCGCCGAGCAAGGGGGCTGAGGAGGCAGCCGTCAGGCCGGGTGGGTCGAATTGCGTCGGAAAACGCATACCGATCGGTGCGTCGGCCAGTAGCTGGCGTCGGGCCTGCAACTGGGGATGGGCCATCGCTTCCGCGGAGGTCAGCACCGGGGTCAGGCAGCAGTCGGCCTCGATCCCGATCCGCACCCAGTCGTCGAGGTCCCGTGAGCGGAACAGGGCGGTCAGCGTCTCGATCGCTGCCGAGTCCTCGTCATATTGCAGCGAGCACAGGTCGGGCCGGTCGATGCACTCGAGAAACGACTGCCAGAACTTCTCCTCCAGCGGCGCAAACGCGACATGGCGCCCGTCGGCCGTCGGATAGATCCGGTAGCAGGGCAGCATGCCGGTCAACATCGTCTGATGTCGTCGATAGGGGTCGTCGGCGGTCACCTCACAGAGTGCGGGTGACTGGAACGAGAGCATCCCGTCCAGCATCGCCACATCCAGATAGCGCCCGCCCTGGCGCGGTCGCGCGACGAGCGCGGCGAGGATGCTCGACAGCGCGAACAGGCCACCTGCCGCCAGGTCGGCCAGCGGCTGGCCGGGCAGCGAGGGTGGGCCGTCAGCGGGACCGCTGCGGTCGAGTATGCCCGACAGCGACTGGAAGTTGAGGTCGTGGCCGGCCAGCGCCGAGAGCGGCCCCGACTGGCCGTAGCCGGTCAAGGAGCAGTAGATCAGCTGTTCGTCTGCGCCGCGCAGCGTCTGCGGTCCGATGCCCAGCCGCTGCGCCACGCCGGGCCTGAAGCCCTCGATGAAGATGTCGGCGCTGGCCGCCAGGCGAGCGACGACCGCCTGCGCCTCGGGTTGCTTGAGGTCGCAGCAGAGGCTCGCCTTGGAGCGGTTGAAGGCGCCGAAGAGGATGCCCTCGCCCTGGTGATAGGGCGGCGAGACGCGCAACGGATCGCCGATGCCGGGGGATTCGATCTTGATCACCTCGGCGCCGAGGTCCGCCAGCAACATGGTGCAGTAGGGCCCGGGGAAGTGCCGCGTGGCATCGACGACGCGAATTCCACTCAGCATCGACATGCTACATCGTTTCCGGCGCGGCCAGGCCGAGCAGCCAGAGACCGTTGGCCAGCACCTGGCGCACCGCATCGACCAACCGAATCCGCGCGTCAGTCAGTGGGCCGCCGTCGTCGAGAATCCGGTGCTTGTGCAGGTAGCTGGAATAGACCGCGGCCACATCGAGCACCGCGCGCGCCATGATCGACGGTTCGAGTTCCCGGCCCGCTCGTGCGATCTGCTGCGGAAAGCGCGCGATCGCCTTGATCACCGCCAGGTCCTCTGGACTGTCCAGCAGCGAAACGTCGGCTGTCTCGGGTATCGGCTTGCCGTATTTGCGCAGGATCGAGCAGACGCGCGCGTGGGTGAACATGCAGTAGGGGCCGGTCTCGCCCTCGAAGGTCAAGACCTCCTCCCAGCTGAACTTGACATCCTTGATCCGGGCGGCTCGCATGTCGTTGAACAGCACTGCGCCGACGCCGACCTGGCGCGCGACCTCCGCCTGATTCTGCAGCTCCGGGTTCTTCTGCTGGATCACCTCGCCGACCTTGTCGATCGCGGTCTGCAGCACCTGCTCCAGATGGATCACCTGCCCCTTGCGTGTCGACAGCCCTTCCACATGGCCGAAGGAGACATGGATGCAGCGCTCGACGTCCTGTTCGCCCATCAGCTCGAGCACCCGGAAAAGCTGGCGGAAATGGTCGCGCTGGGGGGCGCCGACGACGTAGAGCAGCTTGGCCGGGTCATACTTCTCGCGACGCTCGCGGATCGCCGCCAGGTCGCGGGTCAGGTAGGTCGTGGCGCCGTCCGACTTACGTAGTATCGCGGGGGCCAGTCCGTCACTCTCCGGAAAGGCGACGATCAGCGCGCCGTCGGACATCTCGGTGATGCCGGTCGCCTCGACCCAGGCGATCGTCTCGTCGAGCACCGGCTCGTAGACCGACTCTCCCGCATACTGGTCGAAGCTGACGCCCAGCAACTGGTAGACCTGCTCGAACTTCTCGATCGAGAGGTCACGAAACTGCTGCCACTGCGCCCGGATGTGTGGTTCGCCGGCCTCCAGCTGGCGGAATTGCTCGCGACCCGCGTCGGCCAGCGCGCTGTCGTGCTGGGCTTCACTGGTGAACCGCACGTACAGCTTGAACAAGTGGTCGATCGGATCGGCCGCCAGCAGCTCGGTCTCGCCCCAGCGAGCGTAGGCCTCGAGCAGGTTGCCGAACTGCGTGCCCCAGTCGCCCAGGTGGTTGATGCCCACCGGCCGGTAGCCCAGCGCCTGGTGAATCCGGTAGAGCGATGCGCCGATGTTGGTGCTGCGCATGTGGCCGATGTGAAACGGCTTGGCGATGTTGGGCGAGGAGTAATCGATCACCACATGTTGCCCGCCGCCGACGTCTGACCAGCCGTACTGGGTCTTACTGAGCGCGACCTCGCAGAGCACGTCGCGCCGTTCCGCCGCGCGGTCGATGAAGAAATTGAGGTAGCCACCGACGGCCTCGACCCGGGTGACCAGGCCGGATGGCGACATCTGCTGCGCCGCCGCGTCGGCGATCTTGTTGGGCGCGCAGCGCTGGATCTTGGCCAGCGGAAAACAGGGCAGCGCGTAGTCGCCATGCGCCAGATCGGGTGGGGTCGTCAATAGCTCGGCCAGCGTCTCAGCGGGCGTGTCGAGGGCCTCAGCGGCCAGTTCGACACAGGCCTGAGAATATTTGTTCATGGTATCATTAGAACATGATCGGCGAGATTCTGATCACCGAAGGCCCGGAGAAAGGGGAGCGCTTCGAGATCTGCGAGCCGTCCGTGGTCAATCTCGCGGACGGCAAGCTGCAGTTCGGGCCGCTGGTCGATCCAGCGCAGGACTGCGCCTTTCGCTTCCAACTCGACGGCGAAGAGCTCATCGTGGAGTCGGGCGGAGACGGCGATCTGCAGTTCAATCAGCGGCCGATCGAAGGCCCGCAGCGGGTGGCGCATGGCGACATGATCACGCTGTCCGGCGTCTCCTTTGTCTTCTACATGACCCGCAGCATGACGCGGCGGAAGAAGGCCAAGGATACGACGCGCAAGCATCACGTCCTGTCGCGCATGGCGCTGAAGGATGTCTCGTCGGTGGTCGAGGATCTGCACGCGCACCGGACCCACCTGGGCGCGTTCTACCGGATCGTCAGCGAGATTCACCTGGGTCTGGGCGTCGACCATCTGATGGGGGGCATGCTCGATGTGTTGCTCGAGGAGTTGCCCTCGGCCCAGCGCGCGTTCATCTTTCGCCTGCTGGATGACGGGCTGCTCAGCCGCGTCTCGACGCGGATGCGCAAGGGCGTCAATCCGTCGACGCGCGCCAGCCGTTCGCTGCTCGACGAGGTGGTGCGCGGGCGCGACGCGATCCTTTCGCGCAACATGCTCAAGGACAGCCGATTCAAGCGTCGCGAGAGCATCGTGATCGAGCAGATCAACACGGCGATTTGCGCGCCGTTCTTCAAGGGCGACAAGGTGGCGGGCGCGATCCTGGTCGATTCGAACAAGCCTGGGGATCCTTTTGATTCGGTGGACCTCGAGCTGGTGACCGCCGTCGCTGGACAGCTCTCGCTGGCGCTGGAGCGTCAGCAGATGCACCTACTCGAAGCGGTCAAGAAGGAGCTGGAGGCGGAGAAGTCGGACATCGAGCGCGCGCTGGCCGAGGCCCAGTCGGTCCAGCAGTTCCTCTTGCCTCAGGCGCTGCCGAAGGTCCTGGGCTGCGAGCTGGCCGTGCGCTCCGACTTCTGCGAGAAGCTCGGCGGCGACTATTACGATCTGTTCCCGCTCGACTCCTACCGCATGGCCTTGGTGGTGGCCGACGTCTCGGGCCACAGCATCTCGTCCGCGCTGGTGATGGCGATGACCCGCAGCATCGTGCGTTGCTATTGCCAGCAGTACCAGACGCCCAGCGAGGTGCTGGCGGCAACCAACCGCGCCGTACGAAACGATACCCAGGTCGGCATGTTCGTCACACTCTTTCTGGGCTTCCTCAATACGCGTGAGATGACGCTCTCGTTCGCCAATGCCGGGCATCATTATCCCATTCTGATCGAGGCGGACAGCCGCAAGCTGCGCGAGCTGGACAGCGGAGGGTTTCCACTGGGGTTGCGCGCCGGCGCGACCTACCCCGCGGACAAGCTGTACCTCAAGGGCGGCGACCTGCTGGTGTTGTACACCGACGGCGTCGTCGAGGCGAAGGACCCGACCGGGAAGATGTTCGGCAAGCAGGGTGTGCTCAAACCGCTCGAGAAGCTCGAGACGCTGACGGCCTCGGTGGTGGCCGACAAGATCTTCGACGCGGTCGGGATTCACCTGGCCGGGCACCCGGCGCTGGACGATATCTCGATCCTGACCCTCTCGGTCGATCCGGCCTATGACAGCCTGTACTTCGACGTGATCTCGACCGAGGAGAAGGCCGAGGAGGCCGCGCGCATCATCGCGGCCTACGCCCGCGACCATGGATTCCTGCCGGAGCGGCGGGAGGCGCATTTTCGTCTGGTGCTGCGCGAGGCCAGCGCCAACGCGATCACGCACGGTAACCGGGGCAATCCCGGCAAGCGACTGAGCTACTACGTGCGCAGTGACAGTGCGGTGATGCGCGTCTCGATCAGCGATGAGGGCAAGGGATTTCAGGGGAACGTGCGGCTGAAGCAGGTAGAGATCGATACCAAGACGCTGCGCGGGCGCGGCTTGTTCCTGATCCGCAAGTATGCGGATCGGATGTGCTATAACGAACAGGGCAACGAGCTGATCCTCGACTTTCACAAGGACGGTTTCGGCAACCCGGATCAAACGGAGACCGCCGGATCATGACCCGACGCTTCTGGCTGGAATGCAGCCTGCTACTGGCGCTGCTGGGCGCGCTGCCGGCGGTCGCCCCGGGCGACGGGGCCGAGGTCAAACAGCAGATCAAGCTGCTGGCCGACGATGACGACCGGGCGCGCAGCCGCGCGATGCGGCGACTGGCGCGCATCGGTAAGCCCGCGATTGGACGCTTGATGACCGCGCTGCGACACAAGCAAGCGATCGTGCGAGTCGGCGCGGCCAGGAGCCTGGGTTTGATGGGGCCCAAGGCGCGCCGTGCGGCCAGCGCGCTGGGCCGCGCGCTGGCGGATGGCAACGCGACGGTGGCAGGCGAGGCCGCGGGCGCCTTGCGCAAGATCGGTCCTGACGCGGTGAAGGCGCTGTCCAAGGCGCTGCGCAGCAAGAAGCCGGCGGCCAGAATTCTGGCCGCCACGACGCTCGGGCGAATCGGTCCCAAGGCCAAGAAGGCCGTCACCCCGCTGGCGAAAGCGCTGCGCGATTCACACAAGAATGTGCGGATTGCTGCCTGCGACGCCCTCGGGCGCATCGGCAAACCCGCGCGCCCTGCCGTGCCGCTGTTGATCTCCTTGATCGGTGACAAGTTCCAGAAGGTCCAGGTCAGCGCGCGGGCGTCGCTGCGCCGCCTGGGCAAGCCGCCGCTCTCGGTCTTGCCGGGGCTGATTCGCATCATGAACTCCAAGTACACGGCGGTCCGGCAGACCTCTGCGATCTACATGGGGCTCTGGGGGCCGCAGGGGCGCGCGGCGGTGCCGACGCTGTTCAAGGCGCTCGACGATCCGGTCTCGGAGGTCAAGGTGGCGGCCGTCAACTCGCTGGCGAAGATCGGTGTGCCGGCCATTCCGGCGCTGATCCATGCGCTGGGCAAGAAGGACGACAAGCTGGCGATTCGGGCCTGTCGCGGACTGGCCAAGATCGGCAAGCCGGCGAGTCGGGCGATGGCCGCGCTGGCCAAGCTGCAACAGCGCAAGAACAAGGACCTGCGCCTGGAGGCGGTCGAGGCGATCGTCAAGATCGGCCGGCCACTGGGTGCCGCGGTGGGGGCGCTGGTCGTGGCGCTGCGAGATGACGAGCTGCTGGTGCGCGCCGAGGCGGCCAGCGGACTGGGCAAGCTCGGACCGCTGGCTGCGCGCGCCTCGGCCGGCGCGCTGATCAAGGCGCTCTCGGACAAGGCCTTTTCGGTGCGCGCCAACGCCACCGAGTCACTGGGTAAGATGGGCAAGCTGGCCTATCGCGCCGCGCCCACGCTCGTGGCGATGTTGACCGACGACAAGGTGCTGGTGCGCAAGCAGGCCAGGATCGCGCTGGTCCGGATCGGCTCCGCCTCGGTGCCGCCGCTGCTAAAGGGTCTGGCTCACCGGCGCAATGCCAGGCTGCGCAAGGCATCGGCCGAGACGCTGGCCGAACTGGGGCCGAAGGCCGGCGAGGCTGTGGCCGGACTGCTCAAGGCGCGCAGCGATGCGGATCCGGCCGTACGTCAGGCCGCCGGCACCGCGCTGGTCAAGATCGGTGAGCCCACGGTGGCCTTCCTGCTGGCGCAGATGAAGTCGGAGGTGACCGAGACACGTGTCTCCTCGATCCAGCTGCTGGGGCGACTCGGCAAGCAGGCGATCAAGGCGATCGACCCCTTGATCGCGGCCCTGACCGACGAGGAGATCGAGGTCAACAACGCGGCGGCCGCGGCGCTCAAGCGGATCAAGGCCAAGGTCGGCGCCACGCTCAAGCGGAAGATTCAGCAGGCGCTGGACGACATGTAAATGCAAGGCAGAGCCTCGCCTTCCCATTGCACGCTCAAGCGGAAGATTCAACAGGCGCCCGACTACATGTAGGGCGGGGGCTTGTCCCCCGCCGAAATAGCGCGGTCGGTGCGGCGGGGGACAAGCCCCCGCCCTACGGCACTTATTGCTGTGCTACGATCGAGCTGCGTTGATCTGCTCGACCAGCGCCGGCACGACCTCGAACAGATCGCCGACGATGCCGATGTCGGCGTGCTTGAAGATCGGCGCTTCCGGATCCTTGTTGATCGCGACGATGTTCTTCGAGCGGCGCATGCCGGCCAGGTGCTGGATCGCGCCGGAGATGCCGACGGCGATGTAGAGCGTCGGGCTGACGGTCTTGCCGGTCTGGCCGACCTGGTCTTCGTGGGGCCGCCAGCCGGCGTCGACGACGGCGCGGGAGGCGCCGACTGCGGCGCCGAGCGCTTCGCCCAGGGTCTCGATCACTTTCCAGCTGGTGGCGATGCAATCGGCGTCATCCGGATCGCAGCTGCCCTTGATCCCACGGCCGCCGGAGACGATGATGTCCGCCTCGGTCAGCTCGACCTTCTTGCCGCCGCCCACGTGACGCTCGACAGTCTTGGCGCGGAAATCCTTCTCCTCGAAGGCGATCTCGGTGGCCGTCACGGCGCCGTCCTTCTGGTTGGCCTGGGCGGCAAATACCTTGGGCCGCAGGCTGACCACCAGGGGGCGCGCCGCACTGCTGACGGTGATGTTGACCTTGCCGGCATAGACCGGCCGCTCCAGGCTCAGCTGGTCGCCATCGGGTGTCATCTCGACCACGTCGCAGATGCAACTGTTGCCGAAACGCGCGGCGACCCGCGCGGTCAGGTCTCGACCACGGCTGGTGGCCGAGAGCAGCACGACGTCGCCGCCTTCGGCCTTGACGATCTGGGTCACGGCGCGCAGGTGCGCCTCGGCGCTGTAGCCGTCGAGACGCGCGTCGTCGACGACGTGCACGACGTCGGCGCCGAAAGCGGCCAGCTCGGCCGCGGCGTCGGTCACAGCATGGCCGACGAGGATCGCGTGCGCGCTGCCGCCGCTGGCGTCGGCCAGCTGCCGGGCCTGCGAGACGGTCTCGAAACCCACCGGACGGATCGCACCGTCCATCTGCTCTACATAGGCGAAAATCTTCATCGTATTGCTTTCAGCCGGCGGGTGCCGGCGCTCCTTGTTCGCTTAGATCAGCTTGAGGTCGGCTTTGAGGTAGGTCACCAGCTCGGGCACGGCGTCGACGCCGCCCTGTAGCAGGCGGCCGGGGGCGCGCTCGGCCGGGAAGGCCATCTGCTGCGTCGTCACGGTCACCTCCGCGGTGGGCGCCTCACGCTCGTCGAGCGGCTTTTTCTTGGCCATCATGATGCCCTTGAGGCTGGCAATGCGCGGCTCCGTCTTGCCCTTCTGCATGGTGAAGCAGGCGGGCAGGCTGGTCTCGACCACCTCGTGTCCGCCCTCGACCTCGCGCGATGCGCGGGCGGTGCCGTCGGTGATCGTGAGTTCGGAAACCTCGGTCACGACCGGCAGATCGAGCAGGGTGCCGACCATGCTGCCGACGGCCGCACAGTCGTCATCGGCTGCCTTGTAGCCGAACAGAATCACGTCCGCCTCGAGGGACTCGAGCGTCGCGGCCAGTGCCTGAGCGGTGCTGAACGAATCCTTGCCTGCGCTGTCCGACTTGATCAGGATTGCCTTGTCGGCCCCTTTGGCCAGGCAGTCCCGCAATTCCTTGCCCGCCTCGGCCGGTCCCATGGTCAAGGCCGTGACCTCGCCCCCGTGGGCCTCCTTCAACTGGAGCGCGGCCTCGACAGCGAACTCGTCGTAGGGGCTGCAGATGTACTCGACATTGGCCGGGTCAATCGCCGTCCCGTCCGAGCCGATCTGGATCCGGGTGGCGGTATCTGGTACTCGCTTGACGCAAGCGATGATCTTCATTGTGGCTTCTCCTTGTTAAGGGCGGAGATCATATCAGCGAGAGTTTGAGGTGTCAAAGTGGGAGATTTGTCACCGGCGGTTTTCGGGTGACTGGGGTTTGCTTTGGGTGCGACGTACGTCTGCGAGCCCTCTTTGCCACAGAGGGCACAGCGCAGCCTGCGGCCGCAACCAAATTTCTGGTGGCCCATCCGACGCGGAGGCAGAAGAGAGGCCG
>CAZMLI010000091.1:0-5593 GCA_964566865.1 uncultured Planctomycetota bacterium
ACAGCTTCATGGCGGACATCTCCTCTGCCTATAGTGGGCGGAAAGTGTACCAACCGCCGCTCTGGCGGTCAACCTGGCTTAGTCGAGAACCCTGATGGGCCGGCAACCGATCGCGCTTCCACGGGCTGACGGCGCAGTCCTGTAGCGATACGCGGAACGCGCATCACGGGCGAGATCGTAGAAGCTGCCTCCTCGGAAGACACGCGCGCGCTCCTCCTGCATCAACCAGCCTGGGGGGTACGCACGTCGCCCGCTGAAATCGCTTGCCAGCGGTAGGCCGTAGGCCTTTGAATGGTATGGGTCGTGGCACCACTCCCAGACGTTGCCGAGCACGTCATGTAGGCCGAAGGCGTTTGCGCGATAACTGCCGACCGGAGCAAGCACTGCGTGACGGTCGTCCCATTGCTCGAACCTCGTCGCGGTGAAGCGGCGGGCATATGATTTGTCGACCAGATTAGCGGCGTGGGCCAGCCTCGAACTGTCGTTGCCCGTCCACCAGACCGTTCGCGTGCCGCCCCGCGCCGCGTATTCCCACTGCGCCTCACTGGGCAGCGCCAGACCCAAACGCAGCAGGGTCCGGCGGCAATCATCCCAGCTCACCGTCTCAACCGGATGCGCCAGGGTCACACGCAACCATGCGTATGACTTGCCCGCATTGGAATTGCTCGGGTTGCTGCCGGTCAGCCGCTTCCACTGTCCTTGGGTCATCTCGTATTTTGAGGCGAAAAACGCCTTCAACCTCACCTCGCGTACCGGACCTTCGTCGGGTTCTGCTATTGGATCCGTGTTGGGGCCCGCCTTGCCCCGCTTGGCGCCCATCTGGAAGGCGCCCTCTGGCAACAACACCAGCACGATCGCGGAGCCTCCGTCGAACTGCAGTTTTCCCTCCGCGCCGCGCAGGGGGATCTGGCCCGAGTTGATGTGGACGAACTCCCAGAGCCCCGACTGCGGATCGGGGCCGATCGGCACCAGACCCTCTTGCGGGCGAAGCTCAAGCCCTGAATAGTGCTTGCTGCGCAGGATCGCTTTCGTCGCTGCGCTCCAGCGATCACGCCAGGACTCGACCGACCGCTGCCAGAGTGTGCGGGCCCGCTGGCGGCGCTGGGTGACGTCGGCCAAGGCGCCCTTCGCGCCGCTGAAGCGCTCCAGTCCGGCCACCAGCTTGGTCAGGTTGTCGTGCACCCATGAGAGCTGGTCGTTTGCGAAGATCCAGCCACCAAGGGGAGCGTCGGCCCGTCCAGGTCGGACTCGGCGCCGACGGTCAGCCCGAGTCGCGTGATCAGCTCCGCCAGTGTCTCGGCGTCTTGCATCTCCCGCGCGTTCTCTTGCATCGCCGGTACATCATAACGAACTGGCGCGACGCTCGCCTCTTTCTAACCCGTGGCACATCGTGAGCCGACCAGGGAGGGCGAGCCTCCTGGCGAGCCGCCGCACAAAGCACTCTTCATTCGCGGCTCGGCAGAGCCTCGCCCTCCCTGGTCATTTCATGTCTGCGAATCAGTGGGAGCCTGACCAAATACCACTGCAGCAAGAGTACCTGCACAGCTGGGCAAGGTTGTGAGGTAGCTCAGTCGAGAAGCCTGATAGGCCGGCAACCGAGCGAATCGCCGCGGTAGGACGGCGCGAACGCGCCGCGGTTCGCTGAACGTGCAGCACGGGTGACATTGATGTAGGCGCCCCCTCGGCTGACACGGCGTTCTTGCTTGATCAACCAACCAGAGGGAAACACAGGTCGCCCGCTGAGATCGCTCGATGGCGGCAGACCGTAGGCCTTTGCATGGTATCGGTCCTGGCACCATTCCCAGACGTTGCCGATCACGTCATGCAGGCCAAAGGCGTTCGCGCGATAACTGCCGACCGGGGCGTGCAACGTGTGTCCGTCGCTCCACGGCTCGAAGACGGTTGCGCCGAACCCCTTCGCATAATCTTTGTCGGCCAGGTTGGCGGCCTGGGCCAGCCGCGAGTTGGCGTTGCCGGTCCACCTCACTGTCAGCGTGCCGCCCCGCGCCGCGTACTCCCACTGCGCCTCGCTGGGCAGCGTCAGACCCGCTCGCAACAGTGCCTCGCGGCAGTCGTTCCAGCTCACCCTCTCGACCGGATGCGTCGGGGTCACCAGCCACGGTCCGTAGGCCCTACCCGCCAGGTAGCGGCTCGGGTTGTGGCCGGTCAGCCGCCTCCACTGGCTCTGGGTCAGCTCGTACTTCGAGATGAAGAAGGAGTTCAACTTCACCTGGTGAACCGGACTTTCGTCGCGATCCGCCTGCGGATCGGTGTTGGGCCCCGCTTCGCCCTGCTTGGCGCCCATCCGGAAGGCGCCACCCGGCACCAGCACCAGCACGATCGCGGAACCTCCGTCGAACTGCAGTTTCCCCTCGGCGCCGCGCTGCGGGATCCTGCCCGAGCCGATGTGGACGAACTCCCAGAGCCCCGACTGCGGATCGGGGCCGATCGGCACCAGGCCTTCTTGCGGGCCAAGCTTGAAGCCGGAATAGTGCTTGCTGCCTATGATTGCCTTCGTCGCTGCGCTCCAGCGATCGCGCCAGGCCTCGACCGATCGCTGCCAGAGTGTACGGGCCCGCTCACGGCGCTGGCTGATGTCGGCCAAGCAGCCCTTCGCGCCACTGAAGCGCTCCAGTCCGGCCACCAGCCGGGTCAGGTTGTCGTGCACCCATTGCAGCTCGTCGCTCGCGAAACTCCAGCCACCAGCAGCCAGGGGCTTGCCCTGCTTGCGCAGCGGGGCGAGGCTCGCGCGGTGGGCCGGTAGGTTTGCGACGAGTCTGTGAGCGTCGGTCAGCCACTGCCTGTAGCGCGGGATCATTCGACGATGGGCCGGCCAGAGTGAGGCCGCCTCCTTTTCGAGCTTGGCCAGACGGTGCAGGTCGGACATGTGCAGCAGGTCGCGTCGGGCCTTGGTGGCGGCGTCCCGCTCTTGCTTGTACTGGCCCGCGACTATCGCCTTCTCTTCGGCCAGTTCGGCCTGGTCTTCGGCCCGCTTTCTCTGCCGCACCTGGTTGACGACGAAGTTCGTCAGCAGAGCCAGCAGTGCCAGCAATACCGCGCCGGCCGCCGCCAGCGGTTTACTGTGGCGCCGCCGCCAGTTGTTCAGCACCCGCTGCGGCGAATAATGCACGGCGCGCAGGGCCCGCCCCTCGAGCCAGGCTTCCAGGTCGCGGCGAAGCGCTCCGACTGTCTGGTAGCGATCGACGCGCAGGGGGGACATCGCCCGGGTCACCGCGGCCTCCAGCTCCCAGGGGATGTGGCGCTCGGGCGCCAGCGCCGAGGGGGCCAGCGGGGGAGCCTGCAGCAGCTGCAGCAGGCTCCCGATTGGCGTGGCTGCCATGTGGGGCGGTTGCCCGGCGAGCATCTGGTACAGCATCGCACCCAGGGCGTAGATGTCGGCGCGTTCGTCGAGCTGGTCGATCTCGCCCCTGGCTTGCTCCGGTGGCATGTAGTGCGGCGCGCCCATCAGCTGACCGTCCAGCATCGCCAGCGGCTCGGACCCGCCCTCGCGCGCCAGTTCGGCCAGCTGTGCGCCGCCCAGATCGAGCGTCAGTCCCTCCCTCGCGCGGTCAATCTGGCCGACGACCCTGGCCAGCCCCCAGTCCCTCAGTTGCACCTCGCCGAAACGCCCGACGATGATGTGGGCCGGCTCGAGGTCGCGGTGGATCACCCCGCGGCTGTGGGCGAAGGCCAGCGCATCGCAGACCTTCAGCAAGATCTGCAGCAGCGGCATCAGTCGGCGCTCGGTCTGTTGATCTGGTTCGGGGTCGGCCAGCAAGTCGGCCAGCGTGCGCCCCTGGACCTGCTTCATCGTGAAGTAAATCTGCCGCTCGGGCGTCATGCCAAGCTCGTAGAGCGGGACGATGTTGGGGTGCGCCAGTTGCCCGGTGACCTGCACTTCCAGCATGAACCTGGCCAGCGCGCTGGGGTCGGTCCCGTCGCGGATCACCTTGGCCGCCAGCTGGCGTGCGATGTCGGGGTCGTGGAGGCGAACGGTTAGCCCGAACTGCGTGATCAGCTCCGCCAGCGTCCCGGCGTTTTGCAGCTCACGCGCTTCCTCTGGCATCGCGGGTACATCATAGCGAAACAGCGCGATGCTCGCTTGTTTCTAACCAGAGCCCCCGCCCTACGGGTCCTTGGGGGGCTAGGTGCCTAGACCAGTCCCTTGCTGCGCAGTTCGGCGGCCGCCTTGTCGAAGTGATCGACCGACTCCGTCTCGTCGGACCAGGCGATCAGCTCGGCGACGCCCTGTTCGAAGGTGGTCTGTGGCTGATACCCCAGGCTCTCTTCGATCCGCGTCAGGTCGGAGTAGCAGTGCCGGACATCGCCCTTGCGAAACTGGCGGGTGACTTCGGGCTCGATCGACTTGCCCATCACTTTGCTCAACGTGCGGGCCACCCCGACGATCGTCTGCGGGGCGCCGCCGCCGACGTTGAAGCAGCCGAAGTTGGCGGCGTCGCGCTCCATCGCCAGCAGGTTGGCGGCGACGACGTCGTGCACCGAGACGAAGTCACGGGTTTGCAGGCCGTCTTCGTAGATTACCGGGGGTTTGTCGTTCTTCAGCCGGCTGATGAAGATCGCCGCCACTCCGGTGTAGGGATTGCTCAGCGACTGGCGGGGGCCATAGACATTGAAGTAGCGCAGCGAGACGACGGGCAATCCGTAGGCTGCGCCGAAGCCGAGCACCAGATCTTCCTGGTCGCGTTTGGTCAGGGCGTAGACGGAGTTGACGTGACACACCGACTGCTCGGGTGTGGGGCGGGGCGTCAGTGGGTTCGCGCAGGTGGGACAGCCGGGCTCCCATTGCCCGTCGGCCAGCTCCTGCTGGATGCGCAGGGCCGGGCGCACGGGCCCGCAGTCGTCGCAGTGATAGAGTCCTTCGCCGTAGCTGGACATCGAGGCGGCGACGATCAGTTTTTGCACCTTGTGCTCGTGGTTGGCCAGGATGTCGAGCAGGTTGGCGGTGCCGCCGATGTTGACGTCGACGTAGTGCTTGATCTGGTACTGGCTCTGGCCGACGCCGACGGCCGAGGCCTCGTGGAAGATCAGCTCGGTCTCCTGCACGGCCGTCCGCAGGGCGTCGTAGTCCCGCACGTCGGCCTGGATGAAGCGGGCGCCGGGTGCGAGATAGCGCGGTGCCGGCACCTCGCCATGCACTTGCGGATCGAGGTTGTCGAAGACGGTCACCTGGTGCTTGCGGGCGATCAATGCGTCGACCAGATGCGAGCCGATGAAGCCAGCCCCTCCCGTCACGAGAACCTTCACTTCTTCTTCTTCCGGGGCTTCTTCCTGGGATTCCTGGGCCAGAGGTCGAGCTCCCAGAAGCCGGCTCGCTTGCCGACCGACTTGCGCCGGGTCCAGGCCACGCGGCCCCTGCCGCTGGGTGTCTTGAAGGACACGACGGCGCGCTGGCCGTAGCCCTCGCCGGTCACCTGGATCGAGGTGATCGTGGCCTTCTCGAGCCGCAGGTTATGGTAGGCCAGCCTGTAGCGCTGGCCGAGGAAGCTGTAGAGCATCCCACGCGCCTTGGCGCGGCCTTCGCGTGTCTTGCGGTCCACCTCGGCCAGACCCTTGACGTCGAAGTCCTGGAGCA
>CAZMLI010000091.1:5693-13429 GCA_964566865.1 uncultured Planctomycetota bacterium
TCGCGTGTCTTGCGGTCCACCTCGGCCAGACCCTTGACGTCGAAGTCCTGGAGCAGCTTCAACATCTCCTGTGTCTTCGCTTGCTCGTAGAGGGTCTTGAACTTGTTATCCTTGTCCAGGAAACGATGCAATCCATGCTGCTGGATCTGCACCTCGTTCCTGTCCTGCACCGCCTTGGCCGCGATGGCGACCATCGCCAGCAGCCGGTCTCCGGTGTCCTCACGCAGGTACTCGGTCCCGAAGGCGGTCGGGTCATCCTGGCGTGCCAGCGTGCTGAGCCAGAGCAGCGTCGTTTTTTCGAGTTGCCTGCGGCTGCGGTCCTCGCGGTTGAAGACCCAGACCAGCGCGAGCACCACCAGAAGCACGAGTTCCGCCGCCAGCAAGCGCCGCAACATCAGGCTCATGGTAAGGCCAGCGCCTGCTCGAGCGGGAGCTTGTTCTCGCTGACCCAGCGATGCAGGTCGGCCAGTCCCTCGGCCACCGAGATGCGGGGTCGCCAGCCGAATGTACGCTCGGCCAGGCGGATATCGCTGATGTAGACCCGCTGGTCACCGGGGCGCCAGGGCTCGAAGACGGGGGCCGCGGTCAGGCCGCTCAAGCCTTCGATCATCGGGCCGAACTCGCTCCAGACCGAGATCGCCTGTTGCGGTCCGCCGCCGATGTTGAACACGCCGCCGGCCGTCTTGTCGATCTGCGCGGTGGCCGCCAGGATTGCTTCGATCAGGTCGTCGACATGCAGGATGTCGCGCACCTGCTTGCCGTCGCCGAAGATCGTCAGCTGGCGTCCGAGCAGTTGCGAGATGATGAACCAGGCGACCCAGCCCTGGTCCACCACGCCGAACTGGTGGGGCCCGTAGATGCAGGAGAAGCGCAGGACGACCCTGCGCAGCCCGTAGCTGCGGTGATACTCCTGGACGTACTGATCCCCGCAGCCCTTGGAACAACCGTAGGGCGTGCGAAAATCGAGCGGCGTCGTCTCGTCCAGCCCGTCGGGGTGGTCGCGTAGCCTGTAGCGTGTGGGCGCTTCGACCAGTTCGATTCCCTCGAGCGCGCCGTAGACCTTGTTGGTCGAGGCATAGAACAGGATCGCCTCGGGCGCCTCGTGGCGCACGGCCTCCAGCACGTTGAAGGTGCCCAGCGCGTTGGTGCTGAAGTCGTGGCGCGGGTCAACCAGGGAGCTGGTGACGGCGGCCTGCGCCGCGAAATGCAACACCAGCTCCGGCCGGACCTGCTGGACCGCCTGGCGAATCGCCTCGGGGTCGCGGATGCTGGATTCGATGCAGCGAACGCCTGGATGGTTTCCGGCCAGCCAGTCCAGGTTGGCCCGCACGCCCTCTCTGGAGAGGTCGTCGAACAGGGTGACCTGGTGCCCTTCGCGGCTCAGGCGGTCAGCCGCGTTGATGCCGATGAAACCGGCGCCGCCAATGATCAAGGTCTTCATCTGGGTCGTCTCGTTTTACCCCGAAGGCTCGCGTAGGCCAGCAACAAAAACGCCGCCAGCAGCGCGGTGGGCAGGCGCAAGTCGCGTATGGCGAGCTGCCGGTCGACCGCTGCCGGAAGGCGCGTGGCCTCGGTCGTACGCCAACCCCGGTTGTCGGTCACGGGCAAGCCGTGCGGGGTGGCCCGATAGGCGCCGGCGCCGGGGAAGAACTGCTGGATCAGCCGCCGCCAGAAGATCGGGAAGGAGGGGTCCTCGGACCAGTCGTCGAGGGCGAAGGCGAGCCAGAGCAGCCGGTTTCCGCGTGCGATCAGCGGCGTGTTGCCGTCAATCGACCAGGCGATGGGCCGCAGCTCGATCGGCGCGCGCGTCAGGCGGTCCGTCTCGCGGATGACGACATTCGAGAGATTCAGCCCCTCGAACAGCGGGTCGCGCGCCAGCCGGCCGAAGCCGCGAGCAGGCTTCGCCGGGCTGATCTGCCAGCCTTCACTGGCCGCCGGTTTTGCCAGCACCAGCGGCAGCGGCAGCGGGTGCTCGGGCGCGATGCCCAGCCGCACGTGAATCGTGCGTTCCTCGGGGGCGTCCGCGCGTACCTCGGGCAAGAGCCTGGCCACGATGTCCAGCTTGGGCAGTTTGCCGGATGGTCGGATGTCCAGCCGCACCGCGGCGCCGCGGCCAGCGGTCAGCGTATCGTCGGCGGCCAGGTTGTCCCCGCCCTCGATCGTCAGCCGCAGGGACCGGCCCAGTGCGGGTTTCTTGAAACGGACCTCGGCCTGGCCCCCCGGCTCGAGGGTCAGCAGCTTTCGATCGATGGTCCCGTCGCTCTCCAGGCGGACCCACACCTGGCGCTTATAGTCTGCCGCCGAGGCCAGCACGCCGAGCACGGTGCCGCCCGCCCGGCCGACGGAGGTGGCGGCATGGAACCCGATCCAGCCCAGGTTGTCGCTGCGTTCGTGGCCGACACCGATTCGCACCACCCTGTCCTGCTTCGGTCCACGCGGGCCCAGGCCGATCTGGTAGACCTGCACCTTCGGGCCGAGCGCCAGGGCGGCCCGCACCAGGGGGGTGGCGCTGCCGGCAACGGCGGCCACTTCCGCCCGCGCCAGCGCGTCGCGCGCTTCGGTCGGCTTGCGCCAGCCGGACTGCGCCGCGTCCGGGGTGACGGTCAGCAGCAGCGAGACCTGGTCGGTCCGGTTCAGCTGATCGATCAACTTTGCCGCCGCCGTGCGCGCCGCGTGCCAGGCCGTCTTGCCGTTTGGTAGCCGCGTCTGCATCCGCAGCGAGTTGTCGATCACGATCGCGATGCGCCGCGGCGCGGGCGCCGGTTGCCGCAGCTGGGGCTGCCCGGCGCCGATGACGAGCAGCGTCAGCAGCATCAGCTCCAGCAGCAGCTTCAGCCGTTGCAGGCGTCGGCTGCGCTGCTGGCTGCTGGCGACCTCCTGCGTCAGTGAGCGCCAGAGCATCAGGTTGGGCACCAGCTGCTCGCGGTAGCGGCCAGAGAGCCAGTTTGCCAGCACCAGCAGGGGCAGGCCGAGCAGGGCCCAGAGCGCGGCGGGGGAGGCGAAGAGCAGTTGCATGTCCAGAGTAAGCCTAGTGCACCAGGCCGCCTTCGCGTAGCTCCGCCAGCAGGGCCGCCTCCAGCGGTTGGCGGGTGTCCAGCCTGACGTGGCGCAGCCGATAGCGCTGGCAGAATGTGCGCCACTTGTGCAGATGCGCCTCGAGCGCCCGCAGGTAAGCCTGGAGCAGGGGGCGGTCGACCTGGAATTCGAGTGCCTCGCCGCCCTCGGCGTCACGCAGGCGCAGCGGGCCGTTCAACTGAGGCGAGATCTCGTCCCCCGAGAGCACCTGCAGGATACTCCAGGCGCGCGCTGGGCCCTGGGCCGCCAGCAACACCTGCTGCAACGCCTCGTCGGCCCAGAGGTCGGAGATCAGCATATAGCGGCCGTGGCCCGCCAGGCTGCGAGCCTGGCTGCGCAGCGCCGTGGCCAGATCGGCTTGCGGTGCGGTCGACGCCTGCTGCAATCGTGCGGCCAGTTGCTCGATCTTCTCCGGACCGCTGAAGGGTCCCAGCCAGCGGTTTTCACCGAGCAACAACAGGCGCACCTTGTGTTTTCCGAGCAGCGCCAGGAAGGCCAGCGCCAGCGCGAGTCTGCGGGCGAAGCGCCACTTGTCGGGCTGTCCGCAGGCCATCGATGCGCTGGCGTCGAGCAGCAGGGTGATCGGCTCGGTCGAGTGGGACGCATATTCCTTGATAAACAGCTTCTCGAGGCGGGCATAGGCGGGCCAGTCCAGGTCTCGCAGGTCGTCTCCCGGCTCGTAGTCGCGAAAGTCGGCGAATTCGTTGCGCCCTGGGCGCCCGCCCGCGCGGCGCAGGCCCTCACCGGCGGCGCCTCTGGCCCTCCGGAACGCCAGCTTCAACCGCTCCAGCAGCTGCCGGAGCTCCGCGTCGAGCAGGGCGTCGGAGTCTATCTGTCTGGCCAATGCCAGCAGAGTGTGACACAGCCCGTGGTGACAGTCACGTCGGATTGACTTTAAAATGGAGAGTTCCTATACTCTCCTGAGACATTGTGCCGAGAGAAGAACGGGTGGGGAATTAATTGACAAACAAGCTGCGTGAGCGGTTCTGCGAGATACTCCGGAGTCGCGCATTGGTGCCGGAACCGCTGCTCAACGAATGCCTTCGCGAGGAGGCGGGGATCTCCAGTGACGGCACGAATTTCCCCCTGGTCGAGTTGTTGCTTGGCAAGCAGTTGCTCCCACCCTCGGAGATCGCGGCGGTACTCGGCGAGCTGGGCATCGATACGCTGCTCTGCCCGATTTGCGAGGGCCGTCACGAACTCGCGCGCTGCATCGGACCGCAAGGCGCGCAACTCAGCTGCGAGTCCTGCGGCGTGCCGATGCAGTTCATCGGCGATCTGACCGAGAGTCAGCCAAGCCCGCCGCCGGAAAACCAGGACTGGCAGGTCGAGGCGACGTTGAGAATCGAGCCCAGGGCGGAGGGCGGAGCGACCGCGGCCGGAGCGCTGGCACAGACGCGCCATGCTGCCGGCGACCGGCGGGAGTCGTTGGCCGAGACGCTGCGCGGACCTGCTCCTACCGGCCGTCCAGCGGAGCAGGACAGCGTGGACTCCATTCCGGTTTCTCCGCTGGGGATGACGGCGGGCCAGGTGCTCGACGAGCGTTACGAGATCATCGAGCAGTTACAGGATCAGCAGGGGATCGTCTACAAGGCGCTCGAGCGCGGCCTCGATCGACTGGTCGCGGTCAAGATCCTCGATCGGTCCAAGCCGCAGAACGATCGGCTGGCGCGTGAGATCGACTCGGTCGGCAAGCTGTCCCATCCCAACATCATCACGATCCTCAATGTCGGCAGCATCGCCGAGCTGGAATACTTCGTGCTGGAGTACGTCGAGGGCACCGAGCTCAACGAGATGCTTCGCGCCGGCGCGCTCGACTTTCAGGAGGCGACCCGGATTGCACGAGATCTTTCGGACGCGCTGTACCACGCCCACACCCGGGGGCTGATTCACGGCGGGCTCAGCCCCTCGAGCATCCGGATCGACAAGGCGGGGCATCCGTATCTGATCGACTTCTGCCTGGCGTCCAAGAGCACCGCGCCCAACCCGGGCGCCTACCGCGCGCCGGAGCTGGGCTCCGCACGCGTGGCGGACGAAAGCAGCGACATCTATTCGCTGGGCGCGATCTACTATCACATGGTGTCCGGCAAGGCGCCCAACGGCACGTCGGATCAGGCACAGCTGAGGTCGGAGCTGCCCTTCGAGAGTTCGGCGATCTGCGTGAAGGCGCTGGATCACGATCCGTCCAAGCGGCACGACTCGATGCAGGAGCTGCGCAAGGCGTTCGACCTCTTTCTGGAGTCGAGCAAGCTGGCGTCGCGCCGCATCATCCGGCAGCGAAAGTCGCGGCGATCGCTGGCGCTCGCGATCCTGCTGGTGGTGGCGCTGGTCGGCGCGGGCGGCGCCTATCTCAAGTGGGGCCGTGGGGGTAGCGGGCAGGCCGCTCAGGCCGGCGCAGTCCCGCAGAGCAAGAACAACGAGCCGCAGGTCGACCCGCACGCGGCCATCTTCAAGTCCGTCCTGGCGGCCTACGCGGCGGCGAACTGGGACAAGGCGCACAGCTTGCTCGAAGAGCTGAAGGAGAAGAAGGTCAAGCTGCTGCCCAAGCTGGCGGCGATGGAGCGGGAACTGACGCTCTACCGCAAGGCCAAGGAACTGGAGAACAACCCGGAGGCGTTGTGCCGCTACCTGGTCACGCATGCTCGCGAGTTTGCCAAGAAGCGGCCGTTCCTGCAGCTTGTCGAGCGGAACAAGCTCTGGCAGCTGGTGCTGCACGTGCGCGGGGCGGGCTCTCAGGCTGCGGCGCAGGTCACGTTGTATCCGATTGACAGCCTGACGCAGGAAGTCAGCCGGGAGAAGCCACTGGAACTCGGGTCGACGCCGCTGGACTGTCCTTTCATCAACCAGCAGGGGTATCAGATCGTGGTCGTTCGCGGTTCCGAGAGGCTCAAGTTCCCGATCGAGTTTCGTCTGCCGATTTCGGCTCCGAACAACGCGCCGCGCAGGAAGGAGATCCGGCTCAAGCTCGATATCCCGTCGGACATGTGCCTGGTGCCGGCGATCTCGGGTGCGGCCTTTGCTCAGGAAACCGGGGCAGACCGGGACTTCCTGATGGATCGCCTGGAAGTCACCTCCGAGCAGTTCGAGGCGTTTCTGCGGCAGATGCGGGCCAAGCAACTGGCGGTCAAGCCGCCGCGCGTCTGGCCCAACGGTCGGATGCCGGTCGGTTGGGAGCAGTTGCCGGTCACCGGCGTCACTTTCATGCAGGCCACCTACTTCGCGCTCTGGTCCGGCAAGCGGTTACCGACCAAGATCGAGTGGAACAAGGCCGCGGGTGGACAGGACCAGCGCGAGTACCCCTGGGGTAGCTCGTTCAAGGACCCCGCGGCGATCAGCCAGGAGGATGGGTTCCGCAAGCCGCAGCGAGTGGGCGGACGGGAAGCCGGCGAGAGTCCGTACGGGATCCAGGATCTGAGCGGAAACGTCTGGGAGATCGTGGTTCCGACCACGCTGGTCAACCGCGGCAAGACGCTGGTTCGCGGTGGAAGCTTCAGGGAAAAAGCGGACAAGGTGACGATCAATAGCCAGAACGTATTGTCTCGGGACGTGCCGTATGTCAACGTGGGCTTCCGCTGCGCCAAGAGCCTGCTGACCTCCAGGTCCGGTCAGGACCTGACGGTCGAGCAGGCGCTGGCGGACAGCTATCCCGGCGTCGCGCTCGAGGGACTGCTCGCGCTGTCGAAGCAGGGGACCCGGGCCGCCCGGCAGCAGATCTTCAAGAAGCTGGCCTCGCCCTCGGAGACCGTGCGCACCGCGGCGGCTTTTCATCTGCTGCAAAACGCGCTCGGTGACCTGCGGTCGCTGTTCGAGAAGGCGCTGGCGGATCCGGACCCGATCAACCGTTTGAGAGCGGTTCGCGCTCTCTCGCTGGGGCTGCGTCCGACGCTGGTCGGCTTGCTGACTCGGGTGTCGGGCGATACGAGTGACCAGGTGCGCGAGGAGGTGTACAGGGCACTGGTGAAGTTTCGGGTCGTCGGACTGCAGTCGCTCCTGCTGAAAGGTCTGAAGGACCGCCTCGTCGTGATTCGCCAGCGCAGTGTGCTTGGGCTGCGCCCATACTCCGCGCCGGTTGTGACCCAGGCGCTGCGCGAGCGGTTGGGCGACAAATCGGCCGAGGTGCGCATGGCGGCGGCGGAGAGTCTGTTGCAGCGACGCGACACGGGTTCGGCCGCGCGGATCGTCGCGATGACCCTGCGGATGACCGACAATCGTCGGCGAGGCCGGATGTATAGCGGGCTGCCGGTGCTGGGGCCCGAGGCGGTCGTGGCGGCGTCGGCCAAGGAGCTGGGCAACCCGAAGGCCTCCATCCGTGGTGCGGCGGTGGAGCTGATCTCCTACATGGGGGCGGCACAGTATACGGACTGGATCATCGAGCGGCTGAATGACCAGAACATCGGGCGCCATTGCCTGCGTGCGCTGCAGCGGCTGGCGACCCCCAGCGCATGCCAGGCGCTGGTGCCTCTGCTCAAGAGCAAGAAGACCAAACCTCAGACGCTGAACCGGGTCTGCGCGATGATGGGGCGGGTGCGCTACGAACCGGCTGTCCCGGCGATGATCGCGCTGGCCGGGCGGCAGAATTTGCCGGCCTCGTTGCGCCGCAGCCTGCTGACCTATATCGGGCAGATTGGCGGCAAGCTGGCGCAGGACTTCCTCTTCGAGGC
>CAZMLI010000092.1:0-13429 GCA_964566865.1 uncultured Planctomycetota bacterium
GCTCGCCGAAGTCCTGGCCCAGGCGCGGTTGACCGTTCTCGATGCGAACCGTCTCGACGGCTTCGGGGGAAGCCGTTTTCAAGTCGAACGTCGCGCGCAGCGCTTGGAGGTTGCCGGCCGCTGTGATCAGTCGATATCCGGGCTGACCGGTCCAGGAGCAGTTCAACCTGGTCACGCCGTCCGCCTCGCGATGGGCCCACGGCGCGATCTCCGGCGGCTCGCTGGCAGGCCCCTCGACCGCCAGCACCGCGATGGCTGCGCTGATATCGAGCAAATCGACCCGATCGGCAATGGCATACTGCGCCAGCCGATCGACGATCAGGGGGGCCTGCGCGCGATCGCACTCGAGCAGGAACGCGTCGTCGCCGCAGAGGACATGCATGTCCGCGAGCACGTGACCCTTCTGGTCCAGCTGAAAGGCATAACAACCGTCACCGGCAGCGAGCTTCACCACATCGGCGGTGATCATGCCTTGCAGAAAACGCACCCGATCCGCTCCGCCCACACGCACCGCCCCGCGCGCGGACAGATCGATCACTGCGGCCTGCTCACGTAGCTGTTGATATCCATCCATGAGACCGGTCTTACCCCACCGACCGTCCACCTTCAAGTATGATGCAGCGGTGCCGACGATCCTGGACGGACCGATGGGAACCGAGCTGCTCGCGCGCGGCGTGGCGACACCGATTCCGAGCTGGAGCGCGGCGGCGCTGGAGACAGGACCCGACGTCGTGGCGCAGATCCACCGCGATTATGTGCAGGCCGGTGCGACGGTGCACACCACCAATACCTTCCGCACGCGGCGGCGGATTTATCCAAAGAGATGGGAGCAGCTCGCCCGGCTGGCCGTGCGCCTGGCGCGTGAGGCAGTCCCGCAGGATCAACGCATCGCGGGCAGCATCGCGCCGCTCGAAGACTGCTACTCCCCCGAACTGAGCCCGGCGAATTGCCGCGAGGAACACAGGGAGCTGGCCTTGACGCTCGCCGATGCGGGCTGTGACCTGCTGCTCTGCGAGACCTTCGCGCACACCGGCGAGGGGCTCGTCGCGGTGGAAGAAGCGGTCGCCACCGGCCTGGAGACCTGGGCCGCTTTCACGCCTGGCCCCACGGCGCAGCTGATGACCCCGGCAGCCCTGGCCGAGGCAGCCCGCGAGGCCTTCGAGCGCGGGGCGTCGACGGTGCTGGTCAACTGCGTGGCGGCCAGCGCCGCGGGACCCTACGTCGCTGCGCTGGCCGAGCTGGCGCGGCCATTCGGCATCTACGCCAACGCGGGTACTCCGGAGGAGGGAATGGGCTGGAAATCGGCACCCGAGACCCCCGAAAAGTACCTAGATTTTGTCGCAAACTGGGTGGAGGCCGGCGCTTCGGTCATCGGCGCCTGCTGTGGCCTGGGTCCGGCGGTGATCTCGGCGGTCGCGGGAAAATACGGCCAAACCGCCGAAACCATCCCCTTTCCCGAGGGTTGATCTGATTAGAATAGGACGAAGCCCCACACCCCAGAGGGAGCCAATATGAGAAAAATCCAGCTACTGCTGGCCCTGACCCTGTCGGCCGCTGCCCCGGCGATGGCCGAGAGCCCGCTCGATCCGATCCCGGAGTCGCAATGGACGATCGAAGCGGCGGCCCACCTGCTGCGCCGCGCCGGCTTCGGCGGCACGCCGAGCGAGATCCAGGCGCTGCACGCCCGCGGCCTGCGGGGCGCGATCGACCACCTGGTCGACTACGAGAAGGTGCCCAACAAGGGCCTCCCCCATTTCGTGCCGAAGCTGACCGAGCGGCCCAACTACCGGCTGCTGCGAACCAAGCCCGAGGAGGAGCGCCGCAAAGTCCAGCAGGCATACCGGCGCAAGGACATGGGCCAGTTGATCGTCTTGCGCGCCTGGTGGCTGGGGCACATGGCCGCGACGCGCCACCCGCTGGAAGAGAAGATGGTGCTGTTCTGGCACGGCCACTTCTGCTCGAGTCAGCGCGACGTGCGCAACTCGTATCACATGTACATCCAGAACGCGACACTGCGCCAGCACGCGACGGGCAACTTCGACAAGTTCGTGCGCGCGATCGCCCGCGACCCGGCGATGCTGGAATATCTGGACAATCGCGTCAACCGCCGCCAGAGCCCCAACGAGAACTTCGCGCGTGAGCTGATGGAGCTGTTCACGATGGGTGTCGGCAACTACACCGAGAAGGACATCAAGGAAGCCGCGCGTTGCTTCACCGGCTGGACCTTCGGCGCCAACAGCTTCCGCTTCGTGCGCACCTGGCACGACACCGCGAACAAGACGCTGCTCGGCAAGACGGGTGATTTCGACGGTGACGACGTGATCGACATCATCATGCAGCAGCCGGTGACCGCGCGCTACATCAGCGGCAAGCTGTTCCGTTTCTTCGCGCATGCAAATCCGAGCGAGGCGCTGATCGACCAGCTGGCCGCCGGCTTCCGCAAGGACTATCAAATCAAGCCGCTGCTGAAGAAGCTGTTCGCATCCAAGGAGTTCTACTCCGAGCGATCGGTCCGCAACAAGATCAAGGGGCCGATCTACCTGGCGGTCAACCTGATGCGTCAGGTCGGCGCCGACCGCTCGCTGTCGCTGATCATGGCCAACATGGCCCAGAAGCTGGGACAGTCGCTGATGGACCCGCCCAATGTCAAGGGCTGGGCCGGCGGACGCAACTGGATCACCACCTCGCTGCTGCTCGAGCGCTACAATGCGGCCCAGAGTCTGGTGCTCTCACCGCGCGAGATGAAGGGCTTCGCGCGGATGATCGACCGACAGATGAGACGCTACAAACGACGGGTTGCGGCGCTCGAAGGGCAGGATGTCGAGTCGATGATGGCAGGACCGAAACTCTGGCCGTCGATGCGCAACCCGCCCAGAGCATTCGACGTTCTGGCGGCCGTCAAGGGCGCAGAAACGGCCGAGCAGGTGGTCGACCGGCTCTGCAAACGCTTCCTGGTGGTCCAGCCATCGGCGAAACTGCGCGCCACATTGATCGCCTACCTGGGCGATCAGATCTCCAACCGGGACCGCCTCCATGGTCTGTTGAAACTGATCGTCAGCACTCCGGAGTTCCAGCTATCATGAATCCAAGCAAATTGAATAGACGTCTGTTCATGGGCCTGTCGATGGCGGCCACCTTCCCGCTGTTCCTCGGCAAGACCCTCTGCGCGCTGGGCGATGAATCGTCGGTCGGCGCAGAGGAGATCCTGGTGGTGATCCAGCTCTCCGGCGGCAACGACGGGCTCAATACGCTGGTGCCCTACGGCGACGACGCCTACGGTCAAAACCGACGCGGGCTGCTCATCGACAAGCCGCTGAAGATCGACGAGTACGTCGGCCTCAACCCCAACCTGGACAAGCTGCTGCCGCTCTACAAGGACGGCAAGATGGCGATCGTCCAGGGGGTCAGCTACCCCAACCCCAATCGCTCGCACTTCAAGGCGATGGACATCTGGCACACCGGCGACATGCGCGGCCGCGGTGTCGAGACCGGCTGGCTCGGCCGGGCGATCGACGCCCGCTGCCCGAGCGACCAGGATCCCAACCTGGTGATCAACGTCGGCACGTCGGTGCCTTACGCGCTGAACGCAAAGGTCCACAAGCCGGTCTCGTTCGACCAGACCGAGGCCTATCAGTGGCGCGGCCGCGACCGGAAGGAATTCGACGAGCTGAACCAGAAGCAACATGGCATGTCCAACCTGGACTGGCTACATCGCGTGGCCGCCAACGCCCGCTCCTCGTCGTCGACGGTCCGCCGCGCTGCGCGCAACTACAAGGCCAAGGGCAACTACCCGCAGCGCAATCAGCTCGCCGGCCAGCTGCGCACGGTGGCCAGCCTGATCGTCGGCAAGTTGCGCACGCGTGTCTTCTACGTCTCGATGGGCGGCTTCGACACGCACGTGCGGCAGAAGAATACCCATGACCGGTTGATGCGCCAGTTCGGCGACGCGGTCGCCGCCTTCCTCGACGATCTGAAGCAACAAGGTGTCTCCAAGCGCGTGCTGGTGACGGTCTTTTCGGAGTTCGGCCGGCGCGTGACCGAGAACGGCAGCCAGGGCACCGACCACGGCGTGGCCGGACCGATGTTCTTGATCGGCGACCGTGTCAAGGGCGGGCTGAAGGGCAAGTACCCGAGTCTGACGGACCTCGACAAGGGGGATCTGAAGATGTCGGTCGACTTCCGCCAGGTCTACGCTTCGATCCTCGAGGACTGGGTCAAGATCCCGTCGAAACAGGTGCTCGGCAAGCAGTTCACCAAGCTCGACCTGTTGTAAAGGAGGGGCGTCAGCAGGTACAATCACCGGCTGATGGTCGAAGACGATGATAAGTCGGGCCACAGGTTGCCCTCGGACCTGTGGCTCTCCTTGATGTTGCTGGGGGGACAGGTGGGGCTCTACCTGATCTACCCGCAGCTCGTGCACTGGTGGGAATTCCCGCTGATGGCCATTCCGGCCGTCGCGCTGCAGGGTCTGATACTCTGGGAGTGCAGGCACTGGGTCGAGCTTCGCGCAATGCATGTGATCCACCTGCTGATCCTGCTCGACACCTTCGTCGAGGGCCTGTTGCAGCACTGGGTCCGTAAGCCGGCGCGCGTCAACCTCTACTGTGTCGCGGCCTTCGCCACCGTGATCGTGCTTTACCGACTGTTGTCCAGCCCAAGGAAACCCGCGTGAGCACCCAGCTATCCAAGGAAATCGGACTTTTCGGCCTGATCAGCCTGAGCCTCGGCGCGATGATCGGCGGCGGGATCTTCGTCCTGCCCGGCCTGGCCGCGGCCAAGATGGGTCCGGCCGTCTGGATGGCCTACGTGCTGGCGGGCCTGCTGGTGCTCGCCCCCGCGCTGGCCAAGGCCGAACTGGCCACGGCGCTGCCCGGCGCGGGTGGCACCTACCTGTTCCTCGAACGCAGCATGGGCCCCAAGGCGGGCACCTGCGTCGGCCTCGGCGTCTGGATGGTGCTGATCCTCAAGGGCTCCTTCGCGCTGGTCGGCGTCGGCTACTACATGGTGCTGGTCGCCAAGCTGGACAAGACGATCGTCGCGCTGGTGCTGCTCAGCCTGCTGATTGTGCTCAACATGGTCGGGGCCAAGAAGGCGGCTCAGTTCCAGATCTACATCGTCTCCGGCTGTCTGCTGACCCTGCTGATCCTGACCACTGGCGGTCTGGCCAACATCAACCATGACGTCGGCGTCCAGATGACTCACGGCTGGACCGGCCTGCTCGCCGCGACCGGCTTCGTCTCGATCTCCTACGCCGGTGTCAGCTCCATCGCCAGCCTCTCGGAAGAGGCAAAGAACCCCGCCCGGGACCTGCCCCTCTCGCTGCTGATCTCACTCGGACTGGGTATGCTGGTCTACGCGGTCGTTTCCTGGGCCTTGATCGGGGCCACCCCGTTTGCCGAGGTGACCGTGACCAAGCGGCCGATGAGCTTGCTTGCGCGCGTCGTCTTCGGCGCGACCGGCGCCAAGGTGGTGGCCGTGATCGCGATCCTGGCGCTGGTCTCGATGGCCAACTCCGGGCTGATGGCCGCCTCGCGCTACCCGCTGGCGATGGCCCGCGACGGGCTGATGCCGAGCTTCCTCCAGGAACAGTCGGAGCGTTTTCGCACGCCGACCGCCTCGATCATGCTGACCGGCGCAGTGATGGCCACCGCGATCGCCACCGCCGACGTGGAAAAACTGGCCAAGCTGGCCAGCACCTTTCAGTTACTGGTCTTCGCGCTCGAATGCCTCTGCGTGATCGTCTTTCGCGAGAGTAACCCGCAGTGGTACCAGCCCAACTTTCGCATGCCGTTCTACCCCATCTTGCCCGCCTTCGGCCTGGTCACCTGCCTGGCGATGATCGTCTGGCTCGGCACCGTCGCCATCGCCGGCTGCCTCGCCTTGTTCGTCATCGGCATGGCCTGGTTCTTCATCTATGGCCGGCGCCATGTGGATCATCAAGGGCTGATCCAGCAACTCTGGAAACGACCGGACCTGCTGCCGCCGGCGGGCCTGGACACCCGGCGCGTGACGCGTTCGAAGATGCGCTTGAAGGCCCCCACCGAGCCGACCGACGCCCAGGTGGTGATCCCGATCCTCGGGGGCGAGGTGTCGCCCGACATGCTGCTCGAGGTGGGCGCCGCGCTGGTCAGGGAGGACGCGCGCATCGAGGTGCTGCACCTGTACGAGGTGCCACTGCAAACAGCCCTGTCCGATGCCGCGGCGACGGAGCAGGACCGGATCAAGGCGCTCGAGCGACGGATCTCCGGCGTGGCCGAGGCGCTCCATGTGCGCGCCGACTGCGACTCGGTGATCACGCGCGACGTTCGCGAGACACTGTACGAGTATGCCAAGCGGGTGCATTGCGAATGGCTGGTGATGGAGTGGATCACACGCGACCAGCGGGGCATCTTCTTTCGGGATCCCCTGTCCTGGTTCCTGACCCACCTGCCCTGCAACCTCGCGCTGTTCAAGGACGCGGGTGGCTTCCACGGGCGGCGGATCCTGGTGCTGGCCGAACCCGGCCCGCATGACGGACTGGTCGTGCACACGGCCGATCGCTTTGCCGCGATGCACGACGCGGAGATCACCTTCATGCGCGCGCTGCCGGAAAACGCCGAGCCCTGGCAGGTCGAGGCGGTCGTCGATTACCACGAGCAGCTCGGCCAGCTGTGTCACGTACCGACCGAGAGCCGGATCGTGCGCCACAAGAACCCGGTCTCCGCAGTGATCCAGGCCAGCGCCGACTACGATCTGCTGGTCACCGGCGCGCCGCCGGAGCGGGCCATCTGGGGCCTGTTCTTCGGCTCGCGCGGCGACCGCATCATCGAGGAGTCGATCTGCTCCGTATTGCGCTTGAAGACGCCGCGCAAGGCGACCCATCAAGCGATCGAGAAGAAGCTGGACGACAACTTCGTCCTGATGGACTCGCTCGAAGCGTCCACGGTGCTGACCGGCATCGAAGCCAAGACCAAGGAGGTGCTGTTCCGCTGGATCGCGGCCACCTTCGCGCAGGCGCATGACCGACTGGGTTCGGCGGACGCAGTCGAGCAGGGTCTCTGGCGGCGCGAGAAGATGCAGAACACCGCCATCGGCGATGGACTGGCGATCCCGCACGCGACGCTGCCGGGCCTCGACCAGACATACTTCGGCCTGGTCACCTTGCCCGAGCCGATCAACTACAAGGCCGATGGTGCGGGCCCGGTCGATCTGATCTTCGTCACCATCGGCCCGCCCAGCGACCGACAGACCCACCTCAAGCTGCTCGCGCAACTGTCGGGGTTGCTGATCCGGACCGAGCTGGCGTCGGACCTGCGCAAGGCTGCGGACTTCGACGCGGTCAAGCAGGCCTTCAGCCGGGCGCTGACCCAGTCAGAAGGCGAGTAGGCAACCGATGCCTGCGAGGGTCACTGTCTTTGGCAGCTCGCAGCCGGCCAGCGAGGATTTCCGGCAAATGGCCCGCGAGCTGGGCGCCGGCATCGCCGCCGCCGGCCACACGCTGATCTTCGGCGGCGGACGCCGCGGGCTGATGGCAGACGTTTGCGACAGTTGCCTCGCGGAGGGCGGAAGAGTACACGGGATAATTCTGGATCAATTCATCGGCGAAGGGCACCCCGCGCTGCAGGGCAAGCTGGAGATTCACACCAGTATGTGGGACCGAAAGCGCGCCCTGGTCGAAGCAGCAGATGCGCTGATCGCCCTGCCCGGCGGCCTGGGCACTCTGGAAGAACTAGCTGAAGTCCTTTCCTTGTCCCAGCTTGCAATTCTCGAACGGCCGGTCGTGATCCTGAACTGGCGCGGCTTCTACGATCCCTTGATGCAGCAGATCGAGCATTGCGAGGCGGCCGGATTCATTCACGCGCCGCAGACTTGTCGCTGGATCGTTGCAAGCAGCGCGTCAGCTGCAATTGGATCAATAGCGACGCTTGATTTCTAATTGTCGGATATATAGAATGCGCCTGGCAACCGGGGGGACCGGGGCCACAGAATCGATCGGATCCGCCCGAGGGATTACGGTTCTCAACGCTTTCCGTCTCGGGTAATGGATGGGTCTCAGTGCGCATTTACGTAGGCAACCTGCCGTTCTCCTCCACCGACGATGAGCTGCGTGCGATGTTCGAAGAGCACGGGCCGGTGGCATCGGCGAGTATTATCACGGATCGGGATACCGGTCGCTCGCGCGGTTTTGGATTCATCGACATGGACGACGAGCCGGGCCGCAAGGCCATAGAAGTTCTGAACAATTTCGAAATGAGTGGACGGGCCTTGGTCGTCAATGAGGCGCGTCCCCGCGAAGAGCGCGGCGGGGGCCGTCGCTACTAGCCTAGCAGGATTGCTCGGGCTCACGCTCGAGCAAGCGGAAGATCGCCGGCAGCACGACCACCGAGGCAAGCAAGACGCCACACATTCCCAGGCAAACCAGCTTGCCGAGGCCTGCAAGCCCTCGGTGGCGTGCCACCAGCATGCTGCCAAAGCCAATCATCGTGGTCAACGTGGTGACGGTGACAGCGCGTCCGGTCACAGCCCAGATCTCGTCCACCTTGCCGCTGGCGCGAAACGCATGGACCAGATGGATGCCGACGTCGATTCCGATGCCCAGCAGAATCGGTACACCGAAGCAGTTCGCCAGGTCGAACGACATGCCGAGGTAGCCCATGGCTCCGACCGTCCAGGCCAGCCCCAGAGCCAACGGCGTGGCGGCCAGCAAGATCGAGAGCGGTCCACGCAACGTGATCACCAGCACCACCAGGCTGGCCAGCAACGCATAATAGGAGACGCGCTCGAAACCGTGGCGCATCAACCGACTGGTGCGAAAGAACAGCATCGGCGGGCCGGTGAACTTCGCGTCGACCGCCAGACAGGCTCGCATGTAACGCACCATCGGAGCCTTCTTGGTGATGTCCTCGGCGGGATAGACGTGGGCCGCAAAGGACCGCCCGTCGGCCGAGACGAACAGCCGCCGATAGAACAACGGTAAATCTTCGGCGCGGATCGCTGGCGGCCTGACCAGAGCCCGGAGTTGCTTCAGCGTATCGTCTACCTCGACAAAGAGAGCGGCCTGAAGCGCAGCCAGCCGCCTGGCGGCAGTCGCGGGCGCCTGCTTGCCCAGCGCGAGCACGATCCGTTGACACGTTTGTGCCAGCTGCAACATGCGCCCCGCGAGCTTGGGCCTGTCGAGAAAGAGATCGTCCGCGGCCTGCTCGAACCCCTCTCCAAGCCTGGCATAGAGCCGGCTGCAGCGGCTTGCGTCCGGCCTTGCTTCTCGCCTGGCGAGCGGCGGAAGTAGACGCGCCAGCCGCGCCAGTCGTGCACGCCGGCGCTTGTCATCGATCGGCCAGATGTCGTCGACCGAGCGCACATGCTTGACCTCGGGCAGCTGACGCAGCTTGTGTACCTTCTCGCGCAACGCCTCACGGCTCGGTGCGATGACCACGCCGAACCAGGTCGACTGGCCGGACTGCTGCTGCACGACCTGTTCGTACGCCACGGACTCGAGTCCCGCCGCGAGCAGCTTTCGTGGATTGTAGGAGAAGCCCACCCGTCGCATGCCGGGCACGAGCGCGATCGTCAGGACGACTGCCAGCAGCAGGACGACCCAGCAGCCTCGCCGGCTTCGAGGGAATGGGTTCCAGGCACCAGCACTCCGCCGATCCGCCGCGCGAATATCCCGCGCGGCGCTGTCCGGCGACCGGTCGCCCAGCATCAGCATCGCAGGCAGCAGGACCAGCATTGCCAGCAGACAGAACAGCACGCCGGTTCCAGCCAGCAGCCCGAGCTCCGCCACTCCGCGGAAGTCGACCAGCAAGGCGGTGTAGAACGCGATGACCGTGGTGAGTGCACCGCCCAGCATCGGCGGACCGACCCGGGCCAGCGCCTGGCTGATCGACGCCTCGACCGTCGGGGCGGTCTGCCGGGCAACCTCGTAGCCGGAGAGCAAGTAAATGCCGAAGTCGATCCCCAACCCGATCAGAATCAAGGCGAAGACGATCGAGAGCAGGTTCAGGTAGCCCGGGTAGAGCGTGGCCAGGCCGAAGGTCCAGGCCACCGCCAGCAGCATCGTCAGCACTGCCATCAGCGGCCTCCTCAGGCTGCCGAAGACAAAGACGAACAGCAGCGTGACGCCGACCAGCGCCAGGACGAAGGCACGCTTCATGTCCTGCTGGGTGCTGAACATCTCGTCCGCGTCCAGCGCGGGACGCCCGGTCAGACCCAGGCGCAGACCCGGGTGCCGCTGCTGCGCTTGCCTGAGGATCCGCCGTGTGGCGCTGACCGCCTGCGCGCCGATGTTCAGCTGACTCTTCGACAACCGCGGTTGCAGGTAGATGAACAGCAGCTTGCCGCTCTCGGAAACGAAGTACGGATCGAGCGGCCCCGGCGCGGGCGGCTTCATCCCGGCCAGGATCGGGCTGTAGGGCCGGCCGCCTATCATCTGCTCGGAACTGGCCAGCAGCGACTCGAGAAACGCGATGCCCTGCGCCGCGTCCGTACCCGGCTCAGCCGGTCCGGCCAGACGATCCGACAGGTCGGCGAGCAAGGCCCCCAGGTCCGGGTAGGCGGCCCAGCGACGCAACATCTTGCTGTTCTGTTCGAGCGCCTGCTCGAGCGCGCGCAGATCCTTTTTCGGCGCCAGCAACATTGCGCGCGAGCGCAGGAACTTGCTGCCGCGCCGGGCGTAGACCGTCTCGAGTTCCTGGCCGACCATCGGGCGCAACTCGCTCGCGATCCAGCTCGCAGCAGCCGCAGCCTGCCGCGGATCGTCATCGATGTGGATCACCACCAGCAACAGCGCATCCCCGGCAAACGACTGGCTGTACTGCTGGTAGAGACGGAAATAAGGCTGATCCGGGTCGATCAGCTGGCTGCGGCCAGCGCGGAACTCCAGCTTCCAGCCCGCCCCGAGCGCACCGCCTAATGCCAGCAACAAGCCGACGAGCAAGATCTTGCGCGGGTGACGCGTGACCAGTTGTGCGATCCGTTCGAGAGCTGTGGTGATCATCGACCGCGACATTCTATTGTACGCACCGGCACATGCCAGGCTCGGTATGTCGCGCTAACGCACTCTCAACTCGAGCTTGTCCAGCACGCGCTCGATACGATCCTGATAGGTGCGATAGGTCTGCGCCGTCGCCGACTGCGCGCCGGCCTTGAACTTGGCTGGCCGGACCTGCGGTAGCTTCAGCGGATGCTTGTCGGTGCCATGCACCTCCATCTGCCCCATGCGCTCTGCAGCCCGCGCCTTGCGCTCGCGCTGCAGCTCGACGAAACCCAGCTTGCTGCGCGCGAAGCGGATCGCCTCGGTCACCTCCAGGAAGCGTTCGAAGCTCATCGTCACCAGATCGAGTTTGCCGGACCACTTGTTCTCCTGCTGCTTCATCTCGACCAGGAAGCCGGAGAGGGTGCGCGACTTGTAGGTGAACTTGCCCTCGGCGCGCTGTTCGATCAGCGACTCGGCCGCCAGCAGCCACTCGTCAAGATCCGCGGGACCGATCCGGGTCGAGAAATCTCGAGTGTGTACAGGCTGCGGATCCGGTTGCTGGAGCTGTAGCGCCAGCAGGATCGCGGCGATCAGCAAGCCGACCGTGCAGATGATCACAGTGGGCAAGCTGAGCGGGCGCTTGGGTTCGGCTCTCGGCGGCATTTTCATCCGGACCCCCGCAACCATAAGCGGCTGGCCAGCCCAAGCCAACTACAAATTAGGACGCTAGTTGACGCCCCGACGCGAGCAGTTACCCAGGTGCTGTGAACCGATCGCCTTGCCGCACTCATCGCAGAAGCCATTGTTGTCGTTGTCGTCGTCGTGGCCCGAGTAATTGGCGTCGCCGCCGTCGCCATTCGAGGTCGGCTCTATCGGCGTCGGCGTCTCCGTCGTCTCCGTCGTCACCGGCGGCGTGGTCGTCGGCGCCGTGGCGTAGAGCAGCACCGGCGGACTGGTGAAGGCCGTGGCGACACCGCCGCCCGAGCCGGCGGCGCTGGACGGTGTGGCCTCTTCCCCCGGACTGTCCGCATTGTTGAACTTCACGCCGGTGTCGCCCCAGGACAGTCCGCCGCGCTCGTCCACCAGCTTGCGACTGACCTGGAACGACCGGTTGCCGGTCTTGCTCTTCCAGGCGATGCGCACGTCCACGTCGAGGAAGTCATCGTTTGCCGGGTCGACGGTGATCGTCACGGTCCCGACCTGCGCTGCCCCGTCCTGCGGCGTCAGGCCCACCACGGGGAAGGTGTCGTTCGGCGCAGCCCATTTGCCGACGAGCTCACTGTGGGTACCCGACTGGACCTCTTCCATCATGCGCTTGCCGCTGGTCAGCGCGATGGTCTGACTGCGCGTATCCTCGTTGAGCCGCATCACGGTAATAATCGTCGCGATCACGCCGAGCAGCGCAACCGCCAGCACCGTGACGGACGCCATGATCTCGATCAGGCTGAAGCCGCCATCCTTGTTTCTGATCATCATTATGGTCTCTCTTTGATTGTCTCTAATTACCGCGTTGCCAGGCGACCCGTGCGACGACGGTCGGTACCTTGCCGTCGAAGATCCAGCCGGGCGGAAGATTGTCTTTCAACTGAGGCACCGCGAAGATCCCGGGCACGTTGGCGCCCAGATTGAAGAAGTTACCGAAAACGACCCCGGCCAGGTCCACCTGTTTCGCGGCCGTGAAGGTTCCACCCGCATAGATCAGCGCCGTGAAGTCGAGCTGTGAATCGCCTGCCCCTGTTGCCACGTTCACGTCATTCTGCGCCACCAGTCCGAGCACGTCGTCGACCGGAAACGTGCCATAGCTGATGATGTTGTTGTGAATCTCGATGTCCCCGCTTCCCGCACCGGCACTGTCGACCCAGAGCGTAGCCTTGCCGCGGAAGTAGATCGTCACGCCACCCTTATTGCCGAGGATCAGCGTTCCGCCGGTGCGAATCAGCCCCTTGACCTCCAGCACGCCGGTGGGCGTCCAGCGCATGCCGTGCGTCGAGCTATTGTAGTCGGCGCCGTCGAAGACGCTGAAGGCTGGCGTATTCTCGTCGATGCGATGCTCGTTGGTCGCGCCGACAGCCAGCCGTAAGGCCTTGAGCGACGTGCCTTGCGCCGTCAGGGCCGCGTCGAGGTCGATACCAGTGGCCATCACGTAGGCGCCGTAGTTCGCGTGCATGATCGTGCCGTCGAAATAGGGCTCGTTGGGCGCCGGAAAGGTAAAGCTGGCCGGCACGTCGTAGGGTTCGCTCTTGCCGTTGTTACTGAACAGGTTGCTCGACCCCGCCGTGCCGCCGATGTTGCCGCCAAACCATGCGTCGACCGGATTGCTCGCGGTACCGATCGAGCCGGCGCCCGAGAGGTTGACCTGGCCGTTCTTGACCCGCACCTCGCTCTTCAGCGGATACTCCGGCGTGATGCCCGGCACCTTCGCCACCAGGTTGGCCGGCATCGTGCTGTAGTCGTCCCGCACACCGCCGCCACCGC
>CAZMLI010000093.1:0-13403 GCA_964566865.1 uncultured Planctomycetota bacterium
AGGGATTGTCACGACAAACATATGACGTTCACTTGCATCGTGCAAGTGAATTACTCGAGCAGTCGCTCGCGCGCTTCGAGCAGCGCCTCCTTGGCCGCGGGGTCCTTCTCGATGTCGTAGGCGGTCTTCAGCGCCTTGCGCACCGAGCCATCGCCCAGCAACCCGAGCGCGCGCGCGGCGGCCTGCCGGGTCTCGGGCAACCCGTGGCGCAGCAACTTGACCAGCGCCGGCACCGCAGAGCTGGCCTTGATCTTGACCAGGGCGAAGGCCGCCAGGCTGGCGATCTGCTTGTCCCCCATCGCGGCCAGCAGCGGTTTGATCGCGCGCTTTTCCTTGCGCCGGGCGAGGTCGTAGCAGGCCTTGATGCGCACCCCGAGATCCTCGTTGCGCAGCCGCTCGACCGTCACATCGAAGGCGCTCTTGCGCTTGTTCGAGCCGCCGTTCATCATCTGCTCGATCTTCTTGTGGTGCTGCCTGACGGTCTTCTGCAGGTTGGCCAGCCTGCCGCCGAGTCCCTTGCTGCCGATCTTGTAGATGCTCATCAGCCCGCTGTCGTACATGTGTGAGGTGGCCTTGGAGGCCTCCACCCCGCAGTGCGGATCCCAGAACAACTGATTGAGCCGCTTGAAGGCCGCGGCCACCGGCACCAGCACACAGTAGGCCACCGCGGCGCAGCGAAGTTCGTGGTCCTCGTTATGCAGCAGCTTGACCAGCGCCTCGTCGAACGGGCGCGGCTGCTTGATGTGCGGCATGATCTTCAGCAGCGAGAGCTGCAGCGCCTTGGGACCCTCGCTCAGGTAGCCGGCCAGGTTCGGCACCAGCGCGGGCGCCAGCTCGAGCCGCACCAGCGGAATCTGCAGGTGCTTTTTCAGATGCTCGACCAGCTGCAGCTTGAGCGCCTTGTCGGCCTTCGGCCCCGAGACCTTGAGGATGATGGGCAGAACCCGGGCGCGCTCCTGGTCATCGAACTGGTCGGTATGATAGCCCGCCAGCAGCGCGCCGAACGAGGCCTGCCGCGTCGCGGGAGTGGCCAGCCCCTCCTCCAGCGCGTCGATCTTGTCCGGGCCGAGCTGGCTGACGATCAGAATCGCGATCAACGAGACGACCAGCGTGCCGCCACAGATCAGCGCAGCCAGCTTGTTCTTGCGCAGCTTGCGCTTCCAGCGGTCCAGCTTGCTCGGCGGGCGGGCGACGATCGGCTCGCCCAGCAGGAAGTTGCTGATGTCCATCGCCATCGCCTTGGCGCTGGGGTAGCGCGCCCCGGGCTCCTTGGCCATTGCCTTGAAGACGATCGCGACCAGATCCGGGTGCATGTCCCGCTGAAACTCGCGCGGGTCCTTGGGGTCGCTGTGCACCACCTTGTAGACCGTCTGCAGCGCGGTCTTGCCCTCGAACGGCGCGTGGCCGGTCAAGACGTTGTAGAGAATCGCGCCCAGCGAATAGATGTCGGTCGGCGGGCCGAGCTCCAGCGCCTCGGCCTGCTCGGGCGACATGTAGGACGGCGTCCCGACGATCTGCCCCTCGATCGACAGCAGGCTGTCGGTGTTCGTATCCTTGGCCAGTCCGAAGTCGAGCAGCTTGAGCACACCGGCCTTGGTCACGACCATGTTCGACGGCTTCAGATCGCGATGCAGGATGTTCTCGCTGTGGGCATATTCAATCGCCAGGCAGGCGTCGCGCACCAGCGCCAGCCGCTCATGAATCGTCACCACGCCGAGCTTCAGATACTCGTCGAGCGGGTGCCCGTCGACGTAGTCCATCGTGAAGAACGGGTTATCCTTGTACTCGCCATAGCCGTGCACCGCGACGATGTTGGGATGCGACAGCTTGCCCATCGCCTTGACCTCGCGCTTGAGGCGGCTGATGAAGCGGGGGTCGTCGCGCGCCTCCGGCAGCAACATCTTGATCGCCACCGTTCGCTCGATGCCCTCCTGGAAGCCCTTGTACACCACGCCCATGCCGCCCTTGGCAATCACCGAATCGATGCGGTACTTGCCCCACTTGATCGGAAGTTTCTTCGCCCCGTCGCCTTGCAGCGGGGTGTCCGAGGCCGGCTGGGCCTGACGCTGCGACTTGCCCATGGCGCCGCTGACCAGCGTGATCTCCGAGGAGATATCCGGCGGCGCGAGGTCGCTCATGTCCTCCGGGCAGACATAGCGCCGCTTGTGATCGTAGTTCTTGAAGGCGAAGGTCTTGCCACAGGTGCTGCAGGTTAGTTTCATCCCACCTGAGAGTATAGCGTACAATCGATCCGCGCGATGACCGAACCATGCCCTCTGACCGCGGCGGAGATGTCTCTGATCGGGACATTGCGACTTCCGCCGGATGCGCTCAACCGGGCACTGGCGCTGCGCCGCGAGTATCCGGACCTGCGACGGGCACTGCTCGAGTCGGGCGCGATCGGGCCCCACGAACTGCTCGCCGCCCTGACCGCGGCCGGCGTCGCCATCCAGATCGGCCGCTACAAGCTGCTGCGCGAGATTGCCCGCGGCGCGATGGGCACCGTGCATCTCGCGTTCGACCACGATCTCGACCGGGTCGTTGCGCTCAAGGTGCTCGACAACGTGCAGGACGTCCCCCGCTTCGAGCGCGAAGCCAGGCTGGCCGCCCGGCTGACGCACGCCCATATCATCCGGATCCACGAGGTGGGCGATTCACCCTGCCACTACATCGCGATGGCCTACATCGACGGCCCCACCCTGGAGCAGGCGATGCCGGACCTGTCGCAGGAGCGCAAGCTGGCGCTGCTGATCCAGATCGCCGAGGCGGTGGGCCATGGACACAGCAAGGGCGTGATCCACCGCGACCTCAAGCCGGCCAACGTGCTGATCGACGAGTTCGAGCGGGCCGTGGTCACCGACTTCGGCCTGGCGCGCGACTACCAGACACAGGACCAGACCCAGCTGACCGCCACCGGCAGCATCCTGGGCACGCTGGCCTACATGTCGCCCGAGCAGGTTCGCGGAAAGACGGTGGGCCCGACCGCCGACGTCTGGGCTCTGGGCGTGATTCTCTACGAGATGTTGATGGGCGAGCGCCCGTTTCAGGTTGGCCGGGACCAGTCGATCTACGAGCAGATCCTCGAGAGCGATACCGATCCGCCCGACGCGCCGCAGGCCCTGCAGCGGATCGTCAGCAAGGCGCTCGACAAGGATCCCGCACGACGCTACGCCGACGGCGCGGCCTTCGCCAAGGCGCTCCACCAGTTTCAGCAGGGCGGAGCCGTCGAGCATCTGCCGCGCCACTGGCCGTGGATCGCTGCAACCGCGCTGCTGACATTGATCGCATTCGGCGCCTGGCGCAGGACACGCCCGACGGTTGTCAGCAAGCCGCGGGTTCAGCAGCCGGCGCCGAACGACCAACCGGACCTGGCCCTGCAACAGGAAGCAGAGCGGCGCCGGCAGGAGCTGGCCGCTTTCCGCCGACTGGTGGTCGAGACCCGCGCCAGTTTCTACGTCGGCCGCACGGACATCCGGGCTCGAATTACAGAACTGACCCGCGCGCTCAAACTCTGGGACCAGACCGACAGGCGCAAGCAGGACGACGTCTCCGCTCTCTGCGGCATCGGCTGGTACCTCACCGGCCAACCAGGCAAGGCGGAGCCCTGCCTGCTCGAGGCCCTGCGGCGAAATCCCGAAGACGGCTGGGTCAACCAGACGCTCGGCCGGATCCAGCTCGAGCGCGCGCTCGCCGCGCTGCTGACCAACGGTCAGGCCGAGGCGCTGCCGCTGACCGGCCGCTGGAGCAGCAAGGCCATGCAGTATCTCGGCCGTGGTAATCAGTGGCCGGACGAGCGCAAGATCGAGCGCCACATCGCGCGAGCCTACCACGCGCTGGGCAGGAGCCGGTTCACCGAGCTGCGCCGGCTGTGTCAACAGGGCCTGGCGCGCCATCGCGGACCGGGCACGGAGGAGTTCTGGTTCTTGCTTGGCTGGTTGCAGCCTTACAAGCAGCGCATCGTCTCCTGGAACAAGGCACTCGCGCTGCGCCCGCACTATCCCTGGCTCTCTTACGCCCGCGGCATGTCGCGCTTTCACGCGGGCAAGTTGCAGCTGGCGGCGCAGGACTTCGAGGCCGTCCTGCGGATGCATCCCCGCATGGCCTGGGGCTACCTCGCGCGCGGGTTGGTGCGCCAGCAGCTCGGGGACGGGCTCCGAGCACTCGATGATTACACCAGCGCGATCGCTCTCGATCACAGCCTCGTGCTGCCCTACAACAACCGCGGCATCCTCTACCACAACGCCGGTAACTTCACCGCGGCGGTGGCCGACTTCAATCAAGCGCTCAGGCGCGACCCACGCATGGCCAAGGCCTACAACAACCGGGGCCTGACCTACACCGCGATGGGCAATCCGCTGCGTGCGATCGACGACTTTACCAAGGCGGTCCGGCTGGAGCCCAGCTATGTCGGCGCCTTCCTCAATCGCGGGGTGGCCCATCGCGCCGCGCGTCAGAAAAAGCAAGCGATCGCGGACTTTGGGGAGGTGATCCGGCTCGATCCGACCGAGAAGAAGGCCCTGCTCAACCGGGGCGCGCTCTACCTCGAGCTGAATCCACGCCGGTTCAAGGCCGCGCTCGCCGATTTCGACCGCGTGCTGAAACTCGACCCGAATTACCTCAAGGCACTCTACAACCGCGCAGTGACCAGACGCGCGATCCGGAACTACCAGGGCGCGCTGACCGACTTCAACCGCCTGATCAAGCTCGCGCCCATCGCCCATAATCTGGCCCAGCGCGGAATGCTGCTCTGCCTGAGGTTGGGTCAGCACGAGCGGGCAATCGCCGACTTCACCCGCGTGATCGCCGCCGATCCAAACCACGTTCAGGCCTACAGCCATCGAGGCATCTCACGACGCGCCCTCAAACGCTTGAAGCCGGCGATCGCCGACTTCTCGCGCGCGATCGCGCTGAATCCCCGACACGCCAATGCCTACCACAACCGCGCGACGACGCGCACCGAGCTGGGCGATCAGATCGGCGCGATCGCCGACTACACCAGCGCGCTGGCGATCAACGACCAGCTGGCTTCGACCTACTTCGACCGGGGCACCGCCTACCGCAAGTGCAAGCAGTACCGCAAGGCCGCCGCAGACTACCGGCAGACCACCATCCTGCAGCCTCACTGGTGGAACAACTGGTTTCACTACGCCGCCCTGCTGGGCACCCTGCAGCGTTTCGAGGAAGCGCTGGCGCCCCTGCGCAAGGCCGAGGCGCTGGCCCCTCCCGAGGCCAGGAAGAGCGTGCGCGTATTGATCCGGATGATGCAGGATGCAATCAAGAAGCAGAAGCAGTGAATCTCCTTGCAAGTCCGGCCCCGTCCGTTATTCTGCGCTCCTTTGCTAATTGACGCATTGCGTTAGAGGAGTCGGAAGATGGGGCGAACAACTGGAATCCTGACACTGCTGCTGCTGGTCTGCGCGCTCGGCTGCGAACCGGGCGAACTCGTCGCCCCGACGATCGATACGCATCCGACCCACAAGACCGCCAACGCCGGACAGATCGTCACCCTGCAGGTCGCCGCCAGTGGTTCGGCCAAGCTGCGTTACCAGTGGACCCGGGGTGGCGTCGACATCCCCGGCGCCAGCTACTCGTTCTACATGAGCCCCGAGCTGACCCTGGCCGACGACGGCGCGCTCTATGCCTGCCGCGTGACCAACAAGGAAGGCAGCGTCACCAGCGGGTCCGCCGTCGTCAGCGTGCACGACGCGGTGACGATCAGCCTGCACCGGATCAAGGCCGCCGACGGCTGGACCCTCGGCGTCAAACGCTACCTGCCCAGCGCGGCCATCGCCTCCTACGAGCCGGTGGTGATGACCCACGGCTTCCTCGAGAGCCACGACGTCTACGACCTGGACAGCACGCACAGCCTGGCCATGTCGGTCGCGCTCGCCGGCTTCGACGTCTGGGTGCTCGACCTGCGCGGCAACGGTCTGTCGGCCGGTCCGAAGATCTCCGAGCTGCTCAGCTGGAGCTTCAACATCGACGACTTCATTCACAAGGACGCCCCGGCCGTGATCGATCACGTGCTAACGCTGACCGGCAAGTCCCAGGTCTTCTGGGTCGGCCACAGCATGGGTGGACTGGTCGGCTACGCCTACGTCGAGACCGAGTCGAAGCACAAGATCAAGGGCCTGGTGACGCTCGCCGGCGCCGCCTGGATGGGTGGACCGGCGCAGTTCGATTCCAAGCCGGGCGGCTTCTTCATGGCGCTCGGCTCCGCGCTCGGCCCCTTCCTGCTGCCGGACTTCCCGGTGCCCGTCGGCTACGCCTGGAAAAAGGGCGCTACCGGCAAGCCCTGGGCCAAGGCCCTGCACGAATTCCTGCTGACCGACTTCGGCAAGTTCACCTGGTCCACCGAGAACATGGACGCCGCCAGAATCCAGGTCCTGATGGACCGCGCCGTCGACAATACCAGCGCCAACATGGTGCGCCAGTTCATCGCCTGGACCACCCACGAGGACATCTACACCTACGGCCCCTCGCCCCACGCGCCCCTGTTGCAAGAGTCCGACTACTACAAGAAACACGGCTTCTACAGCTACAAGGACCACCTCTCGGACATCACCACCCCCGCGCTGCTGATCGCCGGCGAGGTGGACCAGGTCGTGCCCGCGGCCAACGTGAAGAAGATCTTCGACGCCCTCTCGAGCAGCGACAAGACGTTGAAGATCATCGGCAAGAGTCACGGCCACCCGGTCGACGTCGGACACGAGGACATCCTGGCCGGGATCCACTCGCCCGCGCTGGTCTATCCGCTCGTCGTCGAGTGGCTGCTCGCCCGCGCCTCGAAGTAACCGCAAACTAAAACAAAGGCCAGGTCCACGCCGACAGTTCGGCAGGTGCCTGGCCCTCGTTCTACGGTTTTTTCGGGTGTCTTACTTGATGCGCGTCACGTATCCGCCGTGGACCCACTCGGCGCGGTGGTCGTACTGGATCAGCACCCAGGCGCCCGAGCGGGTGATCTCGCGATAGAGCTGTCCTCGGTAGACCGATCCGACGCGGTTGTTCGAGGCCACCTTGGCGGACCAGCGCGCGTTGAGCCTGGCGGCGGTGACCTTCACCGCTCGCGAGCCGTCGGCGCGGGTGTAGGCGCCCCAGAAGTAAGCGGTGCGACCGCGCCAGTAGAGACGACGCCAGGAGCCGGTCGTCTTGTCACTGACGTGCACCTTGCCACGCCTGGTCTGGCCCAGCAGCGAACCCCAGACGCCGGTCCTGACGTTCAAGCGACTGCTGGTCACGGCGCGGGTGGTGACACCGCTCGCCTTGGCGACCGGCTTGGGTGCGGCCTTGGGCGTGACTTTCGGCGCGGGTTTCGGAGCGGGGGCCGGCTTCGGCGCGGCCACCGGCGGCTTGCCGGTGCGCACGAGGTGGATGAAGTAGTCCCACTTGAAGTGGGGTCCCGGATCCCAGTGGCTCTGGTTGGGCACTTCCTTGTGGGCGATGATGCGGCTGCGGTCGATCGGGATCTTGTACTTGTCGCAGATGTAGCGGGTCAGCCTGGCCAGCGACCGGTACTGCGCCTCGGTCCAGAGGTTCTTGCCGGCGTAGCCCTCGTTTTCGATGCCGATCGAACTGGAGTTGTAAGTCCAGTTGCCGGCGTGCCAGGCGATGTCCTTCTCGCGAATCATCTGCGTGACCGCCCCGGTCTTGCTGACGATGTAGTGCGCGGACACCTTCGAGCCCGGGTTCTTGAACCAGGAGATCGCACCGGCGGCGCTGCCTTCGATGGTATGGATGATGACGTAGCGGATCGAACGGCTCGATCGCTTGGTGTAGTGCACGCCTTGCGTGTAGCTGGCCCCCGGATATTCCGAGCCGGCGGTCGCCGACAGCGGCAGGCCGATCAGGCAGGCGATGATCAAGAGTGTTGTTCTGGTCCCCATTTGAGCCTCCTTGGTTAGGATGCTCAGCCTATGAGCAATTGGCGTGCCCCTGCCGAAATAAATTCTCAAGTCATTGATACCAAATGACTTGCATGGTTGACGGCCGCATGCGGCGGCGGAAAAACCGCCGTGGCGAGCGGGGCTGTGGCGGAAAAACCGCCGCGGATTTGCTCTAATGGCCGCATGGACGACCTCGACCCGGCGCTGATCGAAGGATTCGAGGAAAATCCCTGGTTGGCGCTCTACAAGGTCAGCTGCCTGCTCAACTCGCGCGCCGCGGTGGACCTGGACCGCACGCTCTGGACGATCCTCTCGGTGGTGCTCTCGCTGACCGGCGGCCAGCGCGCCTTGCTCTTGCTGCTCGACGACGACGGCAACCCGGACGTGCAGATGCACCGCAGCCTCCGCGGCGGCGATCCGCGCCGGGACCAGCTGAGCAAGACCATCGTGCGCCAGGTGTTCGACAGCGGCGAGGCGCTGCTGGTGCCCGACATCCAGGCGGAGCCCGATCTGCGCTCGGCCCAGAGCGTGGGCGACCTGGCGATTCAATCCGCGCTCTGCGTCCCGCTCAAGACCGGCCTGTTCGAGGGCGCGGCCAGCGATGCGGAGCGGCGACGCTTTCCGCCCTATCTGGCGCTCTGGCAGGATGTGATCGGCGCGATCTACGTCGACAGCAACCAGACCCGCGCCCCCTACCTGCAGCAGGACATGGCGCTGCTCGAGGCGCTGGCCAACATCGCCGCCACCGCGATCAGCACGGCCCAGTTGCACAAGGAGGCCACGCGCGACAACGAGACGGGCATGCTGACGCGGCGCTACTTCGAGCTGCTGCTGGACAAGGTGCACCGCCTGTCGGGCCGCTTCGACTTTCCTTACGGGCTGCTGCGCATCGACGTCGACGCCGCGGCCCCCGGCGGGGTCGAGGCCACCGGCCGGACGATCTCGGCGCTGCTGCGCGAGTCGGACCTGCCGGCCCGCTACGGCGCGCAGGCCTTCGCCATCCTGCTGCCCTACGCCGGCGAGCGCGAGGTGCGACTGGTCGCGGAGAAGATCCTCTCGCTGCTGGGCTCGGTCCGTCTGGGCGGCAGCGCGGCGCCCGGTCCCGCCGCCGACCCCGCCGAGCTGAAGCTGCAGGCCGATCATGCGCTGGCCTCGGCCGCACAGAGCGGGCGTGGCGCGTTCGTCTTCTGGTCGCCTGAGATCGGCACCAGCGGCCCGCGCGCGGATCGGCTGGCCGGCCTGGTCACCCGCAGCGAGGGGGCGGACCACCGCTCGCTCGAGCGGCTGGTGGACGAGAACGAACGGCTGCGGCAATCGCTCAAGGGCAAGGTCACCTTCCTGGGCGATAGCCGCGCGCTGCTCGAGGCGCTCGACCGCGTGCGCAAGTCGGCCCCCACCGACATCAGCGTGCTGATCCACGGCGAGAGCGGCAGCGGCAAGGAGCTGATCGCGCGCGCCTTGCATGCGGCCAGTCCGCGGGCCGAGGGACCGTTCGTGGTGATCGACTGCGGCGCCATCCCGGAAAACCTGGTCGAGAGCGAGCTGTTTGGCCACGAGGCCGGTGCCTTCACCGGCGCGACGCGCCAGCAGCGCGGCAAGTTCGAGCTGGCCGACGGCGGCACGCTGTTCCTCGACGAGATCGGCGAGCTGCCGCTGGCCGCGCAGGTCCGTTTCCTGCGCACCCTGCAGGAGCGGGAGATCCGGCGCCTGGGCAGCGCCGAGCCGATTCATGTCAACGTGCGCATCGTCGCCGCGACCCACCGCAACCTGGAGGCCGAGATCGCCGCCGGCCGCTTTCGGCAGGATCTGTTCTACCGGCTCAACCACATGCTGATCGAGCTGCCGCCGCTGCGCGAGCGCGGTCGCGACGCGCTGACGCTGGCCCGCTTCTTTCTCGATCAGTTCTGCCGTCAGCTCGACCGCCCCGTGCCACAGCTCGAAGCGGATGCGATCGAAGCGCTGCTGGCCCACGACTGGCCGGGCAACGTGCGCGAACTGGAACACTGCATCCAGCAGGCCGCAATCCTGGCCGAAGGCGAGCTGATCACCGCCGCCGACTTGCGGCTACCCAACGCACCGCCCTCCCCTGAACAGACCACCTTCAAGGCTGCCCGCCGACGCGCGATCGACGCCTTCGAACGGGACTACATCCTGCGGCTGCTCGACCAGCACGAAGGCGACATCGACGCCTGCGCCGAACACATGGGGCTCTCCAAGCGCCGCTTCCGCGAACTGCGGCAGAAGCTCAACATCCGGCGCGAGAACGCGTGAGCGATCTGACCGCGGCCGAGCTGGCCCTGGTCGCGACCCTGACACAAGAGAAGCTGCTCTCCCCAGCGGCATTGAGCGCGACCCTCGGCCGACGCCGCGAACTGCCGCACCTGATCGATGCGCTGCTCGAGACGCTCGCCATCTCGGCGAACGAGATCGAGGGCGCGCTCTCGCGCAGCGGCCTGTCGCTGCTACTGTGCAGCGCCTGCAGCCGCGACTGGCTGGCGCGCCTGGGCGAAGGCTGTCCCGACTGCGGCCAGGCCGGCGAGTCCCGACCGCTGCTGTCCCGCATCGGGCGCTATCGGGTGCTGCGCGAGCTGGGCCAGGGCGGCATGGGCGTGATCTACGAGGCGCTCGACGAACGGCTCGGGCGCAACGTCGCGATCAAGTTGATTCGCGATCCAGGCAGTCGACATCGGCCGCACACTCGCGGCGCTGGAGAGATCTTTGAATCGGGCCGAAACGCTGGCGGCGCTGCCCGGCAGCCCCGAGCCCGTGCTCTGGCGCTTGATCGGCGCCGGCTGGTATCTGCTCGGCTGGACCGAGCGCGCCGAGCGGGCGCTGCGACTTGCCCCCGAGGATGCCAGGGCCCGCTACTACATGGCCCGCATCGCGCTCGACCGCGCGCGCATCGCGCTGGCCGGCGGCCCGAGGGGCCGGACCGCCCGCTCGCGCAGTCAACTGCGTCAGGCGCTGCAGCTACTGCAAAGCGCCAGCGCTGCGGCCAGTCCGCTGGACCGCCAGGTCTGCCAGGCCTGCAGGACTACCGGGGCGCGCTGGCCGACTTCAACCGCGCACTCGTGCTCAAACCCGATGGGCCGGCGGCGCTGTTCAATCGCGGGCGAACCCACGCGATGATGGGCGATCTGACCGCGGCCGTCCGCGACTACCGCGCGCTGCTGGCGCGTCAGCCGAAGTTCGCAGGCGCCTGGCTCTCTCTGGATCGCGCGCTGGCCGCACTCGGCAAGCGCGAGGACGCGCTGGTGACATTGCGCACCGGCCGCGCGCTGGCCAAGGGGCCGCTACGCGCACAGTTCGACGCCTCGATCGCGCATCTCAGCAAATAACTGAACCTCAATCGATCGCCGGGGTTTAGACCTGGCCGTTACGCGTTCGCTCCCGACCAGCGGCGCGCCCGACCTCACCCTGTGATCGGTAGGGCGTGTTCCGTGAATGGACTCTGAAACGGAACGTCGTGTTTCGACAATGGCTAGCTCAATGGAAGAGCACCGGCCCATTAATCCGGAAGTTGCAGGTTCGAATCCTGTGCCCACGCTTGAAAGGCGATCGAGGGGTTTTGGTTGGAGGGGGGCGGCCGTCGCGCCTGCCCGTCCGCTGTCAGACCGTCAGTCGGACTGATCGCGGGCAGCATGCGACGGCGCCCTGCAGCATGCGGATACCGCCGGGACCAGAAGTCTGTGAGCAGTCGGGAACAGACGGCGGCACCGGCTCAAGTAGTGCTCCGCGCTAGAGGTGTGGTGGACCGGTGGTCCGCCTCCCGAAGACCTTTTTTTACTCACGCACCACGAGTGCGGGAGGGTGAACCGATGCTGATGATTCGTAAGTTCAAGGTTCGTGAGCACGAGCGGGGCTTCCTGTTCCGTGACCGCGAGTTCGTCAAGATCCTGCAGCCGGGCGTCTACCGCCACTTCGATCCGCTGTACAAGCTGCGTGTCGACCTGGTGAACGTGCGCAAGCCGTGGATCGAGCACGACGAGCTGGACGTGATCCTCAAGTCCGGACCCAACGGCAAGGAGATGCGTGTGCTCGACCTGGCTGACGATCAGCGTGCGCTGGTCTGGATCGACGGCCGCTTCGCCGCGGTCGTCGGCCCGGGACTGTCGGCGCTGTGGACGGTTTTTCAGAGCGTCCAGGTCGAGATCGTCGACGCGCGTGAGGTGCGGTTCGAGCACGGTAGGCTGACGGCGATGCTGGACAGCCCGCTACTGCACACGCACGAGGTCGCGCACGGCGAGGTCGCCCTGTACTTCCATGACGGCGCGTACCAGACGACCCTGAGTCCGGGTACGCACGCCTTCTGGACGGGCCAGGGCAAGGTCCTGTTGCGCAGTGTGGATCTGCGTGAGCGGATGCTGGATGTCAACGGTCAGGAGATGATGACCGCTGACAAGGTGACGTTGCGACTGAATGCGGTCGTGACCTTCAAGGTGACCGACCCGTTGCGGGCGGTGACCGAGACGGCCGACTTCACGCAGGCGCTGTACCGTGACGCGCAGCTGATCCTGCGGGCCGCGGTCGGTGCGCGCGAGCTGGATACCTTGCTCAGTGAGAAGACGGCGCTGGCGGAGGAGCTGGCCGAGGCGCTGGTCGGTCGTGCTGCGGAGTATGGCGTTACAGTAGGACGGGTGGGAATCCGTGACGTGATCCTGCCCGGCGAGATGAAGGACCTGATGAACCAGGTCATCGAAGCTCGCAAGGCTGCGGAGGCGCAGCTGGTGACGCGTCGGGAGGAGACGGCCGCCATGCGGTCCCAGGCCAATACGGCCAAGATCCTGGAGGCCAACCCGACGCTGATGCGCCTGCGTGAGCTGGAGGTACTGGAGAAGGTTGCCGAGTTTGGCAAGCTGAACCTGGTGGTCGGAGAGAAGGGATTGACCGACCGGGTGATGAACCTGCTCTAGAGAGAGGCGGGGCCGGGAGCTTTGCTCCCGGCCCCCTGCTCATTGGAGGCCTTTGTGGCGCGGCGAGCTCTTGTCAGGCGATGCACGACCGCCCTGCTTTTTCTTGCCTCGTCATGAGTTGAACGAGGTGATACGTGGTGGCGTCATCGTCGAAGCCCGCAGCGATGCCGCCACCCGTTCCAGGAGCTTCTTCAAGTCTTCCGACGACAGCACTGTCAGGGATAGCGCCAGCGGATCGACTTCCAGGCGTTCCTTCACGTCTGCCGGCGACAGCGATACCATGGAGAGCCGCGCCAGATCGCCAGGTTCGAAAAGAACTGCGTCTAGTTCTTCCGGGGTCAGACTCTTGCCGTCGGGAATGATGACTCTCTTCCCGGCTCCGACAGGCACCAGCTGCGACATCGCAACGCGCCTGGTGCTGCATGCCGTCAAGCTCAGCAGAGCTAATAGAATGAGCGCCGGTCTGTTCATTGCCCAAATGGAATCAGCCATCGGTCACCGGGATGTCACGGGCCTGACAGGTGATGCTGGTAAAATTCCAGCATGTCCGACAGCTCGCGAATCAGTCCGACTGCGCATTACACGGGGTTTGTCTGGCATCGCCATG
>CAZMLI010000094.1:0-13365 GCA_964566865.1 uncultured Planctomycetota bacterium
GACTGCTTGCTGCGGGACAGCTGGGCCGGTGTGCCGCTGCCGATCACCTGGCCGCCCTGATCCCCGGCACCAGGTCCGAGGTCGATCGTATGGTCGGCGCGGCGAATCGTCTCCAGGTCGTGCTCGACCAGCACGATCGTATTGCCCAGGTCGCGCAGCCGTTCGAGCGCGGTCAGCAACTGGTCGGTATCGCGCGGATGCAGTCCGACGGTCGGCTCGTCCAGGCAGTAGAGCACCCCGACCAGGCGGTTGCCGATCTGTGTCGCCAGCCGGATGCGTTGCGACTCGCCGCCCGAGAGGGTGGCGGCGCGACGGTCGAGCGTCAGGTAGGAGAGGCCGACGTCGACCAGGAAACAGAGCCGGTTATTCAGCTCTGTCAGGATCTGCTCGGCGATGCTGGCCCGTCGGCCACGAAAGCGGACCTGCTGGCCGAGGAACTCGAGCGCGTGATCGATGCGCAGCCGGCAAAAGTCGGCGATCGACAGCCCACTGACTCGGACCGCGCACTGCCGTGGCTGCAAGCGGTCGCCGTCGCAGTCGGGGCAGGACGCGCGGTGATAGAACTGATTGAGCGTATCCCCGCCCTGCCAGGTCAGCCGGGCGAAGGCCTCCTCGACCAGTCGCTCCAGTCCGCCCCAGAGCGCCTCGCCCGACTTCCAGGCCTGGCGCCGCTTGGGATCGCCCTGCCACAGTCGTCGTCGTTGCGGGCCGGTCAGCTTGTCGAAGGGCCGCTGTTCCAGCAGTTGCTTCTCCTTGGGGAAGCCCTGCAGCCCGCGCGCCACTGCGCCGCTGACCTGCCGCAGTCCCTCGATCACCTGCGGCGCGAGCGCGCCTGCGAGCAGGGGACGTTTCGGGTCGGCGAGGATCTGCTGCAGGGCGATGCGGCGGATCGTGCCCATGCCGCCGCAGTTGTTGCAGGCGCCTTCCCAGCTGTTGAAGCTGAACATGCGCGGGTGCAGTTCGCCATCCGGGCGCTCGAAGCAGGCGGTGCAGCCCAGGTCCGCCGAGAAGTGGACCGTCGCTTCGCCTTCGGCGCGCAGGGCGGCATACTGGCCGCCCAGAGCGTAGGCCGCCTCGAAGGCCTCGGCCAGGCGAGCGACCGCCTTGTCACCGGCCTTGACGCGGTCGAGCAGCAGGTAGATCGGCTTCTTCGCTGGAATGCGGCGCGGGAGCGGCTCGTCGAGACGACAGACCACTCCGGCGATCTCGAGGCGGGCGTAGCCGTCGGCCAGCAGTCTGGGCACCAGCTCACGCAGCCCGGCGGCGCGCGACAGCAGCAGTTTTGCCGGACAGCCGGGCAGCAGCAGCGGCACCATCACCGAGACCCGCTGGCCGGCCCAGCGACTGGCCGTCTCGCGCGCGGCGAGCGCCGGGCTGTGAGCCGTCAGCGGTTGGTCACAGCCCAGGCAGTGTTCGGTGCCCAGTCGGGCATAGAGCAGGCGCAGGTAGTCGTAGATCTCGGTCGCCGTGGCGACCGTCGAGCGCGGGTTGCGGGTGGCTCGCTTCTGGTCGATCGCGATCGCCGGCGCCAGGCCGGAGACCTGATCCACCGCCGCCCGGCCCAGTCGGCTGAGAAAGCGACGGGCGTAGGTCGAGAGGCTTTCGACGAAGCGGCGCTGCCCCTCGGCGAAGAGGATGTCGAAGACCAGCGAGCTCTTGCCGCTGCCGGAGACGCCGGTGACGACCGTCAGCTGGTTGTGCGGGATATCGACGTCGATCCGCTTGAGATTGTGGATGTGCGCCCCGCGGATCTGGATCGCATGTCCGTTGCCAGTGGGGCGTTTTGGTTTGCGCCTGGGCTTGTTGTTGGGGCGGGCGGGCGGCTTCAGGTAGTCGCGCATGGCTCGGGCGGTGTGGCTCTTGCGCTGCTTCAGGAAGCTCTCGAACGGGCCCTGGTAGACGATCTCTCCACCGTCGCCGCCGCCTTCGGGTCCCAGGTCTATCACGTGGTCCGCCACCTTGACGATCTCGAGATTGTGCTCGATGACGATCACCGTGTTGCCGCGGTCGACCAGCTGTTGCAGGCAGTCGATCAGTCGGGCGACGTCGGCCCAGTGCAGCCCCGTCGTCGGTTCGTCGAGAATGTATAGCGTGCGTCCGGTGGCGGGCCGGGCCAGCGCCCGCGAGAGCTTGATCCGTTGCGCCTCGCCGCCGGAGAGGGTGGTGGCCGGCTGGCCGAGCCGGACATAACCCATGCCGACGTTCTCCAGCGTTTCGAGAATACGTGCGATCTTCGGCTGGTTGGCAAAGAAGGCCAGCGCCTCGCTGACCGGCATCTCGAGCAGGTCGTAGATCGACTTGCGCTTGAAGGTGATCTCCAGCGTCTCGGGGTTGTAGCGCTTGCCCTGGCACTGCTCGCAGGGCACCAGCACGTTGGCCAGGAACTGCATCTCGATCTCGCGGCAACCGGCGCCACTGCAGGCTTCGCAGCGACCGCCCGGCTTGTTGAAGGAGAATCGCCCCTTGAGATAGCCACGCGCACGGGCCAGCGGTGTCTCGGCGTAGAGCTCGCGGATCAGGTCGAACGCCTTGGTATAGGTCGCCGGGTTGGAGCGCGGGGTCCGGCCGATCGGGTTCTGATCGATCTCGATCACCTTGTCGATCGCCTCGGCACCGCTGATTCGCTGATGCGCGCCGATCGGCCGCTTGCGAAAACCCTGCAGTTGCGCGGCCAGCGCGCGGTGCAGGATCTGCTCGACGAGCGTGCTCTTGCCGCTGCCGGAGACGCCGGTGACCACCGAGAACAGGCCGATCGGGAAGTCCACGGTGATCTGTTTCAGGTTGTGCTGGGTCGCCTGGTGCACGGTGATCGCGGCCGCGTTGCGTAGGCGTCGCTGCGCGGGCATCGGGATCGTCTGCTTGCCCGAGAGGTAGCGGCCGGTCAGCGAAGCGGCGCGTCGCTTGACGGCGGCCAGCGAACCCTGAGCCACCAGCGCGCCGCCTTCCCGGCCGGCGCCGGGCCCGAGGTCGACGATGTGGTCCGCCTCGCGAATCGTCTCCTCGTCGTGCTCGATGACAAAGACGGTATTGCCTTGATCGCGCAGCGCCTTCAGCGTGCCGATCAAGCGCGCGTTGTCCCGCGGATGCAGGCCGATGGAGGGCTCGTCGAGGATGTAGAGCACGCCTTGCAGCCGGGATCCGAGCTGGCTGGCCAGGCGAATGCGCTGGCTCTCGCCGCCGGCCAGGGTCGCGGCCGAGCGGTCGAGCGCAAGGTAGCCCAGCCCGACTTCGTCCAGGAAGGACAGCCGCGAGCGGATCTCGTCGAGCAGCTGCTTGCCGATCGGCTGTTCGGTTTCGTTCAGCGTCACGTCGGTGAACCACTGCAGCGACTCGGCCACGGTCATCGCGTGGCAGTCGGCGATCGAGTGCTCGCGAAAGGTGACCGCGCGGGTGGCTGCCGAGAGCCGGCTGCCGAGACACTCGGGGCAGCGGCTGATGCGCATGAACTGCTCGATTCGTCGACGGTGGGCCGGCCAGAGCGGCTGCGCGGCGACCCCCTCCAGCACGTCGAGCAAGCCACGCGTATGCCGCCCATTGCGCTCGGTGCCCTCCAGCAGCGCGCGCTGCTGGCGTTGCGTCAGCTTTTTCCAGGGTTTGTCCAGCGGCGCGCGTGCCTTGCTGGCCAGTTGCGCCAGGCTGTCCGCCTTCCAGCGGCCCCAGCGCTGGACGACCTTCTCGGCCAGCGGGGCCAGCGCGCCCTGGGCCAGGGTCAGCGAGGGGTCGGGTACGATCAGCGCCTCGTCGAAGGTGCTGGTCCGGCCCAGGCCGCGGCAGCGCGGGCAGGCGCCGTTGGTATTGAAGCTGAAGGTACGCGGCTCCATCTCCGGAATCGAGATGGCGCAATCGGGGCAGCTGCGCAGCCGGCTGTAGGTGCGCAGGGTCTCGTCGTCGATCAGAAAGCTGACCAGGCCGCCGCCGAGCTCGAGCGACTTCTCGACCGCCTCGGTCAGGCGGCTCTCGTTCTGCGGCGCGAGCAGCAGCCGATCGTAGACCACCTCGATCGTGTGTTTCTCGTAGCGCGCCAGCTTGATCTGCTCGTCCAGCCGGCGCACCTCGCCGTCGACGCGCACGCGGACGAAGCCCTGCGCGGCCAGCTCGGCCAGTTCCTTGCGGTACTCACCCTTGCGGTCGTAGACGACCGGCGCCAGCACCAGGCAGCGCGCCTCGGGGTGGGCCCGTTGCAGGCTGCGGCAGATCGCCGTGGCCGACTGGCTCTCGACGTGCCGCCCGCATTGCGGGCAGTGGGGCGTGCCGAGCCGCGCGAACAGCAGTCGCAAGTGGTCGTAGATCTCGGTGATCGTGCCGACCGTCGAGCGCGGGTTGCGTCCGCGCGTCTTCTGGTCGATCGCCACGGCGGGGGAGAGTCCTTCGACGTGGTCGACGTCGGGACGCTCTATCTGTCCGAGGAACTGACGGGCGTAGGCCGAGAGGCTCTGGACGAAGCGCCGCTGGCCCTCCTTGTAGAGGGTGTCATAGGCCAGCGACGATTTTCCGCTGCCCGAGACGCCGGTGAAGACGGTCAGTGAGTTGCGCGGAATTTCGAGGGAGATGTTGCGCAGATTGTGCTCGCGCGCGCCCTTGACGACTACCGAATCCAGCATGGGGGCCGCATCCTACCAGGAGTGCGGATGCCCCGATAATGTATTAGGGGGTCTTGCGCGTGAGCGCGGTCTTGCCCCGGCGGAACATGTCGAGGATCGAGAAGTTCAGCTTGCGGTAGTTGCGCAAGAAGGTCTCGCACTCGCTGAAGTTGTCCGCACAGAGGAACATCGCCTGCTCGATGTGCTGCATGTTCAGCACCTCGTTACAGCCTTTCAGTTCCTTGTCGATGAATGGGCAAACCATGCAGGCAAGAGTAGCCCGCCTGCAGGCGAAGTCAAACTTCAGCTAATCAGGCGGTCGGGAATCGGGCTGTTGCCGTAGTCCAGCACCGCTCGCAGCTGCCCGGTCTTGTCGACCTGCGGCGAGATGACCGCGCGCGAGCGCTTGGCCAGCAGCGACATTCGCTCGAAATGGATCTCGAATGGGTGCCCTCCTGGCAGTTCGGCGCAGCAATGCTTGCCGTCGAGAGGCACGTCCTCGGCCGACTGCTCCACGGCGCCCAGCAAGACCCAGAGCGCGGCGCGGGACTCGAACAGGGCGTCGAAGCGCGGGTCGTCGCTGGCCAGATGCACCTGCAGCCGGTCGAGCGGTCTGCGCACCGACTCCCGATCCGGCCCCTCCAGCCAGAACATCTGTGGGGGATCCTGCTTGCTGACCCAGGCGATCAGCTGTGCCAGCGCCTTGCCGTATGCTTCGGTTGCTGTCATCGCATTTAGACTTCCAGTGTGGCCTGAATGAAATCGACAGGTAGCCAGTCGCGGCGCCGGCCCTTGAAGAACAGATAGTGGTGCGAGCCCGGTTGGCGGAAGCAAGCGGAGATGTCCTCGCCGCCGCGGGTCTCGACTGTCTGGCCCAGCTGGACCTCGAACGCGAGCTTCTGCATCAGCGCGTCCGAGACCACGTACTCGTTGTGCCAGTCCCAGCGTCGCATCCGCTGGTAACCCGCGAGCCAGTTTCCGCCGCCCTTGTGCCACATGCGTTCGAGATGTTCGATCACCGCGCGGAAGGAGAGCGCGACGACCGCCTCGCGCTTGAGCGTGAATACCTGTGGGATGACCACGTAGGGCAGGCGCGGATCGGTCGGATGGTCGCAGCAGCTGGTCTTGATGATCGGCCGGTTCGGATGGCGCGAGAACTTGAACCGACGGTATTGACGCATCGTGTAGGGCTGGCCCTTGTCGAAGTGCATCAGGTCACCGATCACGATCGCCTGGTCTTCCGGCCCGATCTCTTCCCGCAGCAGGATCTCGTCATAGTGCTTGAGGTAGCGGCGGTGCCCGTCTCCGGCCAGCCCGACGGTCTCGCGGTCGTAATAGGCGTCGAAGACAATGCCGTGACTGATCAGCACCTGGCGCACGGCTTGCAGGTACTCGGGGTCGCCGCGCGTCGCGATCACGCGTCGCGCGTCGCCCATCAGGGCCAGGCCTTCCTTCAGGCCAGGACGTAGCATCATCCGGCCTTCGAACAACTGTGCCAGATGGTACAGACCGGTGGTGCCATCCAGATCGACGATGTAGAGGCGCTTCATCTCGGTTTTGCATTCTATCCTACGGCGAGTAGAATCCAGCGTGCCAATGGACGCCAAGCAGGTTCGGTGGTGGGTTACGCGAGTTCTTCTGGTCCTGACCGTGCTGGTCGCGATCTACGGATTCCGTCGTTTTCAGATCATCGCCGTACCGGCCGAATACGACGGCCTGTCGCCCAGCTTTCCCACCGGAGGCGGCAAGCTGATGGTGGATCACTACTACACCCACGCGCGAAAACTCTCCCGCAAGGACATCCTGCTCTACCAGGGAAAGCTCGCGGGCGAGACGCACCAGCTGATCGGTCGGCTGCGCGCCATGCCGGGAGATGAGCTGGGGCGCGAAGGTACGCAGTTGACGATCCGGGGTGAGACCACGGCCTTCGCGGCGGACGAGTTGCCCAACGGCAAGATCCCGCCCGGCTACTTCCTGCTGCTCAACGAGAACGAGCGGTCAGGGCTGCCAGACGGGCGGCGGCTGGGCCTGATTCCACTGGACCAGATCATCGGGCGGGTGATCGCTTTGTTCCCCAACTCGGGCGGCGAGCCGCCCGAGCCGTTGAAATCGGGCCCGTGATGCAGTATTCGTAGTGTGCGATGCCACCCAACGTAAACAAGAAGCTCCAGGAGAAGGTGCGTCAGGATCTGGCGCAGATCATCAACTATCAGCTCAACGATCCGCGACTGCGCATGGTCAGCGTCACGCGTGTCGAGTTGTTGCAGCAGAACCAGTTCGGCACCGTGCACTGGTCCGCACTGGGTGAGGAAGGCGAGCGGAGCAAGATCCAGAAGGCGCTCGAACATGCTGCGGGCTACATTCAGAATCAGCTGGGTCGTCGGCTGACCACCCGGCATACGCCGCGCCTGACCTTCGTCTTCGACCCTGGGCTGGCGCAGGCAATCCGGATCGGTGCGCTGTTCAATCAGCTCGAGCAGGAGCGCGCAGAAGCGGCAGCGACTGAGGCGGGCGAGGACGATGCTGAGTCTGAGGCTGATGCTGAGTCTGAGGACGAGGCTGAGGACGAGGACGAGTCGTCAGCAGCGGATCCCGAACTCGAGAGCGAACCCGAACCCGAGCAATGAGCGAGACGCTGCAGACCGTCTATCCGGAGCCGGTCGTCGGTGTCTGTTCGATTCACCCCGAGATCGACGCGGAGATCCTCTGCGAGGTGTGCGGGGATTTTCTTTGCGGGGCCTGCGTCCTGCCGCACCATGGCATTCACTTCTGTCCCCCCTGCTTCGAACGCTGGCGCAACGGGCACGCCGTGCTGGCAGTCGAAGAAGGGGATGCGGGTGGCACGGGCACCGTGATCCTGGCCCTCTCGGGGTTGATGCTCGTACCCTTCATCTTGCTGCACGCCAAGGTCGGCGTGCTGATCTGGTTGGGCTGCATCCTGCTCGGTCTGTCCAGCCTGGGGAGCGCGCGGGGACTGGAGCAACTGGTCGTCGAAGGCAAGCGCGGCGAGATGGGGCGGCTGATGGCGCGCATCGGCCGGGTGCTGGCCGTGCTGACGATCACCAGCGCCTGCATCGCGTTGATGGTCGTCTGGGTCATCCCCAAGCCGCCGGCGGTGCCATGACCGGTCGGCTGCTGATCGTCTGGTTGTCCTGCATTGGCGCTGTCGCGGAGGCGGACGGACCGAAGCCGGCCAAGCCCGACTGGTGGGCAGCCGTGCGCAAGCTGGACCAGGCCGATCCAGCCGTTCGCGAGAAGGCGCTCTGGCGGCTGGTCGAGCGGCATCGCGCCGCGCGCGACGAGCTGGCGGCGCTGGCGCGCGACAAGCGCACGAGCGCCCAGACGCGCTGGGCCCTGCGGCGGGCCGTGCGATTCATCGGGCGTGGTTACACCTGGCGTTTCTGGCGCCTGGCCGGTGACTATCTGGCGGGGTACGAGGCGCTGCCCTGGAGAGCGCGTCGACTGCGTTTGACCCGGATGGTGGCGCTGGCGAGCACGACGGCATACGAGCCGTTGCTGGTGGTCGAGAAGCAGGACAAGGCGCCGCAGGTCCGTCGATACGCACACCGCCTCGTCGCGCAGCTGGCGCTCGAACGCGCGCGAACCAGGCTGAACAAGGCGCTCAAGGCGCGTCAGTACCCGGTCGCGCTCGAGATCCTGGCCCGGCTGGTGCGTCGCTTTCCTGACCAGCCGGAGATTCACTACAAGCAGGGCTGCGTATTCAGCCTCGCGGGACGCGCCCCCGAGGCGATCCTGGCGCTGGAGAAGGCGATTGCGCATGGATTCAACCACGTGGACCGGCTGGAGAATGACCCAGATCTGGCAAACATCCGCAAGCTGCGGCAATTCAAAGCGCTCAAGAAGAAGATCAAATGAAACCCATCCTGATCCTGCTCCGCTTCGCTGGCACGTTCTGTTTGCTGCTGACAATTTCGGCTGCAAGCCTCACCGCGGAGGCGCCGAAACGTCGCGTCGTGCTGGTCAGCTTCGACGGTCTGCGGCCCGATGCGATTGCAAAGGCGCAGACGCCGACGCTCGACAAGCTGATTCGCGGGGGCGTCTGGGCGGAGAAGGCGCGCACGATCTTTCCGTCCGCCACGTTGCCCAGCCACACCTCGATGCTGACCGGCTTGAAGCCGGCCAAGCATGGGGTCTTCTTCTGGAACAGCTACGTCAAGGCGCTGGGCTACATCAAGTCGCCGACGATTCTCGACCTGGCCAAGGCGAAGGGGCTGGAGACCGCGATGTTCGCCGGCAAGAAGAAGTTCTGGCATCTGTCGCGCGGCGCGAAGACCTATCGGCGGGTCGGTGGCTCGACGACGGCCATGCCCGACGTGATCAAGGGTTATCTGGCGCAGAATACGCCGGACCTGCTGTTCATCCACTTCTCGGACCCGGACTCGACCGGCCATCGCAAGGGTTGGATGTCCACCGAGCAGATCGCGGTGATCGGCAAGGTCGACGCCGCGCTGGGCAAGATTCGCCAGCACGTCGCCGCCTCGAAGATGGGGGACCAGGTGGTCTGGATCATCACCGCCGACCATGGCGGTCACAAGAGGACCCACGGCACCCCGATGGCGGTCGACATGAACATCCCCTGGATCTGCATCGGCCCCGGCGTGCGCGTCGGTCAGCGGATCAAGCGCGAGATCCGGACCTACGACACAGCGGCCACCGTGCTCTTTCTGCTCGGGCTCGAGGTGCCCAAGACCTGGGCCGGCAAGCCGGTTCGCGAGGTGTTGAAGAAGCCGGTGAAGAAGAAAGCCGAGTTTCACTGATCGAAGGGTAGCCGCCCGCTGCTTGTTTCTCAGAAGGCCCATGTCCTATACTGAATGCGGATCCGCTTCACATGGCTCGAGGGCGCGACGATGAATGACTGGTTTGCGCGATTGGTCGACGGTGGCTTTCTGCAGCTGGCGCTGGTGGTGAGCGCCTTGCACCTGATCTGGGGCATTCTGAAGCTCTGGGGCGAGCGCAAGCAGATGCTCGGCAGAGAGACTCGCGAAAAGCTGCATCAGCGGGCGCACCGCAGAGCTCGGCAGAGGGTCACTCCGAAGGTCGTGCCGCAAGCGGCGACTTTCGAGATGCGAGTTCGCGCCGGGGAGGTCACGGTCGTCGAGCTATTTGGCACGCTGGATCAGATCGCGGTCGAGCAGCTGGGTGAAGCGCTGGCGGGGCTGGAAAACAATCAGCTGGTGATCGATGGCGAGCAGCTGTGCTATCTCAACAGCGACGGGCTGGGGCAGATCATCCCGCTGGTGCCCTTGCTGCGCCACGCTGGCGGCGACCTCAAGCTGGCGCGGTTTCATGGCAAGGCGGCGACGGTGCTGGATGTGCTGGGAATCGACCGCGTGATCGAGGTCTTCGACCGGCTCGAAGATGCGATCGCGGCGTTCGAGCGGCCGCTGCCAGGGATGTTCGATCCGCGGATGGAACTGGCCGCCACGGCCGCCGGGCGCAAGGTGCACCGGCTGGACTGTCGTTGTCTGGCCGGAGCGGCGTTGCCCGAGTTGCGCTTCCTGCGTTCAGTCGAGGAGGCGCATCTTTCGGGGCTGACGTGCTGCCGGGTCTGCCACCCGGCTCGTCTGGCCTGCTGATTGGAGTCGGGATCGTGGCGAGCAGCCTGAGCGGGCGTTGACGCGTCCTGGCGGCTGTGCTACGCTCCCGAGCGTCGCAGGTTGCCACCGCTGGTGGCCGTTCCGTACGATGCCGTCGATTCAGAAACTCGCGCCCCATATCGTCAACCAGATCGCCGCCGGCGAGGTGGTGGAGCGACCCGCTTCAATCGTCAAGGAACTCTGCGAGAACGCGATCGACGCAGGTGCCCGCAGCATTCGCGTGGTCATCGAGGGCGGCGGAATCGACCGGATCCTGGTCGAGGATGATGGCTGCGGTATTCCCGCCGACGAGCTGCTGCTGTCACTCGAAAACCACTGCACCAGCAAGCTCGATGCGCCGGAGGACTTGTTCGCAATTCGCACGCTCGGCTTTCGCGGGGAGGCGCTGGCCTCGATTGCAGCGGTGGCCCGCCTGCGGATTTCCTCCTGCGTGGCAGGCAGCGACGGGGCGTCGCTTTCGGTCGCGGGGGCCGAGCGCGGAGCCGTCGAGGCGGCGGGGTTGCCGGTCGGCACCACGCTGGAAGTGCGCGACCTGTTCTTCAATGTACCGGCACGCCGAAAGTTCATCGGCGCCGCGCGCGGCGAATCGAGTCGGATCCGCGAGCTGGTCGTGCGGCTGGCGCTGGCCCATTCAGGCTGTGGCTGGCGTCTGGAGAGCGAAGGCCGACAGGTCTTCTCGGTGCCGCCGGACCTGTCGCTGAAGGAGCGGATCAGTCGGTTGATCGACCCGGAGCTAGCCGAGGAGCTGATCGAGTGCGAGTTCAGCGACGAGGGCTTTCAGGCCTTCGCATTGCTGGGGCGGCCACACCTGATGCGTGCCAATCGCAAGGGACAGTACCTTTTCCTCAACGGGCGCGCTGTGACCGACCGCTCGATCGAGGCGGCGATGGCGGAATGTTACCGGGCTTATCTGCCGCCCAAGCGTTTTCCGGTGTGGTTCCTTTTTATCGAGCTGGACCGTGACCAGGTGGACGTCAATGTGCATCCTCGCAAGGAGGAGGTGCGGATCAGCGGCGGTCGGCGGCTGTTCGGCATCATCCGTCGCGGCGTTGGCGGTGCGCTCGAGGCCAGCGTCAGTGCGCCTCCGGCGCTGGTCGAGCAGGCACCGGCTCCCGCTCCGCCGGCGGCCGCGCTGCGCGAGTCGATCGAGACCTACCATACTGCGCCTGCCATTCCGCGGAGCAGCCCCGGGCAGACCGGTTCGTTGAGCTTCGACGCGCCGGAGCCTCGAACGACAGAGCGTGGCAAGGAGCTGCCCCGGCGAACGCCGATGCCCTCGAGTCCGAGGTTGGCCAGGCCAGAGCGCGGGCAGGCCTATCAGTTCCACAACGCGTTCATCGTCGAGGAGACCGCGGACGGGCTGGCGATCATCGATCAACATGCCCTGCACGAAAAGATCCTCTATAACAAGCTTCGCAGCGCCTACGAAGGCGGCCCTGTCTCGGCGCAGCAGCTGCTGTTTCCGGTGCCGGTCGATCTCGGGGCGGCGGGCAAGGAAGCACTGCTGCAGTCTCAGTCGGAGCTGCTGCGGATGGGGTTGCAGGTCGAGGACTTTGGCGATCAGAGCGTGGCGGTCTATGCGCTGCCCCGCTTGCTGGGGACGGTCGACCCCGCCGTCGTCGTCGAGGAGTTGGCGGCCCGATTGTCTGGCGGTGAGCCGTTGACCGGGGCGGGAGATCTCGTCCATCTGACCCTGGCCACGATGGCCTGCAAGGCCGCCGTCAAGGCGGGCGATCGGCTCAGCGAGGAGGAAGTTGCGAGGCTGCTGACCGACCGCGAGAGCGCCGGAAATCTCTACAGCTGTCCGCACGGACGACCGGCAACGATAGAGATTACCAAGTCAGAATTGGAGAAGCGCTTTCTAAGGCGCTAATATATAGCTGCCAGGGGACCTCTGGGAGTCGGGAAACAACCGGAGGAGTCGATGGCGCAGCGGATCAAGGTGGCCGTCCTGATGGGCGGCCGGAACAGCGAACACCAGGTGTCTCTCTCATCTGGCCAGGTGATCATGGATCATCTGGATCCTGCCCGTTATCAGGTCAAGCCAGTCAAGATCGACCTGGACGGGGCGTGGTGCGTGCCGCCCGGATTCCCGGGGAAGGGCGCCCTGCAATCCCTGCGAGCGGATGGCCGCGAGTGGCGCCTACGGCCCGGACCCGGGCTGGGGCGGCTGGAAGAGGATGAGGTGCAGCTGGTCATCCTGGCGCTCCATGGGCAGTATGGAGAGGACGGTACGATCCAGGGCATGCTCGAGCTGGCCGGTATCGCTTACACGGGCGCTGGCGTGCTCGGAAGCGCGATGGCCATCGACAAGCTGCTGTCGAAACAGATGATGGTTGGAGTCGGTATCCCCACCCCCCGATTTCGCAAGATCGAGCTTTCACGCTGGCGGCGTGCGCCCAAGGCGATCTGCATGCAAGTCTCCGACGTATTGCGGTTTCCCTGCCTGCTCAAGCTGCCGCGCATGGGGTCATCGACCGGCATGGGTATCGTTGACGACATGGAGAGCTTTCGCGCGCTGGCCGATCGTCTGTTCGAATCCGACGACCTGTTGCTGGCCGAATCGTATGTGCGGGGGCGTGAGCTGACCTGTGGTGTGCTCGGCCGCCCCGGTGGCGGGCTCGAGGTGCTGCCGGTGACCGAGATCCGTCCTCGGAACGCCGACTTCTTCGACTACGACGCCAAGTATGTGCCAGGGGCCAGCGAGGAGATCACGCCGGCAGAGCTGGCCGAGTACGAGCGGGTGGCCGTGCAGGCCACGGCGTTGCGGGTGCACAAGCTGTTGCACTGCGGGCCGCTCTCGCGGACGGACATGATTCTGGCGGACGACGGCTCGCTCTACGTGCTGGAGTCGAACACCTTGCCTGGCATGACTCCGACATCGTTGCTGCCGCAGGCTGCGGCTGCCGCCGGTATCTCCTACGAGCAGCTGCTGGATCGGCTGGTTGAGCTGGCGCTGGAGAACGCCCCGCCGAAGATCGGACTGCCGCGCTGGGCGACCCGGCGGATGCAACAGAGTATTTCCGGCAGGGTGGCCTCCGGCTAGCAGCCTGTGGATAAAGTGCAATCAGGCCCTGCGCTGCGCTTCGGCCCTGATTCGCGGCGGATTCTTCGCGAGGGTCCATCGTGGTCGCTCGGCTCCGCCTCGCGCCCCCAATGCCTGCCTG
>CAZMLI010000095.1:0-13353 GCA_964566865.1 uncultured Planctomycetota bacterium
GGGGTCTTGGTCGCCATCAGTACCGCATTATGACTCCTGACGCCCACTCGATACAGGGTCTGTCCAGGTTGCGGGTGGTCTTCACGGAAGTGCGCGCCGCGGCTCTCGGTGCGAGCCAGCGCAGCCGCCACCAGCGCCTGGGACGCCAGCAGGGAGTGCCCGAACAGTGAGATCGCGGCCACGGAGCGACGATCGGGGCCGCGCAGCTCCTGTTGCTGCAGCTGCAACTGTTCGATCTGGATCAGCGACTCGGCGAGCACCGGTCCGCTGCGCAGGATCAGCGCGGCGCGGGTGAGGATGCGTGAGAGCTGCTGGCGCAGACTGCCCAGCCGCGGCTGCGGGTCGGCGCCCGGCGCTTGCCGGGCGGTCAGTTCGCGGCGCGCGACCTTGAGCGCCTGTTCGTCGAACCCGTCGCGCCTGCCCGCCTGCCGGGCTGCCTCACGGCCGGCCCGGCCGCCGAAAACCATGCAGGCCGCGATCTGGTTGCCGCCGAGCCGGTTGGCGCCGTGCATCCCGGTGGCCGTCTCGCCAGCCGCCAGCAGTCCGGGGATTGTGGTCCGTCCGTGCGGGTCGATCGGCGCGCCCCCGCACCAGGAATGCGCGTGGGGGGCCACGACGTGTCGCTGGCCGCCGGCCTCGAGCGTGGGCCGGTCGACCGACGCAATCAGCCGATCGAGGTGACCCGAGAGGTCGCTACAACTGAAGGGCGCGTGCCCCGGACGCAGGTCGAGCACTTGCTGGCGGTCCACGCCGGCAGGCAGTCGGTCGAGTAGATCGTTGCCCTGGCCGTCGAGCAAACGGGCGCCGCCGGTCAAGAGCGGCAGCGGGTAGAAGTCGTGCGCCCTGGGGGAAAAAGTACCGAGCATCACCTGGATGAACTCCAGGTTTTCCAGTTGCAGGCCGATCGAGAGCGCCATGCCGTGCCCTTCGGCCAGTTGATGCGCCGGCGCCAGCGCGTTCTCGAACAATCCGCCACCGCCGCCGGTCGCGAGCACGACGCTCTTCGCTAGCAGTTCGTAACCGATGCCCTCGCTATCGACCGCCATGGCACCAAAGACGCCTTCGACGCCGATCAGCAGCTGATCCACCCGCGCAGTCAGCGTGGGCAGGCGACACGCGACCCGCGCCAGCGGTTGCTGAATGCTTTCGGCGCTGTCGGCAACCACCGCGCGCGGCGCCGTCGAGAAACAGGCGGCTCGGCGCTGCAGCTTGCCCTCGGCGGTGCGCGGGAACGTCACACCCCAGTCACGCAACAGTCGCAACGCCTCCGGCGCCTCGTTCGCCAGTACCTCGGCCAGGCGAGGGTCTGCGATGCCCTCGCCGCGCGCGAGAATCTCCGCCAGGTGGGCCTCGGGCTCGTCCCAGTCGGGTCCGCTGCGCTGAGCAGCATGAATGCCCCATGGCCCGCGGTGCAGGTAGAAGGTGCTCCCGCCGGAGCCGATGGGCCGGTCGGAGACGATCAGTGGCTCGCTACCGGCCTCTCGCGCAGCGACCGCCGCGCGGATTCCAGCCAACCCGCCCCCGATGATCAACACGTCCGCCGTGCGCGTGCGCGTCTGCGTCATGACAACTCAATCCTACCCGGATCGGCGGGAGGATGACACCCTCGAACCACGGCACTCGCGCGTTAGCTGACCAGACCTTCGGTGGGGGAGCTGGCCTTGGCGTACAGCCGGCGGGGGATCCGACCGGCCTCGTAGGCCAGCCGTCCGGCCTCGGTGGCGTGGCGCATGGCGTGGGCCATCTTGATCGGATCTGTGGCCAGTGCGACGCCGGAATTGAGCAAGATGCCTGCGACGCCGAGCTCCATCGCGATCGCCACGTCGGAGGCGGTGCCGACGCCGGCGTCGACGATCACCGGGACCTGCAGTTGCTCGAGGATGATGCGGATGTTGTTCGGGTTGAGCACGCCCTGGCCGGAGCCGATCGGGCTGCCGGCGGGCATCACCGAGGTCGCGCCGGCATCTTCGAGGCGCAGCGCGATGATCGGGTCGTCGGAGGTATAGACCATCACGGTGAAGCCGTCGCTGACGAGCTGCCGGGTGGCCTCGAGCGTGGCCACTGGATCGGGCAGCAGGGTGCGTTCGTCGCCGAGCACCTCGAGCTTGATCAGGTCGTTGCCCGACAGTTCGCGCGCGATGTGGGCCGTACGGATCGCATCCTCGGCGGTGTAGCAGCCGGCCGTGTTGGGCAGGATGATGTAGCGATCGCCGAGCGCTTCGAGCAGGTTCGGGCCGTCCTTGCCGCCCAGGTCCAGGCGGCGCACCGCGACGGTCACCATCTCGGTGCCCGAGGCCTCCAGCGCCTCGAGCATCTGGGCGTTGTCCGCGTACTTTCCGGTGCCGAGGATCAACCGGCTGGTCAGGCTGTGGTCCCCGAGTTTGATTGCGCTCATGGTTGCTATCCGCCGCCGACGAGGGTGACGATCTCGATCGAGTCGCCCTCGCAGAGTGTGATCTCGTCGAATCGGGAACTCGGGACCACCGCGCGGTTGCGCTCCACCGCCAGACGGATCTCGTGCATCCCGAGCAGCGCCAGCAAGTCGCTGACCGAGCTGCTGTCCGGCAGCTCTCGGGAGTCGCCATTGACGGTGATCGTCATCGGTCGAGTCCTTGCTTCTGTCGGCGCAGGATGGCCTGCAACTCCTGGGTCGGGATCCAGCGTACCTTCAGGTCGGCGAAGGCGACCAGGTGTCCGGGAGGGCCGCCGTCCTTGTGATTGTGGAAGGTCTCGTAGGCCAGCACGTAGCGCTCGGCCGCAACGACCATCGGGCTGTCGCCCAGATAGCTGTAGCTGCTCTGCCCCTTGCTCGTGTCCAGCGGGCAGCGCAGTGTCTCGGGTTGAATCTCACCGCTGCGCATCGCCTCGGTCCAGTCGAATGGATACCGCTGGCCCTGACCATCCATCTCGCGGAACAGGCGGCAGGCGACGACGATCTGCTCCAGGTTCTTGCGGCAGGCTTCGCGCTGGTGGCGGGCTTCTTCGGCGCGCGCACGCGGCAACTCGACCAGCGTCCACCAGCCGACGAAGCTGCCCAGCAGCAGCATGCAGCAGCACGACGCCGCGATCGCGACCCGTCGCACGTTGATCCGGGGCCGGGCTATTTCTTCTCCCAGCGCAGCAACTCCATCACCTCCGAAAGCGTGCTCGCCTGGCGAATTTCCTGGCGCAGCCGGTTCTCGGTTTCCAGCACGGTCATCGCGCGGTTGGCCACCTCGACCGCCTTCTGGCGCTCGACCCGCACGACGCCGCTGTCGTCGCAGACGATCCAGTCGCCCGGCTCGACCGTCACGCCGGACATCTGGATCGGCACGCCGATCTCGCCGAAGCCCTTGGGTTCGCCCGCGGTGGGGGTGATGATCGTGGCCCAGCAGGGAAAGCCGATCTCGCGGATGCTGTCGATGTCGCGGATCGCGCCGTAGATGATGCAGGCCGAGATCTTGCGCTGCAGGGCGCTCTCGCTGGCCAGTTCGCCCCAGACAGCGGGTCCCGCACCTGCGGCGTCGATGACCAGGATGTCGCCTTCCTCGCAGTGCTCGATCGCCGCGACGGGCTTGGCCCAGTCACCCGGATAGGTTCGCACGGTGACAGCCCGTCCGACCGCGCGGGCCCCGGTCTGGCAGGCGTGCAGGTTGGGGATCTCACCGGAGCGGTGCTGCGCGTCCGAGATGTTGGGGGTCGAGACCTGCTCCAGGATGGTGCGGATATCGGCCTCGCCGCCGCGCTTGAACAGCGTCGTCTCGATCGACTCTCCGGTGCGCATGGCTTCGAGGATCTGCGCGGTCGCCTCGCCTGGCTGCTCCGCCTTGGTGATCGCGCCGCCCACGACGACGATGCTGGCGCCGGCTTCGACCGCGCGCGCCGCCGTCTCGGAGTTGATGCCACCCGCGGCGGCGACCGGGATGTCGACCGCTTTCGCCACCTGGGCCAGTCGCTCGAAGGGCGACTTGCCTTGCATCTGGTCGTCGATCGGACAGTGCACGCCGATGATGTGGGCGCCCATGGCCGCGCACTCGCTGGCCAGGCCGGCGGGGTCGGCGACGCCGACGGTGTCGATGCCGACCTGCACCCCGTAGTTGCGCGCCACCTCGATGCACTCGGCGATCGTCGACATGCTGGCGACGCCGAGCACCATCACCAGATTGGCGCCGGCCTTGGCCGCGGCCTCGACCTCGATGCGCCCGGCGTCCATCGTCTTCATGTCGGCGATGATATGGGCCTGCGGGAACTCCTTGCGCAGTGCACGAACCGCCTCCAGCCCCTCGCTCTTGATCAGCGGGGTGCCGGCTTCGAACCAGGTGGCGCCGGCGTCGTGGGCGGCCCTCGCGACCTTCAGGGCCCGGTTGAGGTTGAGAAAATCCAGTGCGACCTGGAGAACGGGCTCCATGCAAAGACTCTCCGTCAAAGGGTCAGGGAATGGGCGGAGCTTATCATATTATCCGAGGAAGCGAATCCAGAAGTAGCGGGGCCGCTCGGGGAAGTCGAGCGGGATCTCCATCGTGGTGATCGAGGCTGCACCGGGCTTCAGCATCGCCTTGCGCATCCCGGCCCACTTCTTCGGGTCGACCCGCAGCTTGCCGATGTTGAGGCCGCGGCGGTCGAACAGGTAGATCACGTAGTTCGGGTGGACTTTCGACTTCTCGGTCTGGTGGGTCACCGTGACCTGCCACTGGTTGTTCACGTGCGGGTCGGGGGCGAGCTCGATCGCCCGGATGTAGCGCATGTGCTTGGGGTCGAGCGTGACCTTCTGACTCGGGGCCACGGGCTCGATCAAGGGAAAGCGCGTCTTGAGCGACTGCTGCCAGATGCCGTTCATCTGCTCGAGCACACGGGTGTGCTCGATCTGCAGCGCCTCGTGTTCGAGTCGCAGGTTCTTGTGTGTTCGCGTTTCGCAGCCAAGTAGCAGCGTGGCCAGCAGCAGGATCAGCGAAATCCGCATGGCTTGGTCCTCGGGGGATTGATGCGACTGGGGGCTGCCCGAGTCTATCATCCCTGCTAGAATTAGTGGGTCATGCCCGATCTGGAGCTGAAAATCCTGGGATCCAATCCAGCCGCGATCTTTCCGCTGGCTGACGGGGATTCGCTGATCATTGGTCGCGAGGGCGGCTGCGATATCCAGATCACCGAGACCAAGGCGTCGCGACGACATTGCAAGGTCTGGCGGGACGGGCCGATCATCCGGCTCGGCGATCTGGAGAGCAGCAATGGCACCCTGCTCGAAGGCCGCCGGATCGAGACGGCGGTGACGCTGATGCCGGGTCAGATCTTCAGCATCGGTCAGACCCGCATCATGTTGATCGAGCCGGGCCAGTCCGCCGATGAGACCGCGCTCGCAGCGCCCGAGATCGAGCACGAGCCCGAGTTCGAGCCGACCATCGCGCTGCCGGATTACAAGGCCTCCGCCGGTTCGACAGCGACGGCCGGGACCCAGTTCGAGCTGGTCGCCCTGAACGGGGAGCACGCGGGACGCATCACCGTGCTCTCCGAGGGCGAGACCTTCGTCGGCCGCGATCAGGGCAACGAGATCAAGATCGAAGGCGTCGGGATCTCGGCCAGGCATGCGCGCCTGGTGGTGCTCTCCGCCGAGGTGCACATCGAGGACACCAGCAGCAATGGCACGCTGGTCGATGGGGTGCGCATCACCCGACGTACGCTCACCGGCGGCGAGCGGATCAGCTTTGCGCAGCAGGAGTTCCGGCTCGTGCGCAGGGGTGGCGAGCAGCTTGCGGGGGCAGAACGCGCCAGCGGCCGGATCGGCGTTGGACCTTCCTCGCGTCGCCGGCGCGCCAGTTCGGCCGACCTGCAGAGCACCCAGCGGGCCGTCGGCGGGATGCTCAAGTTCGTCGTGGGCGGCGTGGCCCTGATCGTCCTGCTCGGGGTACTGGTGCAGACCATCACGCAGAAGCGCAAGCGGGCCGAAGAGCAGGCCGCCTCCGTGCGGATGCAGGGCGAGGCGGCCAGCAAGGCCAAACGTGCGGCGGGCGGATCGGCCGAGGAGCAGATCGTGCTCGGCCTGCTCAAGCGGCACGATTACATCGGGGCGCAGGGCCTGATCCAGGCGCATCCGGACAAGATCACCGCGCAGGTGGTCAGTCTGTACCGGCGCCATCAAGGCCTGTTCGCGGGGTTGCTCGATCGGCTTGGCACGGCCCGCAAGACCAAGGCCCGGCTGCGGCTGATCGACTTCACCGGCGTGCGCGTGAGCAAGGTGACTGAGACGCTGCTCGCGCTCTCGATCGAGACGGCGACGGGCGGGCGGCGGCTGGTCGAGTACAAGTGGGCCGACCTGGCCAACTTGGAGCTGCTGTCGGCCTATCGGGAACTCGCCCTCTCGCGCGATCAGCCGCTGGCCTTCGCCTCGTTCAGCGGCTTCATCGGGCAGAAAAAGCAGGCCTTCAGCTTGCTGCACAAGGCGTTCCTGAGCAAGCAGGCGACGGGCCGCGAGGTCCAGGCGGTGGCCCGCGAGCTCGGCTGGTCGGCCGCCGAGATCGAGCGGCTGACCACGCGTGAGTCCAGGCCGATTCCGCTCGGGCCGGTCAAGAAGAGGCCGAAGGTCGAGCCCAAACGGGTCGAGCGCAAGATACCGAAGGAGGATCCGGCGGCCGTCAGGCGGCGGATTCTGGCCGAGGCGGGCGAGATCCTCAGCCTGACCCGCTTGTACCGCTACACGGAGGCGGAGGCGGCGCTCGAGGAGCTGATCGGCGAGGTCAAGCAGTGGAAGCTCAAGCGGCAGCTCGAGGGGGAGCTGCGTGTCTTGCGGCGCGAGCGACAGGTCTTCGAGGCGCTGCTGTCGCTGATCAACAAGACCGGTATCCCGCTCGAAAAGACGCCGTTCGACCTGGACAAGAACCTCTCCGGCAAGCTGGCCGAGGCGACCGAGGACAAGTACACGATCCGACTGGATCAGGGGCGCGTCAGCGATCGCTGGCGCTTCCTTGGCGCCAAGCGGCTGATGTCGTTGTTCGAGCAGTTGCCCCAGTCGAGCAACAACCTGCTCGGGGCGGGGATCTTCGCCTACGAGCGGGGGAGCCTGAAGGCAGCCAACCGGGCATTGATCCGGCTCTACCGGCGGTACCCGAGCAAGCGGCGTGAGATCGATCGCTACCTGGCGCACCGGCTGGGTGTGTCGCCGCCGCAGGGCGGGTTCCGGCCCTACAAGGGTCGGCTGGTCACTCCCGAAGAGCAGGAGATGCGCACCAAGGGGCTGGTCCGCTATCAGGGAGGCTGGGTCACGCCCGAGGACAAGCAGCGGCTCGAGGCCGGCTTCGTCAAGTACAAGGGCGCCTGGATCCCGCAAGGCGACGCCAAGCTGCTGGCCCAGGGGTACCTGAAGTACGAGAACAAGTGGTACATCAAGGCGGAGCTGAACAAGATCCGGGCCGACTGGGAAAAGGCCTGGGAGCGGGAGACCGAGCACTACCGAATCCGCTCCAACATGGACCATGATTTCGTCGAGCAGGTGGCCAAAACGCTCGAGGCGGCGTACAAGAACTATAAGCCCTTTTTTGGCGACAAGGAACCGGGCAAGAAGATGACCTGCTGGGTCTTTCGGACGTACGAGGACTGGCAGAAATGGTGCCTGGGAACGAACCGCAAATCGCTGCTGGGCGCCGCCGGTGTCGCACTTTCGAATGAGAACCTGTTCGCTTGCTGGAACAAGACACGAAACAACAAGCAGTACTTTCGCACGATCGTGCACGAGGGGGCGCACCTGTTCTTCGGTCGGTCCTACACCGGCGCGATCACCTCGTGGTACGCCGAGGGCATGGCGACCTTTCACGAGGCGCACAAGTGGATCGACGGCAGCGACAAGCTGCAGACGGGCATCTGGAACGCCCCTCGGTACTACTGGCTCAAGCGCTTGATGAACACCTCGGACTGGATGCCGCTGCGCAAGCTGATGGCGGGCAACGCCCTGTCGAGCATCAATGCCAGCCGCAAGGCCTCGATGGCGTTCTACTCGGAGGCCTGGGGACTGTTCTACTTCCTCAACAAGACCACGGACAAGAAGCTGAAGGCCGGCTTTCTCCGCTTTCGCAAGCAGCTGGACGGCGGATTCCTGCGCAAGGTGCGCGGCGACCAGAAGACTCGCAACACGGCGGCCGCGACGCTGTTCGAGCAGGAGGTCGGGTCGATCGATGCCGTCGAGGCGAAGATGAAGCTCTTCTTCGCGGCTGGGCCAAAGTAGTTCTCGCCGGGTTCTGAACGATGCCAGTCATAGACCCAGAGGAAGATATCCAGCGCTCCCTGCTGATGCGCGTACTGTTCAGCACGGCGCCGATCCTGATCACGTCCGGGCTGCTGGTACTGGTGGTGCTTGCGTTCGGCTATGCCGAGTTCTTCAAGCTGGTCGCGCTGATGACGGCGATCTTCGTCTTTCTGGGCAAGTTCGCCGTGTTTGGCGGGATCAGCCTGGACGATCCGATGCGGCCCTTCTACGTGGCGGCGCTGATCGTCTACATGGACACCTGCGTCGCGTTCCTGATCGCCTTCAACCTGGCCTGGCTGTACAAGGTGCCCGGCATCGGCTCCCGGCTCGAGGCGGTGCAGAATACCAGCAAGGACATCCTCGAGGTCAGCCCCTGGATGCGCAAGGCGACCTTCGTCGGCGTGATGCTGTTCGTCGCCTTTCCGCTGACCGGCACCGGCGCGATCGGCGGGACGCTGCTCGGCAGGATCATGGGGCTACCCCGGCGGCGAATCATGCTGGCGATCTTCACCGGCGCCTTCATCGGCGCCTTCGGGCTCGCCGCCGGCGCGCACCTGATCGGCGGCAACCTGCGAGTATTGCTGCAGAGCTGGTACATCTCGGTGCCAGCGATGATCCTGATCGTCGGGCTGTTCGCCTTGCTCAACTACCGGATCCAGCGCAAGGTCAAGCAGGCCCGCGTCAAGCGGGAGACGGCCAGGCTGGAGCGCGGATGAGAGCCGCCGCGCTACTGATGAGCCTGTTGCTGCTGGCGCCGGCCTCGTTGGCGGCCGACGCCCAGCCGGAGAAAGTCTGGCAGTCGTTCCACAAGAACTGAATCCGCGCCATGCCCGAAGTTTCGGGCCCCTGGTTGTACATCGCCGATTGTGCGGGCGCCTTGCAGCGACGCTGGAAGACGACGGGCGCCCTGCGCTGGAGCCATCAGGCGCCGCGCGGATATCACGGCGCGCCGAAGATGATTGGCGATCGGCTGATCGTCGGCTGTGACGACGGGGCGGTGCGCGGGTTCGATCCGATCACGGGCAAGCTGCAGTGGATCTACAAGACCGGCAACAAGGTCTATGGCACGCCCGTGCGCCAGGGGCAGACGGTGCTGGTCGGCAGCCTCGACGGGACCCTGTCCGCGCTGGACATCCAGAGCGGACAGCGCCGCTGGCGCTTCAAGGCGGGCGGGATGATCTCTGCCACCGTGCGCAAGCACAAGGGCGCATTCTACGTGCCCAGCTTCGACGGCAAGCTCAACCGGCTGGACGGCACTGGAAAGCTGCTCGGCAGGCTGACGCTGGGCGGCAAGCTCTACTCGCTGTCAGCGGTGGACAAGGCGGGGCGGGTCTACCTGACCGGCTACGACGGCTACGTGCACGCGGTGGCGATCGACCGGATGCGGGAGGTCTGGAAGTTCAAGACGGGCGGGATCCCGCTCTGCGAGGTGGCCGAGGCGGACGGCCTGGTCTACGTCACCAGCTGGGACCGCTTCATCTACTGCCTGACCGCCGACGAGGGCAAGCTGGTCTGGAAGAAGCAGATGCCGAAGAAGCTGTACATCTCGGCGCTGGTCCATCAGGGCCGGGTCTACTTCGGCTGTGATGACGGGACGCTGGTCTGCGCGGATGCGAAGACCGGCAAGGAACACTGGCGCTACAAGCTGAGCGGTCCGGTGCGCACGGAGACGCGGATTGATGGCGACCTGCTCTATACGGGCACCCAGCACGGACACTTCTACTGCCTGCGGTTGCCGAAGACGAAGTAGCCCGCCGTCCGCGGATCAGTCGCCCGTCTTGAGCACCACCTTCTTGACCACCCACTCGCAGTAATCGCAGTTCTGCTTGAAGATGAAGTTCCGCACGAATTGCTTGGACCGTCGTTGCCAGCGTTTCTTGACCTGCTCCTCCCGGCGCTTGCCGCCTCGACGACCGCCGCGTGCGGCATCGGCCATGGTTTTGCCGGTGAAGTGCTTCAGCAGGCGGTTGGCGGCGGTGCGCACCCACTGCTTGCTGATCGGCTTGTTGAACACCAGCGGATAGACGATCCACTCCTCGCCCGTCTGGGCCAGGCGGACCATCGCGTGCTCGGCGGCATCCTCGTCTCGCGCGTCCTGCAGTTCCTTGAGCAGCGCGAGCGCTTTGCGGATCCGCTTGCCGACCAGCCGCTTGGCTTCCGCGTCGGTTTTCAATGCGCCGCCGTTGATCATCCAGTTACGCAGCGCCAGATGCTGCGGGCTGTGGCACTGCAGCTTGAGCGCCTCGTTCTCCGCGTCATCACTCTTGGTATTGCCCAGGGCGCCGGGGCGTTTGCGCGCCAGCCTCTTGTCGAAGACCTTCGGCAGCATGCTCTCGCCCAGATTGAAAATCAGCCAGCGCGTCTCGCCCAGCGAGTCGTAGGTCAACAGCGGGTAGAGCGAGACGAAGATGCCGGGCACGTTGTGCTTCTTGAAGCGGTCGAGGTACCACTTGATGCGCGACTTCTCGAGCTTCTTCTCCTTGCTCAACTCGACGGCCAATCGGTGGGCCTGGGCGCGGTCCTTGTCGGTCGCCGTGTGGGGCGGAGCCTGCTCCTGTTTGGCGACTTCCTTTTTGGTTGTCGCTGGCGCTTTGGCTGGGTCGGGCTTGGCCTTGTGCCGCGCGATCTGCTGCTGGCAGTGCTGGATGAACTCTTCCAGCTGCTTCTGGGTCGGCAGCCGGGAGTCGTCCGCTGCGAGCATGGAAGGGGCCAGGAAGGCCAACAGGGCAATGAGTAGGGAGCGGGTGATACGTGTCATCCTTGTGTACTCCGGAATACTGCCCGCCACCGCTCACTGTAGGGGGCGGTGGCCTGCAAGTCAAGCCTGGGGGCGCGGGACTGGCGCGTTCTCAGGATTGTGCTATTCTTCCCTCCCCATGTCCGCGATCCCCATCTTTGACGCCCAGGTGGCCAGCGCCACCGAACACATCTACGAGAAGGTCAGGGACTCCACGCCCCGCTTCGAGTGGGAGCTGCAGGCGCCGCTGATCCACGAGATCAACCGCCTCAAGGCGGAGAAAAAGGCCGTGATTCTGGGCCATAACTACCAGGTCCCGGCGATCTTCCACGGAATCTCGGACTATACGGGCGACTCTCTCGGGCTGGCCTACGAGGCACAGAAGACCGATGCGGAGATCATCGTCTTCTGCGGGGTGCACTTCATGGCCGAGACGGCCAAGATTCTCAGCCCCGACAAGCTGGTGCTGATCCCGGATCCCAACGCGGGCTGCTCGCTCTCGGAGAGCATCACGCCGGCGGACGTGCGGGCGCTGAAGGCCAAGTACCCCGGGCGGCCGGTGGTGACCTACATGAACACCCCGGCCGACATCAAGGCCGAGTCGGATGTTGTCTGTACTTCGGCCAACGCGCAGCGGGTGGTCGAGGCGATGGGCGCCGATGAGGTGATCTTTCTGCCGGACGAGTACCTGGCGCGCAACGTGGCGGCCTTGACCAAGGTCAAGGTCATCACCTGGCACGGCACCTGCATCGTGCACGATCAGTTCAGCGTGGGGCAGCTCGAGGCCTACCGCAAGCAGTACCCGGGGTTGACGATTCTGACCCATCCCGAGTGCTCGCCCGAGGTGGTCGCCGCCTCCGATTATGTCGGCTCGACCAGCGGCATGATCAACCACCTCGCCGAGGTGAAGACCGAGCGGGTGCTGATGGTCACCGAGTGCAGCATGGCCGACAACGTCCAGTCGGCCCACCCCGAGCTGGAGTTCGTCAAGTCCTGCTCGATCTGTCCGCACATGAAGCGGATCACCCTGGAAAAGGTGCTGATCTCGCTGCGCGACGAGGTGCATGCCGTCGAGGTGCCGGCAGAGGTCCAGGCGGGCGCCTTGCGCGCGGTCGAGCGCATGCTCGAGATCGGTCGGCAGGATGAAAACCCCACGCCTGTCTGACGCCCCAGAACCCCTCTTCACCTCGACGTTCTGGCTGGTCTCCTTCGCGCATCTTTTACTGGCGGTGGCGATCCTCTCCGTCCCGCCGGTGCTGTCGAAGTTCGTCCGTCTGCTCGGCGGCGACGAGTTACAGATCGGCTCGGTCTATGCCGCCGCGACGCTCAGCGGGCTGTTGCTGCGGCCGTTCATCGGCTGGGTGCTGGACGTGCTGGGGCGGCGCGCGGCCTTCGCCATCGGCGGCCTGCTGACCGCGATTTGCTTTCCGGTCTATAACTGGATCGAGGGCATCGGCCTCGGTTTGTATGCCCTGCGCATCCTGCACGGGGTGGGGACCGGCGCGCTGTTCACGGTCCTGTTCACCTATGCCTCGGACATCTCGCCGGCCTCGCGCCGGACCGAGGGGCTGGCCGTCTTCGGCGCCGTCGGGCTGTTCTCGATCGGCATCGGTCCGCTGATCGGCGAGTGGCTGGTGGAGCATCACGGGTTCGATGCCTACTTCAAGACGATGGGATTGGTGGCCACCGCCGGCTTGATCGTCAGCGTGCTCTGCCGCGAGACCAAGCCCGAGAAGTCGGCTGGGGGCTCTGGCCTGGCGGCCTGGTCCTACGCGATCGGGCACCGTCCCTTTCGCGCGATCTGGTCCGTCAGCATTTGCTGGGGCATGGTTGTCGGTGTCTACTTCGCCTTCCTCGAGCCGCTGTGTCAGGCCCGGTCGCTGGGCAGCGTCAGCAACTTCTTCCTGCCCTATGGCATGGCCGCCGTTGCCTTGCGGCTGATCGGTCGCGGCGTGCCGGACCGTGTGGGGCCGGCGCGCTTGCTGTTGCCCTCGCTGTTGCTCCAGGCCTCGGGCGTGATGTTGCTTGGTCTGGCCGACTCGCGCCAGTGGCTCTGGCTGGCGGGTGTGCTGGCCGGCATGGGGCATGGGTATGTCTTTCCGATCCTCAACGCACTGGTCGTCGAACGCTGCGTGCTGGAGCGGCGCGGCGTGGTGGTGACGGTCTTCACGATGATGGTCGAGGTCGGCTCATTGCTGTTCACCCCGCTGGCCGGCTGGGCGATCCAGCAGTGGGGCTACACCGTGCTGTTCGGCTTCGCGGCCGTCCTGCTGGCGCAGACGGCGGCGCTGTTCCGCTGGCTGGATCCCGAGGTGCGGACGCCGGAGGAGAAGCCGGCCTACTTGACGCGCACGTAGAGCGTCAATCCGCTCTGCAGCTGCAGGTAGTTGTAGAACCCGCCGAAGAC
>CAZMLI010000096.1:0-13321 GCA_964566865.1 uncultured Planctomycetota bacterium
CTCCTGCGAGGCCTCGATCAGCTCGCCGACCTGTGCGGTGGTGAAACGCTCGTGGATCAGCCGCGACATGATCGACATCTGCTCCGCCCGGCGAGCGGCGCCCTTGGGCGGCATCTGGGTTTCCTGGTCCCAGCTGGCCAGGCTCTGGATGGCCGATAGGTCCCGCAGATCGGCCACGATCTTGAGAAGCTCCGCATATGCGTGTGCCATTGGGTCTCCAACTCGAGGAAACAAAATTGTATCATGTGCGCATGACCGACGCCGCGCTGAAGTTCTCCGAGATGCCCTATCTTCGTCCAGATATCGAACAGCTGAAAAGCGCCATGGCCGCGCTCTCCAGCCAGCTGGACGAGGCCGACAGCGCCGAGGACTATGCGGCGATCGTGCCGCCGTGGCAGGCGTTGCAGCGCACGCTCTCGACCGCCTCGTCGCTGGCCGACGTGTACTATCATCAGGACACCACCGACGAGCGGGCCAAGGTCGAGAAGACCTTCTTCGACGAACACGCGCCGATCTTCAGCGAGCTCTATGTCGATCTGGCGCAGAAGCTGCTGGACTCACCGCACCGCGGCGCCCTTGAGACCCAGCTGGGGGCCCAGCTGTTCAGCGTGCTGGAAGCGGAGGCGGCCAGCTTCGAGCCGAAGATCGCAAGGCAGATGAAGCAGGAGGCGCGACTGGGAACCGAGTACACCACCTTGCTAGCCAGCGCACGCATTCCGTTCCAGGGGGAGGAGCTGAACTTCCCCTCGCTGGACAAGTTCTACTCCGACGCGGACCCGCAGGTGCGTCTGGCAGCGCAGCAGGCGCGCTGGGGTCATGTGGCAAGGCAGGCCGAAACGCTGGACCGGATCTTTCACGAGCTGGTGGGATTGCGCGACCAGATGGGCCGGGCGCTGGGCTACGAGAGCTACATTCCACTGGCCTACCACAAGATGACGCGCACCGATTATGGGCCGGCCGAGGTGGCCCGTTTTCGCGAGCAGGTGGTGCGTCATGTGGTGCCGGTGGCCACGCGCTTGCGGGCGGAGCAGGCGCAGCGGCTGGGCCTGGAGCGGCTGCTGTTCCAGGACGAGGCGGTCCAGCATCTCGACGGCAATCCCGCACCGCTGGGCGGTGTCGACTGGCAGGTCGAGCGTGCAGTCGAGATGTACCGTTCGATGCACCCGGAGCTGGCGGAGTTCTTCGAGATGCTCGTCCAGCGCGAGCTGATGGATCTCGATAATCGGCCGAGCAAGGCCGGCGGCGGCTTCTGCACGGCCTTCCCCGAGCACAAGGTCCCGTTCATCTACGCCAACTTCAACGGCACGCAGCATGACGTGCGCGTGCTGACCCACGAGTGCGGCCACGCGTTCCAGGGCTACATGAGCCGCGATCTGCCGCTGCTGGAGTATGGCTGGCCCACGGCGGAAGCCTGCGAGATTCACTCGATGGGGCTGGAGTATCTCTGCTGGCCCGAGATGGAGCTGTTCTTCGGCGACCAGGCCCAGCGCTTTCGCCGGGACCATCTGATCCAGGCGCTGCAGTTCTTGCCGTACGGTTGCGCGGTCGATCACTTTCAGCACTGGGTCTACGAGCACCCGAGCGCCACGCCGGCCGATCGGCACGGCGCCTGGCAGGAGATGGAACAGATCTACCTGCCGCACCGCGACTATGGCGGGCTGCCGCACGTGCAGGATGGCGGCCTGTGGCAGATGCAGCGGCACATCTACAAGTGGCCGTTCTATTACATCGACTACAGCCTCGCGCTGACGGGGGCTTTGCAATTCTGGAAGCAGTCGCAGTCCGACCGCCCCGCGGCGTTGACCGACTATGTCGCGCTCTGTCGCCTGGGCGGCAGCCAGCCCTATCTGCAGTTACTGGCTTCGGCCAACCTGGATTCGCCGTTCGAAGAGGGAACGGTGGAGGGCGTCGTCCAGGAGGCGGAGACCTGGCTGGCGGCGAACTAGCGCTTCAACTTTTTCAGCGCCCCGGCCGCCGCCTCGCGCACGAGGCCGATCGGGTCTTGCGCCAGCTTCTTCAGCGCGGCAATTGCCCGCGCGTCCCCCAGTTGACCGAGCGCGGTGGCGCTTGCCCTGCGCACCGACCAGTGCGTGTCGCCGAGCAGTTTGAGTAGCTCGTCGTAGGCCTCAGCGGCGGACGGTCCGAGTCGGCCCAGCACGTCGGCCGCCTGTCGGCGGCATTCGGCCACTGCGCTGTGGGTGGCGCTTCTGGCGTGGGGCAGCGCCCGCTTCGGGTCCAGCGCCCACACCGCAACCAGCGCGGCGTTGCGCACGCGCGGCGCCTTGTCGTCGCGGGCTTTCTGCTCCAGGGCCGCCAGTGCGCGGGTGTCCTTCAGCGCTCGCAGGGTGCCGACTGCTTGCCAGCGAACACGCGCGCTGGGGTCCTTCAGCGACTCCATCAGTGCACGCGAGATGACCGGGTCGGAGAGGCCGATGCGGCCGAGCACCGAGATCGCGGCGCGCCGGATCTCCGGGTTGGCGTGGCGGGTCGCCCGGGCCAGTTCGGGCAGCGCGGGCTTGCCGATCTCGACCAGCGCGTTCTGCGCCCGCAGGTGCAGCCGGGCGGAAGCTCGCGGCGCCAGCGCCGCGATCAAGGTGGGCACGGCCGCGGCTGCTCCGGGGCCAATTGCGCCGAGCGCCTGGGCGGCCTCCTCGTAGGCGCCGTATTTCAGCTGGACGGTCAAGATCAGTTGCGCGGTTGCGGCGACGGCGTCGGGGCCGATGTGCGCCAGCGCGCTGGCCGCCGCACGCGCCAGCGCGGGGGTTCGCAGCGCGATGGTCAACGCGGCGACCGCGGGCTTGCCGATGCGACCGAGTGCGGTTGCGGCTGACTGGCTGGCGTCCGGGTGGCGCAGCACGTCGATCAGGCCTGCGATCGCACCCTCTGCTCGTGGCCCGTAGGCGCTGAGTGCCAGGGCGGCGGCCTGCCGCACTGCGGCGTCCTTCAACGCGGCGGTCAGCGGCGCGAGGGCTACGTCGTCACGGGAGGCGCCGAGCAGCGTGGCGGCCTGCTGCCGGACGGTCGGGTGCTCGTGTTCGAGGGCCCGGATCAGCGGACGGGTCGCGGCCTCCTTGAACGTGCTGCCGAGCAGCACACTCGGCGCCGGGTTCTGGCCGGCCAGCGCATCGATCAGCAGCGGGATCGCCTCGCCACGACTGGCCGGTAAACGCAGCAGCGCCTGGTATATCTGCTGGCGGGTTTGTGGCGTGTAGGCTGGATTGTCGTCGAGCAGCAGCTTCAGTCCGGGGTTGCCCAGCTCCAGTAGCGTGCGACAGATCAGCGTCAGCATTGCAGGATCCGTTTCGTGGGCGAGCAGCTTTGCCAGTTGCGCGCGTCCCTTGTCGCCCTGCCCGGCCATCTGCGCGATTGCGCCGGTCGCGCGGTGCTGGCTCTTTTCCGTCTCGGATACCGCGCGTAGCGTCGGTAGCAGGTACCAGGCGCCGGCGATCTTGCGAAACAGCACCTCGACCGTGGTCTTGCCGGACTGCGCCTTGCCGACCGCCCTGGCCCCCTGGGTTCGCACGTCGATCAGGGTGCGTGGCGCGAGCCTGGGCGCCAACCGCATCAGCGCGGCGAAGCAGGCGGGCTTGTCCGCCACCGCGGCGAACATGGCGTCCCGCAGGATCGGGTCGTCCTTGTGGCTGGCTGTCACGCCGTGCTTGGCCAGCAACAGCTTCAGCGCATCCTGGCGGGTCGGGTCGTCGACAACCCGGAGGTAGGTCTCGAGCAATAGCAGTGGCTCGGCGCCCGGCTGGTAACAGCGGTAGAGCGTGGCGTGGTCGCCGGTCCGCAGCGCTTCACTCGCGCGCTGAAAGACCGCCTGTGGTTTCTCTTGTCCCCCGGTGGGATCGGGCTGGCATCCCCGTCCGCAGCCCCAGCAAAGCAGGACGAGCAGGGAAGCGGTCACGCGGGCCAACTGCTTCATGGGCAAGAGCGTACGGGATCTCCGCCGAGGCGGCCAGTCGATTCCTGGTGCAGGTGCTATGATGCCCGGATGCCCACCCCCGAGGCGACTCCGATTGGTCGGTCCCTCCGGCGCTCGTTGACCTTGCTGGCCCCTGCCTGCTTGCTGCTGCCGGTCAGCTTCTTGTTGCCTCGACTGGATTTGACGGGTCCGGCCGCGCTGGCGGTCTACGGGATCACCGAGAGCGGCGGGCGCTACGGGTTGCCGACGCTCGCGCTGCTGCTGATCGCGCTGGTCGTGCTGCGTCCGGGTCTGGGCTTCGCGCGGCGTCGCGATGAAGCCGTCGTGATGTTGTTGCTGGTCGGGGCACTGCTCGGCGGCTCGGTGATGGCCAACGAGCATCTGGTCAAGTCGCACTTCGGCGTGCCACGACCGTCGATCGAGGAGCTGGTTGCGGCCAGGGCGTTGCCGATCTCCGCAAAGCAGTTCTACCGGATGCCAGACAAGAAGACGCGCACGGCCTACTTGCGCCGCCAGATTGACCGGCCGGGATTCGACGCGGTCGCCCTGCATCCGCTGATCCGCGCCCACTGGGTCAAGGCGACGGGATTCTCTTTCCCGTCGGGCCACGCATTCGGCGCGATGATGTTCGCCAGCTTCTTTCTGGGAATCGGCATCAGCTACCTGGAGGGTCCGCGCCTCTGGCCGTTCCATGCGTTGCCTCTCTGGGCACTGCTGGTCTGCTTTTCGCGGCCGCTGTTGCGCGTGCACTACCCGCTGGACGTGACCGTCGGCGGGCTCGAGGGCGCGGTGCTGGGCAGCCTGCTGTTTCTGCTGGCGCGCGCCCTGCTCGACCGTCGGGTATAATCAACCGATGCAGTCCGACAGCAAACCTGGCGACGCCAATCCCCTGGTACGGCTGTTTCTAGACCGCCCGGTGAGCGTCTTCATGTTGTTCCTGGCGCTGGTGGTGGTCGGGACGATCGCCTATCAGCGGATCCAGCTCGAGCTGTTTCCCTCGGGATTCCAGGCGCGCAGCCTGACGGTCGACATCTCGCTGCCCGACTCCACACCCAGCGAGGTGGAGCAGAAGATCACCCGACCGCTCGAGCGCATCCTCGGCACCGTGGCGGGGCTGAAGAACATGAGCATCCGCTCCCACTCCGGTGGCTGCCAGGCTCGGCTGCAGTTCGACGAATCGGTCTCGATCGACGACGCCTACGTCCAGGTTCGCGATCGGCTGGACCGGGTGCAGACGGAGTTTCCCGAAGGCACGCGGCGGCCGCGGATCTACAAGTTCAATCTGTCCAACTTCCCCGTCGCCTTCCTGGCCGTCAGCCTGCGCAAGGGCGCGCCGGCCGAGCAGCTGCGCAACGAGTCGCTGATCGTCAAGCGAATCCAGAACCGGCTCAAGCGCATCCCGGGCATCGCGCGGGTGAACTACATGGGCGGCTTCGCGACGACGATCGACATCGACATGAGCCCGGAGCAGGTCGAGGGCATGGGCATCGACCTCTACAAGCTGGTCGAGCGGATGCAGGCCGACAACTTCTCGCTCAGTGCCGGCAAGATCGTCGAGGGCGACCGCGTGCACTTCCTGCGCTCGGTGGCCCGCTTCGACTCGATTCGTTCGCTGCTGCAGTATCCCGTCCGTTCGGGACTGAAGCTGGGCGAGCTGGCGAAGATCGAGGCGCACTATGCGCTCGAGAACCGGGTGGTACGGATCAACGGCCTGCGCTCGATTGCGATGCGACTGTCCAAGAAGAGCGACGCCAATACCGTCGAGGTCTGTCGGCGGATGCGCGAGGTGATCGAGCAGGAACTGGAGACCGATCCGCAGCTGCAGGACTTCCGCTTCGAGGTGATCTGGGATCAGGGCAGCGTGATCGTCGAGTCGATCGACAATCTCAAGCGCACGATCCTGCAGGGTGCGCTGGTCGCGTTGCTGGTGCTGCTGCTGTTCCTGCGCAGCGTACGCATGACGCTGGTCGTGATGCTGGCCATCCCGATCTCGCTGCTGGCCGCGCTGGTGGCGATGTACTTCTTCGGCGAGACCTTGAACCTGCTGTCGCTGATGGGGCTGACCCTCGGAGTCGGCATGCTGGTCGACAACTCCGTGGTGGTCGTGGAGGGGGTGCGTGCGCAGACCGAGCTGGGGCAGTCACCACGATCCGCGGCGCTGATCGGCACCAGTCGAGTCACGCTGGCGATCATCATCGCGACCTCCACCACGATCGTGGTTTTCCTGCCGCTGATGCTGACGGGTGAAAGTGGCCAGTTTCGCTTCTTCATTATCCGGCTGGGGTTGCCGGTCTGCCTGTCGCTCGGCGCGAGTCTGGCGGTGGCGATGGTGCTGATCCCGCCGGCCTGTCGGCTGGCGTTGCAGGGGGGCGACCGCGCCTGGCGCTGGTTACCCGCGCCGCTGTCGAGGCTCACCGGCTGGGTCGACCGACTGCTCGGCGGGGCGCTCGAACAGCTCAGCCGCGGCTATCTCTGGCTGCTGGCCTTCTCGCTGCGACGACGGCTCGAGATGCTGATCGTGACCTGTTTGTTGCTGGGCTCGGGATTCTGGGCCAAGGACCAGCTCGACAAGACCGATCTGGAGCGCGGCGAAAATCGCCGAATCACGATTCGCCTGCGCATGCCGGACTCGTGGACGTTGCGCCAGACCTCCGCCGCGGTGGAGCAGGTCGAGACCAAGTTGCTGGCTCACAAAGGTGAGCTCGATCTGAGCTTCCTCTACAGCGCCTTCAACTCGCGCCGTTGCAGGCTGGAGTGCTTTCTCGACGAGACCGACCGCAAGATCAGTCGCAAGGAGTCCCTCGCGCGGATGAAGGCGCTGATGCCCGATCTGCCGGGCATCATCGTTCGCGTGGGCCGCGAGAACAGCGGGGACGCGGAGGCACAGGTCGAGCTGCCGATCGTGCTGCACGGCAGGGACACGCAGGTGCTCGCGGATCTGTCGGAGGAAGTGGTCGCGTTGCTCGAGGATCTGCCCGGGCTGGAATCGGTGAAGAGTCCGCTGGAAGAGGGCGAGACCGAGGTGCGAGTGGTGATCGACCGCGAGCTGGCCGAGCGCTACGGGGTGGAACCCAGCGTGGCGGCGGGCATGATCGCCTACACCTACCGCGGTCAGTTCCTCTCCAAGCTGCGCGCGGGGGATCGCGAGTTCTTCCTGCGGCTACAGATGGATCGCAAGTCGGATCCTCGGCTCGACGAGGTCAAGGCGCTGTTGATTCCGACCAAGAACAATACGCGCGTCCCGCTGGGCACGATCGCGCGCTTCGAGCGGCACCGGGCCTTCAGCTCGATTCACCGCGAGAATCGTCGCACGGTGCTGCGCATCCGGGCCAAGGCGGACGTCAAGAACCTGCAGACCCTCGGCGCCGCGATCGACCAACGGATGGGCATGCTGCGCTTTCCCGAAGGGTACGGGTTCAAGAAAGAAGGGCGATTCGAGGAGTTCGACAAGGCGAAAGCGGATTTCCTGATCCAGGCCGGGCTGGCCATCGCGATGGTCTTCTTCCTGATGGGTTTTCTCTTCGAGTCCTGGCTGCTGCCGCTGGCGATCCTGATCTCGATTCCGTTCGCCTTCTTCGGCGTCTACTGGATGCTCTACCTGACCAGCACCCCGCTCGAGATGATGTCGTTCATCGGACTGATCGTGCTGATCGGTATCGTGATCAATAACGGCGTGGTCTTGATCGACCGGGTGCACGGGCTGCGGGGCGAGGGGCAAGAACGGATGCAGGCCATCATCACCGGTTCGAAGGAGCGCTTCCGCCCGATCCTGATGACCGCCTTGACCACCATCGGCGGACTGCTGCCGATGGCGCTGGGAACCAAGGCGGTGACCGGCATCCCGTATTACCACCTCGGCCGAACGGTGATCGGCGGGCTGGCGGCCTCGACCTTGATGACGCTGCTGCTGGTGCCGGTGATGTACACCCTGTTCGACGATCTCGGCCGGTTTGGCCGTGGGCTGCTGGCGCGGCGGGCCACTGGCAAGGCCGGTCCGGCGTGAGCGTCAGCCAGCCGCCCTCGCAGGAAACCAGGCCGGAACCGCAGCACAATCTGACCGAGAGCCGGATCTCCACGGTGTTCCAGAGCAAGGTGGATTTCTACGCGGCCAGCATGCACGACAACTTCGGCTGGCTCAGCCGGCTGGTGCTCGGCTGGTTGTTCCGACCGATCCGGCTCGACGAACCGGACGTGGCGCGCGTCAAGAAGCTGGCTGAAGATGGGGTGGTGGTCTATGTCTGCCGCACGCGCAGCAAGCTGGACTACCTGATCTACAATTTCAAGTTCAACGAGCATGGGCTGCCGCTGGCGCGCTTCTCGAATGCGATCAACATGATGGCCTGGCAGCCGCTGCGCGAGATGCTCAAGACGGCGCTGGCCAAGGGCTCCTACCTGGTGCGCGGCCGGCGCATGCCGCCGCCGCACAAGACCGGCTTCCTCAAGGACCTGACGCTGTCCGGCAAGAGCAGCCTGATCTTCCTCAAGCGTCCCGATACGCTGTTCGATCGCTGGCTGCGTCCGCTCTGGGATCCGATGATCAGCCTGATTCGGGCGCAGCGCCAGATGGAGCGGCCGATCCTGCTGATGCCGCAGATGGTGCTCTGGGAGAAGCGTCCGGGTTCCCTGCGCAAGTCGTTGTTCGATTTCGTGATGGGGCCGCGGCTGGACCCGGGGCGCATTCGCAAGGCGTTGATGTTCCTGCGTCATCGCAAGCACGCCTTCGTGCGCATCGGCGAGCCAGTCAACCTGGCGGACTTTCTGCTGCGTTATCCGGAGGCCACCGAGGAGGAGCTCGCGCGCAAGCTGCGCTGGGTGCTGCGCACCTACCTGTTCCGCGAGCTGCGCGTGATCCTCGGGCCGGTGCACAAGCCCCGTGCACGCGTGCTCGAGAAGGTGCTGCGCAAGATGCAGCCGGACCTCGAGCGCATCGCCAGCAAGACCGGCCAGAAGCCCGAAAAGGTCTCGGCCCGCGCGTTGGATTGCCTGGAGGAGATCGCCGCCGATCCGGATCACCGTTATCCGCGACTCTGGAAGCGCGTGATGGACTGGGCGCTCGGCCTGCTCTACGACGAGATCGAGCACATCCCGCAGGAGCAGATCGAGCAGCTCAAGCAGCTGATGAAGACCTCGCCGGTGGTCCTGATCCCCAACCATCGCAGCCATCTGGACTACTTGTTGATCAGCTACTACATGTACTGCCGCGACATCACCACCCCGCTGATCGCGGCCGGCAAGAACCTCTCCTTCTGGCCGATGGGACACATCTTCCGCAAGTCGGGTGCGTTTTTCATTCGCCGGCGGTTCGGCGGTGACCCGGTCTATCCGGCCGCCTTCCGCCATTACACGGCCCACATGTTGCGCGAAGGCTTCCCGATGATGTTCTTCATCGAGGGCACGCGCAGTCGCAGCGGCAAGATGCTGACGCCCAAGCTGGGTCTGCTATCGATGGCGGTCGAGACCTTCATGGAGGCGTCGACGCTCTCGGACTTGACGCTCGTGCCGGTCGCGGTGACCTACGACAAGGTGGTCGAAGAAGCCAGCCTGATGCGCGAGCTGTCGGGCGCGCCGAAGAAGGCCGAGAGCATCTTCGGCATGCTCTCGATCCACAAGCTGCTGCAGCGCAAGCATGGGCGCCTCTCGTTGCGGCTGGGCCAGCCGATCAGCCTGGAGAAGTATCTGACGGATCATTCGGTCGAGCCGGGCAACTACCGGTCAGTCGAGTTTCGCACCGCGGTCGAGAAGCTGGGACGTCAGGTGACCTATCGCATCTCCGCGGCGCTGCTGGTCCATCCGAGCACGCTGCTGGCCTCGGTGCTGTTGTGCCACCGGGAGGGCATCGTGGCCTACGGCGAGTTGCTGCGTGGCACCGAACGACTGATCGAGTACCTGAACGATGTCGGTGCGCCGCTGTCGGAGGGGCTGCGACAGCTGGAGAAGGGACTGGCCGACGCGATCAGCCTGTTTCAGAACGGGGGGCTGATCAAGCTCGAGCGCGAGCTGGATGCCTGGGGCCGGCCCAGTGTCTGGGGCGGTGTGCTGACGCTCGACCCGCGCAAACGGCCGGTGCTCGACTATTACCGCAACAATACGCTACATCATTTCGTGCCGCTTTCGCTGTTGTGCCGCGCGCTGCTGGCCGATCCTGAGCGGCGAGATTGGGAGGGCGTCGCGCGCGACGTGGCCTTCATGCTCGAGCTGCTCGGCCAGGAGTTCGCCAGCGCGCCGGGGGCCGATTGGCAGGTGGCGCTGGCCGGCGCGGCGGAGTACCTCGAACGCAAGCGCTTGCTGGTCCGCGAGGGCGACACCTTCGAGATCGCGGAGCGATCCCGGCGAACCCTGCGTTTCTTCGAACGGCTGACTGCGCCGATGCTCGAGAGCTACCGGACCACGCTGCGATTCCTCTCGCTGCTCGAGCGCAGAGCGCTACGACCGCAGAAGGAGGTGCTCAGCCTGATCCAGTTCGGCGAGGTCGAATTCCGTCGCGGACGGATCCACTGGCCGGAGTCGATCTGCACGTCCACTTATCAGAATGCGCTGGCCTACTTCAAGGGGCACGCCGATCGCGGGTTCGAGCACTTCCGTCGTCGTCTCGACTCGTTGAGCAACGAGTGGCATGACTGAGAATAGCGCGGTGCTGCGGGCCTACGAGCCAGCGCGGGACCGGCCCGCGCTGGAGCAGCAGTTGCACGAGGAATTGAGCGGCAGCCACAAGACTCGCCTGCGTCTGATCGAGGAGTGGCAGCGCAGCGTGGATCGCGGGTACGTGCTGGCAGGTGCGCCCGACAGCTACCTGTTCTATCGCGCTTTTGGACGGAAGCTGCGGATCGACAACATTCTCGCGTCGCGCGGTCAGCTGGCGCCGTTGCTCGACTCTGCGCTGCCACATCTGCAAGCCCGCTATCCGATCGTCGTTTCGCAGTCGGAGGCCTGGAGCAGAGTGTTCGGCGACAATCGTGAGGCCGCGGGCCCGGCCTGGGCGCGTCATCAGTTCGAGGAGCTGCGCGTCGAGGTGCTGGAGGTCAAGCTGCCCGCGCATCTGCCGACGGTGATGCCCTCTGGCTATCGGATGACTGGGTGGCGCCCCGAGCACCTGCCGCTGGCCGCGTGTGTGATGGAGAGTGCGCCCGATCCGTTGCAGGAGCGCGTGCCGACGCACGGTGCCGAGTGCGTCGAGATCATTCGCAGCGCCTGCGATTTCTCGCTCGGCATGCTGGCCTGGCGCGGCCAGCGACTCGCGGGTTTCGTCACCGTTCGCCCGCAGTTCGGCATCGGCCAGCTGTTCGTCTCGCCCGGCGACCAGGGGCTCGGCGTGGGGGGCGCGCTGCTCGATCGCGCGCTGCTCCAGCTACACCAGCTCTCGCTGGTTCGGGTGCGGTTGACGATGGTCGAAGGCAATCACGCCGCCTGGCATCTGTACCAGTCGCGGGGTTTCCGCTGCTGTGCAGATTATCCATTCCGTTACTGGGTGTCAGGGAGTCAATCATGACCGAATGGAAACCGGGAGAGCATCAGCTATTCGAACTGCGCACGCGTCTGGGGTCGTTTCAGTTACACGACCAGGCGGTTGCGCAGCAGCCGCGACAGTGGGGCTGCCATCCGGCCGAGTATTACGTCGATGCAATGGCAGGCACCCGCGCGCGCTACGACGCGCTGGCGGACGCGAGCAGCATCCGCGTTCGGGTGGCCTTCGACGCGGAGGAGCTGGAACTGCCGGAGTTCACCGAGGATGCACACAAGTGTTACGTCTGTCCGTCGCCCGAGGGCCGCTGGATCACCGCGCCCAGCGGTCAGCTGCTGCTCAGTGGCGGCATGGGTGAGCCGATCGAGATCCCGCTGCCGGCGGGGGACTACCGGCTGTTGTGGTTCGTTCGCATCGACGTCTGTCCGTTCCTCGAGCCCCAGCGGATCCCGCATCATCTGTCGGCCGACCCGAACCTGGCCCAGCAGATCATCGTGCTGCGGCCGCTTGCCGCGGATGAGCCCCTGCCATTCGAAGAGCTGGCGCCGGAGCAGCAGGTGTATGCCGACTGGTACCGGATTCAGCAGATCGACGATCCCCAACGGCTGGCGATGGAGCTCGACGAGCCGGACGAACAGGGTTGCCGGCGGCTGGTGATCCTCTACCGGCTGGGTAGCCTGGGCACCGAAGAGGCGCGCGGGGTGCTCGAGCAGGTTCGCCTGGGCACGGGGCAGACCATCCTGGCGATCATCGCGCGGGAGATCCTCAACGGCCACTCGAAGATTAGCGGTCCGCAGACGCTGGAGGGGCTTCCGGTCCCGTAACTGGGGTGTGACTGGTGTCCCTCAGTTGTTGACGCGATCCAGCAGAATCTTCACGCGCATTAACTTTCCCGCCGTGAGGATCACGCTTTGTTTCACCTCGCGATATCCTTCCGCATGTGCGACTCGGATCATCTGGCTTCCCGGTGGAATGCCCCACAATCGTGCTCGCCCCTTCCGGTCGGTTCCAGCAAGAAACAGCTCGGCCCACCGAGGCTCGACGGCAATCATCAGACCAACTTTACCTGAGAGGACCGCGGACCTGATGCCCTTGACCGCTTTCAGCTGGTGCCCCTTGGAATAAGAGAGAGATGCCTGCGCATCGACCTTGGTGGGCGAGTCTTTCTTCTTGGTAACGTAACACCGCTGCTTCAATTGCTGGCCCATAGCTGGAGTCCCAGGTACGAAGAAGATCAGCAGAGCCAGTACACACGCCCGTTCTGTCATTTCCATGAGTGCCTCGTGGTAAGTGGATAGTTTGCCCAAAATGGGTCGTCAGGGGAAGGCTGTCCCGCGATCCATAGGCGGGGAGTCAATCACATTCCAACTCACGGTCAATAGCACTTAGGGGCTGTGGGCAGCGGATCTACTGGTCAGCGAATGACTTACGGCAGTAAGTCTGCGCCTGGGTATGGAGAAATGGATCGATTCTCCAGGCGGTTATGAGTTGAGGCTGTTTAGTGGAAAGGTTGCTCTTGAGCCGCCGTCAGGTACTCGACAGACTGTACCTGTTCAAAGACCTCCTCCGCAAGCCTGTTGGGTTCTGTTTGGTGGCCGCCTGCAGTACTCCGATGGCGGGGCCCTGCTGCTGGGCAAACTTGATCGACGCGTGGCTTGACCCGCAGGCTGGGGCGGCGGCTTACTGATCGACGTGATCCGAAGAAGGCCCAGCACGACTGGGCGGAACTGCTTCAGCAAAGGGTCTTTCAGGTCGTGTTCGGGTGCTAATATGCCCAAAACGCCGCAAGCGGGCTAATACTAGTGTGTCGGGTTTTCCAGCAGTTCAGTTGTAGTGATTCACCACAGTCAGCTGGCTGAAAGGGCCTCACAGGCTTCCCGGAGAGAATCTGGCCTGGCACGCGGATTGCGATCCACTTGACGTTCTCCTCCAGCTTG
>CAZMLI010000097.1:0-8470 GCA_964566865.1 uncultured Planctomycetota bacterium
ATGGCGCGCTCGACTCGCCGGACTGCGTCGGCCTGCGCCCGCGGCGCGGCGCGTAGCTGAGGCAGGACGTTCAGCCCCATCTGGGTCAGTGAAGCGCGAGCGGCCGCTCGCACGCCCGGCGTGCGGTGTGAGAGCTTGGCGATCAACGCTTTGACCCGCGCTTCTCGCGCACGCTCTCCGTCAGCCAGCAGCGCGGCGACCTCGGCTTGTGATTTACCGAGTTTGCGCAGCGCCCGCGCGAGGTAGCGCGCGACTCCCGGGTCGAGTTCCACCCGCACCGCTCGCACCAGATCGGTAACCGCCGCAGGACTGGCGATCCGCCCCAACGCCTCCGCGGCGTAGAGCCGCACGTTCCACTGTTCGTGCAACAGCATCTCGCCCAGCGTATCGAGCGCGGCGGTCGCCTGCTTGCCGATGCGGCCCAGCGCGCAGATAGCTTGAATCCGCGGGCGGCCGTCCCCCATTCTCGAGCTGCTAATCAGGGTCGGGATGGCCGGCGACGCCACTGCGTTCATTCGCCCGAGCGCCCAGGCTGCGCGCGCGCGCACCCGAGATTCCCGGTGCGCCAGCGCCCCGACCAGTCCGCTGACCGCCGGCCGCCCGATCGCAGTCAAGACGCGTGCCGCCCTTCGGTTCGGCAGCAGCTCGATCAACCATGGCAGCGCGGGCGCTGCGCCGGGCCCGATATTTTCCAGTGCAACGAGCACCTCGCCCTGGATGCTGCGGTCTGCGAGCGCCTTGATCAGTGCGCCCACCGCTGCGGCGGCCTCCGGACCTATCTGAGCCAGCGCGGAAGCAGTAAAATATCGTCGGGTCCTGTTCTTGTCTGACAGCGCACGAATCAAGGCCGGCACCGCGGGCTTGCCGATACGGCCCAGAGCACGCGAGGCAGGATTCGGCAGATACTCCAGCCAGCCGATCAGCGCGGGGACGGCGGCGGCGGACCGGGCGCCGATCCGACCCAGCACACCGATGACACGCCGCTGGATCTGGGAGCGGCTGCCTTGCAGCTCTTTGATCAAGCCACTGACCGCAGGCTTGCCAATGCCGACCAGTGCGTCGGCGGCCGCCTTGCTGACCGGCCAGTCCCGTGCGATCAGCATGTTGATCAGCGGCAGGATGACCACCGGGTTGGAGCGACCGAGCCGACCGAGCCGACCGATCGCATCGATCCGGACCGCGCGGTCCTTGTGGCGCAACTTGCTGATCAACCGCTCCAGCTCCAGCGGGGAAGGGCCTTTCTCCTGGCCGTAGCCCGGCAGACAGAGCAGCAACAGGCAGCTGATCGTGAACGCGATCTGTCTCATGATGACAACAGAGCATACGCAAACGGTGCGCGGCAGTTCAGCCTATTTGTCGGCTGGCTGTCAGAGCTGCTCCAGCTTTGCGCGCACCTCGGCGATCGTCTCGTCCGGCGTCGACGTGCCAGCCGTCAACCCGACCGTGCGATAGCCGGTGAGCCAGGCCGGGTCGAGCTCGTGGGGCCCTTCCACCTGCACGGCGGGCAGGCCACGCGCCTCGCACAGGCGCAGCAACTTGCCGGTATTGTTGGAGTGGCGCCCCCCCACCACGACCATCGCGTCGACCTGATCCAGCAGGCGGGCCAGGGCTTTCTGGCGATCCTTGGTCGGGCCGCAAACGGTGTCGACGAAGCGGATCTGCGCGGCGGGATTGTGGGCGGCGATCGCGGCTCGGATCGGCTCGACCTCGCGGGTCGGCACTGTCGTCTGGCAAACGATGCCGAGCCGCCGATGTGGATAGGCCCGCACATCGGCGGGCCTGGCCACGACGTCGTACGAGGTCAGGTCGCCGACCAGCCCGCGCACTTCGACATGTCCCGGACGGCCGATCACCAGCACGTGCCGCCCTTCTCGCGCCAGTTCGAGCGCCGCGCGATGGGCCCGCACGACGAGTGGACAGGTGGTATCGAGCAGTTGCTTGCCGGCAGCCGTCAGTGCGGCGCGCTCCCGGTTGCTGACACCGTGGGCAGTGATCATCACGGTGGATCGAGCGACCCCGATGCTGAAACCGGCCCGGCCCAGACGCTCGACCACCAGGGGATGGTGTACGATTGGCCCATTAATCGATACTGACGCGGGATTTACGACGCTATCCGCCATCGCCAGCGCGTCCTTCACTCCGAAACACATGCCGAGCGCATCGGCCTGAATCACCTGCATACTTACTTTATATTGGATGGTACTTTGCAATGCAAATATATTTACGGAATGCTACTGTTTCCTCTTCTTCAGCTGCCCCACGAAGTCCTGCACCGCCTTGCGGCTGGGCCAGTTCGCCGGCGCCCGACGCAGCGCCTCCTCGTAGTCGCGCAGCGCGCGCTTCAGTTGCTGCTTGCCATAGAACAGCAAGGCGCGATTGGACAGCGCGTCGACCTGGTTGGCATCGAGCTCGAGCGTGCGCGTATAGTCGGCGATCGCCCGCTCCGTTTCGCCCCGGGCATGCCACATCTGGGCGCGGTTGTACCAGACCGCGGCCTGCTGCGGCGCGAGCTTGATCGCCTGGGTCAGGTCCGGTTCGGCCTTCACGTATTGCTTGGCGTACATGCGGGCCACCGCGCGATTGGTATAGGCTGACGTGTAGCGCGGGTTCAGCCGGATCGCCTGGTCGAAGTCCGCGACCGCGCCGGAGAGATCCCGTCGGCCCAGCTTGAGGTCCCCCCGGGTGTACCAGGTCATCGGGTCATCCGGCGCGTAGCGCACCGCCAGGTTCAGGTCGGCGAGCGCCGCGTCCTGCTGTTTCAGGTTCAGCCGGATGATCCCGCGATTCATGTGCGCCACACCATCGCGCGGGGCGAGCCGGATCGCTCGATTGGTATCGCGCAACGCGGGCGCCATCTCCCCCAGCCGGATGTAGCAGCTGCCGCGGTTGACCCAGCCTCGGACCTCGCGGGGATCTCGCTCGAGCAGCTGTGTGTAGTCCTCGATCGCCAGGCGATACCGACCGCTCAGCTCGTGCGTGCGCCCACGATTGAGGTAGCCGGCGAGATTCGCGGGGTCGAGCTTGACCAGCATCTCGTAGTCCGCGTGTGCGCGGACCAGGTCTCCGAGATCCAGATAGACATTGCCCCGGCTCAGGTAGGCCATCGAGGCCTTGGGCCTCAGCTCGATCGCCCGCTCCAGGTCGGCCAGCGCCGCCTTGTGCCGCTTCAGTTGGAGCAGGACGACCGCGCGATAGACGTAGGCCTCGACCATTTGTGGATCGAGGCGCAGCGCCTCTCCGTAATCCGACAGCGCCCCACCGGGGTCCTTCAGCTTGCTGCGAATGTTCGCCCGGGTGAAGTAGCCCTCCGCGACGCCCCGACTGAGCGCCAGCGCCTGGTTCAAATCGCCCAGCGCCAGCTTCTGCCGACCCAGGTTGCTGCGCAGCGTCCCGCGAATCAGGTAAGCCCAGGCATAGTGCGGGCGGATTTCCAGCGCCCTGGTGTAGCTCTTGATCGCCTGCTCGGCGGGCGATGAGACCCCGCGCAGCACCCAGTACTGCTCACGGCCGAGCTCGCCAGCAAAGCGCTTCAGTCCCTCCTCGAAAAGCTGTCGCACGCGCTTGGTGTCATTCGCGGCCAGCGCGCGGTAGGCCAGCAGCACGTGTCGATCGAGCGGCGCCGCGTCGGCCCACTTGCCCGAGGCGCGATCGATGTGATGCAGCGCCAGCTTCACGTAACGCTCGAGACTGGCCGCGTTTTCCTGACTCCCGCGGCGCAACAGGATCGCCATCTGCCATCTCTCGAGATAGACGCGCCCGATGTAGGCATTCGACCAGGGATCATCCGGCGACAGCGCCAGGGCCCGCTCCAGCGCCGCCTGTGCGGCGTCCAGATCGCCGAGAAAGTAGCAACCCATGCCGAGCAGCCGCCAGATGCCTGGCGAGCGGGCGTAGCGCGGATCACGACTGTGCTGTCTCAGCTTCTGCAGGGCAACCGCAACCTCCCGCAGCTTCTTGCGGATGTCGATGTTCTTCATGTAGAAGAAGGGCCGCAACAGTTTGATCCGGTCGGCCAGCGGTTGCAGGATCGTCTCCTGTAGCTCGCGGTAGCGATCGCCCTCCGCGATCCGCCTGGCGCGACGCTGTTGCCTGGCCCGCAGTGCGGCCTTGGCCCGGACGACCAGCGCCCGAAGCTGCGCGTCAGCGCCACGCAGCTCCAGCGCGCGCTCGCCCGCCTGGATCGCATCACCCCAGCGCTCTGCTTGCTCGGCAACCCGCGCCTGTTCGTGAAAGCGGTCGAAGGCCTGGCGCTCTCGATGCCCCGTCGTCAGCGCCAGACCAACCAGCACGAGCACCAGCGTGCAGGCGGCTGCCAGCAGCCCGCTGCGTTGGCGGATCAGGGCGCGCCAGATCAAGTAGGCCCGCGAATTCGGCACGGCCTGGATCGGCCGCCCTTCGAGGAAGCGCTCGATGTCGTCGGCCAGCTCGGCCGCACTCTGATAGCGGCGCGCGGGTGACTTCTCCATCGCCTTGAGACAGATCGTCTCCGCGTCCACATGCAGCGCTGGCTGCACCACGCGCGGCGGTCTGGGGTCCGCCTCCGCCACCTGCAGGACGACCATCATCGGATCCCCGGAAGGGAACGGACTGGCGCCGGTCAGCATGTGATACAGCACCGCCCCCAGCGAGTAGACATCGGTGCGATGATCGATCAGCTCGGTATCGGCGCGGGCCTGTTCGGGCGACATGTAGATCGGCGTGCCGAGGATCGCGCCGGTCGCCGTCAGCGCCCGCCCGCCCTCACCGAGCTGCTTGGCCAGGCCGAAGTCGGCCACCATCGGTCGACCGCTGCCATGCTCGACGAGGATGTTCTCGGGCTTGAGGTCGCGATGCATGATGCCCTGCTCGTGCGCATGCTGAACCCCTCGCGCCACGTCGCGCAGGATCTCCAGGCTGCGCCGCGGGGTCAGCTCGCCGGACTCGATCAGCTGGTACAGATCGGCCCCGTCGACCAGTTCCATCGTGAAGAAATGGACCCCGTCGATCTCGCCCACCTCGAACACCGAGATCAGGTGGGCGTGTCGCAGGCTGGCCACCGAGCGCGCCTCGATGCCGAATCGCTCGACCGCATCGACGTCCTCCATCAGACGCTGGTGCAGCATCTTGAGCGCCACGTGACGCTCGAGGTCTGACTGCCAGGCCTTGTAGACGATGCCCATCCCGCCATGGCCGAGTTCCTTCTCGAGCACGTACTTGCCGAAACGGCTGTGGCTCATCGGCGCGAACGACTCACTGCGCAGCGCATACGGCTGGCTGGCGTCGATCACCGTGGCTTGCATCGACTTGTCCAGCACGACCTCCGCAACCTGATCGAGGCCGCTCAGCACCGCCCACAAGGACTGCTCGAAGCGGGGCAGCTCGACCGTCAGACCGTCGCTGAACTGTGTCAGTAACGGCTGCAGCGCGTCGGGACAGGGATGCCGCTGCAGCAGATCCTGCAACAACTGTCCGAGCTGATGAATGTCGGCCCGCGGATCGTCGCGGCCGTCGTCTCCCGCGAGCAGCGCCGCCTCGAAGTCGCAGAGGATTGCCTGGTCGGCGGCGATCCTCACCTTTTCGGGCGTCGGGCAGCCATGCACGACCCCGGCAAGATGCGCATGCGTCAGACCGGAGACCAGCTGCGCGAGATGGGTCAAAGCCTGGCCCAGCGGCAACTCCGCCGCGAGCAATTCGGCGAGCGTCGGCCCTTCGATCAGCCGCGTCGCGACATAGGTGAAGTCCTTCTCCGAGCCGACTGCGTAGTAGGGCAAGATGCTGGGGTGGCTCAGCGAGGCCACCGCTCGGGCTCGCTCGAGCAGGCCTGGCAGGTCGTCGAACAGACGCAACAGCACCGGGCGATTCAGCGAGTCCTGCACCGCCCGATAGCTCTGCACACCAGGCGTCTGTGAGATCAGGCCCTGCAGACGAAAGTCCCCTACTTGCTTGCCGGCGAGGCTCATGACCAATCAGTATAGCGGCGGGGTAGCCGGAGATGCTAGGCTAGCCCCATGAACCCGATCAGACTGACCCTCGCACTGCTCGTTCTCCTGCCGCTGACCGGTCAAGCCCAGGACCAGTACCAGAAGATCGCCCGAAAAATCATCGAGGCTACGCTGGCCGAGAACCAGGCTTACGACAAGCTGCAGGTGCTCTGCGACGAGATCGGCCACCGGCTGAGCGGCTCGAAGGGGCTCGAGAAAGCGGTCGTCTGGGCCGTCGCCACGATGAAGCGTGACGGACACGAGAACGTGCGGACCGACAAGGTGATGGTCCCGCACTGGGTTCGCGGAAAGGAGTCGCTCGAGCTGCTCCTGCCCAGGCCCTACAAGATGCCGCTGCTCGCGCTCGGCGGCTCGGTCGGCACCCCGGCCGAGGGCATCACCGCCGAGGTGGTCGTGGTGCATGACGAGCAGGAACTGGCCAAGCTGGGCGCCGGCGCCAAAGGCAAGATCGTGCTGTTCAATAACAAGATGCCGAAGTACGACCCCAAGAAGGGCTCAGGCTACGGACGCACCGTGCGCTTTCGCCTGCACGGTGCGCGGCTGGCGTCGGTCCACGGCGCCGTGGCCATCCTGATCCGTTCGGTCACCGCCACCAGCCTGCGTTCGCCGCACACCGGTGTGATGATCTACGGCAATGCCAAGACGAAGATCCCGGCCGCCGCGATCAGCCTCGAAGACGCCGACATGCTCGACCGTCTCTACAGCCGCAAGAAGCAGATCCGCGTGCGGCTCAAGATGGGCGCGCACTCCAAGGGCATGGCGCCGTCGCACAACGTGCTCGGCGAGTTGCGTGGTTCGACGCACCCCGAGCAGATCGTCGTGATCGGCGGACACCTCGACTCCTGGGACGTCGGCCAGGGCGCGCACGACGACGGCACCGGCGTCGTGATCGCGATGGAGGCGCTGTCGGTCCTGCGCCGGCTGGGACTGCGCCCCAAACGAACGATCCGCGTCGTGCTCTATACCAACGAGGAGAACGGCATGGCCGGGGCCAAGGCCTACGTCAAGCAGCACGCCGCGGAGATGGCCAATCACGTCGCCGGCATCGAGTCCGACTCGGGCGGCTGGAGCCCGCTGGGCTTCTCGCTACAGCCGAGCAAGAAGTCGGAGGGCAAGCTCGGACTGGCCCGCTTGACGCGCATCCTGGCGCTGCTGCGACCGATCAAGGCCACACGCGCCAGCCTCGGCGGCAGCGGCGCGGACGTGGGCAAGATGACGCCCTTCGGCGTGCCCACCCTGGGCCTGCGCGTTGACGGCAGCAAGTACTTCGACCACCACCACGCCCACTCCGATACGCTGGACAAGGTCGACCGCAAGGAGCTGACCCGCTGCGTCGCCGCCATGGCGGTGGTGGCCTACGTGCTGGCCGACATGCCGCAGAAACTCAACGACCCGCCCAAGTAACCACGCATGGAGCCACTGCCGGACGTGCCGCAGCACAAGGCCCTCAAGGTCACATTTGGGCTGATCTGCTTCCTCGGCACGCTGGTCCTGATCGGTGTGGTGGGCGTCGCCGCCTGGTTTCTGCTGTTCCTCTCGAGTCAGAAACTCGTTGCGCCAGCGCCGCCCGGCAAGCCCGCACTCAAACACAGCGAGCGCCACCTGGCGCATGTCGAATCCACACCCGACATGAGCCAGATCGACAGACAACTGCCCGGCGGCGGCGAGCAACACTGCGCATCGGTCGCGGTCTCCAACTCGCTGGTCTGGCTGGCCCGCAATGGCTACCCCCGACTGCTCGACGAGAAGATGAGCCAGATCGAGCTGGCGAAGTTGCTCGGCGACAAGGCGCACATGCAGACGCACCCGCGCAACGGCACCAATACCTGGCACCTGCTCGCCGGCCTCGATCGCTACGTCAAGGCCAGAGGCTACGCACCGACGCTACAATTCCAGGGCTGGTGGCTGGTGCAGAACAAGTACCGCCACGAGGACGCGATGCAGGTCGATCTGACCTGGTTGCTGCGCGGTGTCGAGGGCAAACGAGCGGCGGCCTGGATCAACATCGGCTGGTACAGCCTGACCGACTCCGAGAAGCAGACCTACACCCGCTTGAGCGGCCACTGGGTCACCCTGGTCGGCCACGATACGCGCACTTTCGACGACCAGACCGAGCGCGTGCTGATCGTGCACGACCCCGCCGCGCGCAGCCCCGTGGGCCAGCACGAAGCGATCCGCCTGACCCGCCTGACCCGCGGCAAGCTGACCGGCGTATTCCTCGGCATGCAGAACATCCAGGCCGCTGGCGTCTACCAGCTATCGGGCGAGCTTCGACTACAGCCGCACGACGGCGAGAAGGTCATCGCGCTGCTCGACGGCGCGATCGTGATGCGGTTGAAGTAATGGATTTGCTAACATGGCCCTCCATGCGACCTGTGCTGCTCATCCTCCTGCTGGTTTCGCTACCGAGCGCGCTGGGCGCGGACCAGAGTGCGCGCGAGAAGCTGATCGCAAGAGCAACCAAGAGGATCGAACTGCAGGCCAGCGTG
>CAZMLI010000097.1:8570-13290 GCA_964566865.1 uncultured Planctomycetota bacterium
GCGCGAGAAGCTGATCGCAAGAGCAACCAAGAGGATCGAACTGCAGGCCAGCGTGCTGCTCAAACTCTCACCACTGCCGTCCGAGAAAGCACCCAAGTGGCTGGAAGCGCGCAAGCAGTTCATCTGCCCAGAGGACGGAGCGGCGCTGGTCCCGGTGAACAGCAGCAAGCTGCCCGCCGTGCGCGGCTTGCTCTGCCTGAAGCAGAAGCTGCTGTATTTGCGAGGAGCGGACAAGTCCTTCCATGGACCGGCATCCCTGTCCCCTGTGACTCGAGAGCGGTTGATGAAACAACTCACGCCGCTCACAAAGGCCGGGGGGATTTACCCTGGGATCTTCGACTCTCTCATCCTGATGGGCCCCGAAGCGGCCCCCCAGCTACTCGCAATCTACCGCAGCACAAAGAGCCCTAAGCTACGGTTCCTCCTGATGCCGGCCATTGGCGCGGTGGGCAACAAAACAGTCATTCCCGGCCTGTTGAGCTTATTCAACCAAGCGCAGGAAGCTCGCCAGCGGTGGCCGATCGCGCAGGCGCTGGCGCGTCTCGGGCACGGATCGCCGTTGAGGAAGCTGACCGCAGAGAAAGTTGCCAGGATCGAGCGAGAACTCAGCGCCGAGAAGGACCTCCGCATTCGGAACTACTTGCTGGCCAGGGCTGCTCACCTCTGGCACGGGATCAAGCAGTATGACAAGGCACTGGTGTACTATCGAAAGCTAGAGCGGCTGGGTTACCCACACGCGTCATTGGCGGCCTACAACATTGCTTGCGCCCACGCGATGAGGGGCCGGAAAGACCAGGCTTTCAAGGCGCTGGAGCGATCCCTCGAGGGTGCCCTGGACGTCAGCGTGAAGTTGCTGGAGATCGACCGTGAACTGAGCTCCTTGCGCGGAGACCCACGCTGGAAAGCGCTGATGAAGCGTTACAGGAAGTAGCTCTCTCGGGACGAGCGGAAGTAAAGACTCGAACTACGACCACTGCCAGAAGGAGCGCGCTGGTGAACAAGAGGCTCATTGCACTACTGCTCGTGACTCAACTGGGGCTCGTCTCTTGTCGCACCGCTGGTGAGGGAGATAGACCCCATTCCCGGGAGCCTGCCATCGCGTCGGGGGAGACACCGTCTGCTCCAGAGCTCGCGCCGAGGAGGCCAGACAAACCCAAGGATCGCCAAACGGAGGCAATTCGCAAGAAGCTGCGATCGACCCAGGTCTCACTTCAGCTGATCTGGCAAGCCCCGTCCTTTCGGGAGCAGATTCAATTGCTCCGCGAGCTGACGAACGTCAACTTCGTAATCACCCCGGAAGCTGTCGTTCAGGGAGACAAACCAACTGGCAATGTACATCCGAGCAGCGCTCGGATGAGTGCCGAGAAAGCGCTGACGGTCACCCTCGAGGTGAGAGGACTGAAGTACCGGATACTTCACGGTGGAGTCTACATCGAGAAGAAGTGAGCTTGGCCGCAGCGGACCAGAGATCCTCCGGTCACTTCTTCTCCAGCTGCTTGATCACCGGCTTGAAGCGCTCAGCGATCTTGAGGGGGGCGTAGGGCACCGCCTTGCGCAGGGCCTTGGCGGCTTCCAGCTTCTTTCCCTGGCCCAGCAGCACCTTGGCCTGCAGGACCCAGCCTTGCCAGAGTTTCGGGTCGAGCCGCGTGGAGGTCCGCGCATCGGCCAGGCCGCCGGTGGCGTCGCCCGACGCGATGCGCACGGCGGCGCGCCCCATGTAGGCGCCGGGGCTGGTGGGCGCCAACTCGACGATCCGCTCGAAGTCCTGCAGTGCCAGCTTGTAGTTCTTCTGACCGAGATGGTGCCCGCCTCGCATCCGCAGGAACTCGAGATCCCCCGGTGAGAGCGCAATGCCCTTGTCGAAGTCGGAGAAGGCCTCCTTGATCCGGCCCAGCTTGAAGAACAGCCTCCCGCGGTTCATGTAGGCCGTGGAAAATTCGGGGGCGATCTTGATCGCGCGCCGGAAATCGGCCAGGGCGCCCTCGGGATCCCTCAGCGTGGTGGCGCGGGCGCGCCCTCGGATGTTGTAGGCATGCACCAGCCTGTCGTCGAGCTTCAACGCTTGCGTGCAGTCCTCGATCGCGCCAGCCAGATTGCCGCGCGCGAAACGAACCCCTGCTCGGTTGACCAGCGCGGGTATCAGCTGCGGGTAGACCGCCAGCGCGAGGGTATAGTCCGCCTCGATCTCCTCAATCTGAACCCCCGGCCGGCTCATCGCGCGAAAGAAGTGCGCCCACGGATGATTCGGGCAACGCTCGATCGCCCGAGAACAGAACTCCATGCCCTTGCCGCTGGACTTCATGCACCAGGCCAGCACCAGCCAGAGCTCCTCGGTGCCGAGCGCATCTCCGTGGCGTTTCAACGCCCTGCGAATGTGAAGAATGGCTTCGGCCTTCTTTTTTTCGGAGAACAGCCGGAGCGCTTTCATCAGGTCCGCCTCCAGGCTCTCGCCGTGCAACGACTGCTGCAGAAACCAGCCACGCGCCCTCGACCGCCAGACCTGACTGATCGCCGACCGCTTCTCATCGCTCTGCAGGTTGTGGTCCAGCAAGGCGATCATCGAGCGGTGGATATAGATCTGCCCCAGCGTCGCGGCCACCTCGGAGGGCGCGCCGCCCAGCTTCACCGATCGGAGCAAGCACTTCTCCGCCGCGACGGGCTGACCGGCGAAGAACTGGGCCTCCCCCAGCAGACGCCAGCGCACCGGGTGGTCGCCGAGATCCTGCTTCAGCGCCAGCGCCTTGATCCGGCCGATCAACTGGCGCAATCCCTCGAGCCTGGCCGCGAGATCGACTTCCGGCCGGTAGAGCATCCGGCGGATCATCTCGATCTCCTTGATCAACGGCGCCAGTGTCTGCTGGATTTGACGGTAGCGCAGCCCCTGCGCCAGCTTCTTCTGTTGCGCGGCGCTGGCGCTGGCGCTGATGCGAGCGCTCTCGCGTTGCCGCTGCGCAAGTTGCTGCAGTTTTTGTTGTCGGTCGGACCGTCGCCGACGCAAAACCCCCACCAGCGGAAGCGCCATCAGCAGGATCAGCAGTACGACGATCCAGGGATGAGCGGCGAGTCGGCGGCGATAGCGCACCAGCAGCGACGGCGGGTTGGCGATGATCGAATCGCCCGTCCGCCAGCGCGCGAGATCGTCGGCCAACGCCTGGCCATCGGCATATCGGCGGCCTTGCTGCTTCTCGAGACAGGCCAGGCAGATCGTTTCCAGATCTCGCGGAATGGAGCTGTCGATCGAGCGCGGCGGCGCGGGCTCCGCCGTCAGTATCTCGTTGTAGAGGGCGGCGGCGGTCATGGCGTCGAACGGAAGCTGCCCCGTCAGCAGCTCGTACAGCATCACACCCAGCGACCAGACATCGGTGTAGGGCCCGATCAGCGAACCCTTGCCCAGCACTTGCTCGGGCGACATGTAACGCGGTGTGCCGACGATCTCACCACTCTGCGTCAGGCTCGAGCCCTCCATCGGACGGGCCACGCCGAAGTCGGCGACCAGCACGCGATGCGCCTCGTCGATCAGCACGTTCGCCGGTTTCAGGTCCCGGTGAATCACCCCTCGTGAATGGGCATGTCCGACCGCCTCGGCGATCCGCAGCAGCACCTCGATGCGCCGCTCGAGCGACATCTCCGACACGGCATCCTCGAGGGTGCTGCCGTTGATCAGGTCCATCACGATGTAGTGGCAGGGGTGGCCGGTCTGGGGTGCAAGCCCGGCGCCCACCTCGTGGACCGAGACGATCCCGGGGTGCGCCAGCCCTGCGGCCAGCTCCGCTTCCCGGCGCAGTCGCTGCACCGCCTCGGGACGCCGCTTGTCGTCGAGCATCAGCTTGACCGCCACCCGACGCCCCAGCTCGGGGTCCAGCGCCTCGTAGACCACCCCCATGCCCCCACTACCGATCACCCGCAGCAAGCGGAACCGACCCAGGTGAGCACCACCGGGATCGATTTGGGTGACGGAGTCAGGCATGGGTCAAAACAACGAGGTTTGCGTCCTGTCCAGTTTGATCTGGCCCAGCAGCAGGTCGGCCAGCGCCTCGTCGATCGGCAGCCCAACCCCTTCCTTGATCCAACCCCACTCGCCAGCCGAGTTGATCTCGAGGAAGACGTGCGAACCATCGGGTCGTCGGATCAGGTCGATCGCGCCATAGTACAGCCCGTAGGCTTCCATCAAGCGCAAGATGGCCGCGCGCTCCGCCGCGGGCAGGCTGGCGGCCTTGAACGAGCCGGCCAGACCCAGGCCGTCCTTGCGCCAGTCATCCTGCGCCACCGCGCTGCTCGAGACGTCGATCGAGGCGACGAACAGTTGCTCGCCGACAACGGTCACGCGCAGTTCGACATCCTTGGGCAGCTTCTCCTGGAAGACCATCGGGCACAGCCGCAGGCCGTCGAGCGCCTCGAGGTCCTGCTCCTGCACCGTGCTGGTGAAGACCATCAGCTCCAGTTGATCCTCGACCAGATGAAACGAGCTGAGCATCTTGGTCACGACCTGGCCCTGATGCTTGTCGAAGAAGGCCCGCACCTGGGCCGGGTCGTTGGTGGTCAGGCTGTCCGGAATCGTCAGGCCAACGCGCCGGGCGACCTCCAGTTGCAAGGGCTTGTGATGGGCCCGGTGCACCCGATGAATCGGATCGACCCAGCGCGCGGAGCCGAGCGAGGCGAACAGGCCGTGCAGAAAGGCGTTCGCCTCACGCACGCAATGCTGGCGGTACTTCTGCTCCAG
>CAZMLI010000098.1:0-5253 GCA_964566865.1 uncultured Planctomycetota bacterium
CCAATTCGTCGCGCGCTACGCCCAGGCCCGCGGTTTTCGTCTTGGGAACGATGGAAAGCTGCTGCTCGAAGAGGGCAAGCCGCGGGAGGCGCATCAGAAATTCAAGGCCGCCCGCAGCGACTACCGCCTCTGCGCCAGCCTGCGTCCCTGGGCCGGGACGATGTGGGCCCAGCTGGGAACGATCGAGCGCAGATCGAATCGCCTGAAGCGTGCGCACGAAGCCTACCAAGGGGCGCTCTACTGGCAGCCCTATGACGCCGTCGTGCACCACAAGATCGGACTGCTCTACCTCCAGCAAGGCCTGCTCGACCCGGCCGATCACTATGCCCGGCGGGCCGTCGAGCTGCGCCCGAACCTGGCCCCGGCGCTCTGCCTGCGCGGCCTGGTCGCCCGCCGTCGGGATCGCAAGGAGCAGGCGCTGGAGTTCTTCGAGCAGGCGCGCGAGGCCGATCCGAGCGACCCCGGCGGTTATCACTGGGGCGCGTTGACGTTGATCGAACTCGGACGCCTCACGCAGGTGGATACGTTGCTCCGGCTGGGCATGGGCAAGATCCGCAAATCCATGGGCAGCATGCTGCTGACGACCCACCTGCTCGCGATGCGCGCGATGGCCATGGGCCAGCCGCAAGAAGCGCTGCGGCTCTGGCAAGCGGCATCCCGGGCCTACGGTGGCCTGCGCTTCGACACCTTCGAGGCACTGGCCAGAGGGGACATTCGCCGACGCAGAGCCTACATGAAGACGGAGACGATTCATGAACTGGCCGGACTGACCCAGCAGCTGCTGCTGAACCTGCGGCGAGACCTGCCCAGGCCGCTGGCCAAGCGGCTCGGTTCGCGGCTCAAGGCCTTCCGCGGCTTCTTGCTAGCAACGCTCGAGGCGCAGCTTGCCGAGCAACCCGCCGACAGCCTCGGCGTGCGGGCGCTGGAGTCGCTGGACCAAATCGACCGGTTGCTCCGACGGGCGCGCCAACAGGCTGGCGAGCGGGACATGACGGCGACCCGTTATGCCAGAGCACAAATTCCGGGCATCCGTCAAGCGTTGCAACAGGGTCCGCTGTTTCAACACGCGAAACTGGATCAGCCGCGCATACTCAGCGTGCTACACCGGCTGCGTTCGCTGGATCGTGCCGGACGAAAGAAGCTCGACCTGCGGACGCCCCTCTACCTGGCGGAACTGCGGCTGCTGCGCAAGCTGCTCGCGCCAGGCTCCGATCTCGATAGAACCCCCGAACGGCTGCTCGACGACCTGTTCTTCCTCGAGGCAGACGCGCTGACCCAGGCGGGCCAGCTCGAGGCGGCCGAGCGCGTGTACCAGCGGCTGATCGCCGGAAACGACGAGGATCGCGCCACGCTGCTGCCGCCCTGGGCCGCGCCGCACTACGCAGAGGCCCCTCCGGCAGCCATCAAGTATTTCGAGGACAACCGGCCGCTGGCCATCGACCAGGCCAGGCTGAAGCTGGCTGAGCTGACACTGCTGAAGAAGCAGCCGCGCCTCGCGGCGCAGCAGGCGCTGGCGTTGTTCGAGCGCATCGGCAAGCTCGGCCGCCTCTCTCTCGAACCCCTGCCCGTCGCGCTGCGAGAGTCGAAGCTAGCGCAGGGCGCCCTGCTGAATGCGATCGACCGCCGCGCGCTCGACCTGGCCACGCTGGCCTGGCTGATGGCCGGCGACCTCGAAGCGGCGCGCAATAACGAGCACGGGATCAAAGGACACTTCGCCGATCGGGCGGCGCGCGTCGCGCGCAACCTCGAGTTGCTGAAGACGGCCAAGGGCTCCGACAAACTGCGGCAGGCGTTGCTACGTGACTTCGCCTCCTTCTAGTGCGGTTGACAGCGAGCACGAGCCGCGTTTAGATAGCGCCATCCCCGATCCACTGACCCACCGAGGCCACGTCATGTCTGAGCGCCCAAACCTGGAGAACAAGTTCGGCAAACGCATCGGCACCTGCCTGCGTCCCAATCCCGTCAACGGGGAGAATGCCTGGCTCGCAGAGGTGATCTGGGAGATGGAGGAGTACTGGGTCGTCTGCCAGATGACCGGACGGATTCCCTACGACTGGCCCTTCGCCAAGCAGTCTCTCGGTGAAGAGGAAGAGTTTGGCCGCTTCGCATCCTTCGCCAAGGAGTTCACCCCCCGCTCGGAGCTGGACAGCGCCGCAATCCAGGCGCGGTTCAACGAGGAGTACAGCGCCGAGGATCGTTCGGTCGCCTGGCTACAGGGCTGGCCCGCCGCCTGAGGGCTACTTCAGCTCGATCGTCTGCTTGAAGGGGATGTCGCCCTTGACCGGGTCGCTGAAGATGCCGCTCAGCTCGACGCTCTTGGGCGGGTCCTTCTTGAGCCGCCGGACAAAGAACTTGAAGCTACGGTGCTTGTAGTCGGCCCCGTAGAGACGCTTCAGGTCGCTGCCGAGGAACCCGGCGCGGCTCGAGTCGTAGCCGTCCTGGCGCACCAGCACCTGCTTGCCGTGCGCGTCGTCAGACGCAAACGACCTGCCGCCATAAACGGCTTTCCAGCTCTTCAACTTGGCCTTGCGTTCGAGCACGACGTTGACCCGCAGCTCGTATTCGCCGGAGTGCGGCTCGAACTCCACCTTGCCTATCTCCACCTTGCCATGTGCCGCCTCGCACTGCTGCTTGTCCTTGATTATTGCGGCGACGAATCCGCCGAGCGCCGCGAGCAGGACAATGCCGATGCCGATTTTCTTTGCCATCGGAGTTACTCCTTTTGGGACCGATGAAAAGGTGAGTCTGCCTTGTTGGCGGGATACTAGGCCTTGCGATGCGTTTGTCAAGGTGCCTCCGCGCTCGTACTGCCGAGATTCTGAGGTAGGATCAGGCTCCGTTTGCCGTCCAGCCAGAACCAGGAGAGACGCCATGAGCGACCCAGTCTACGACGTCCCGGATGCATTCGCGGCCCAGGCGCACATCAGCAACGAGACCTACCTCGAGATGTACCAGCGATCGATCGAGGATCCGGACGCTTTCTGGGCCGAGCAGGCCGACCGCTTCGTCAGCTGGACCGAGCGCTGGCACACGGTCAGCGAGGTCGACTTCAACGAGGCGCGCATCGCCTGGTTCAAGGGCGCCAAGCTGAACGTCACCGAGAACTGCCTGGACCGCCACCTGGATTCGCGCGGCGACCAGACGGCGATCATCTGGGAAGGCGACGACCCGTCGGAAGACAAGAAGCTGACCTATCGCGAACTGCACGAGCAGGTCTGTCGCTGCGCGAATGTGCTCAAGTCGCGCGAGGTGAAGAAGGGCGACCGGGTCTGCATCTACATGCCGATGATCCCGGAAGCCGCCGTCGTGATGCTGGCCTGTGCGCGCATCGGCGCAATCCACTCGGTGGTCTTCGGCGGCTTCTCGCCGGAAGCGCTGAAGGACCGGATCCTCGACTCGGACTGCCGCGTGGTGATCACCGCCGACGAGGGGCTGCGCGCCGCCAAGAAGGTGCCGCTGAAGGCGAATACGGATCAGGCGCTGGCCGACTGCCCCAACGTGCACACCGTGTTGACGGTCCAGCGCACCGGCGGCGATATCGGCTGGACCGAGGGACGCGACATCTGGTACCACGAGCAGATGGAGCAGGCCTCGCCCGACTGTCCGGCCGAGCAGATGGATGCCGAGGACCCGCTGTTCATCCTCTATACCTCGGGCTCGACCGGCAAGCCGAAGGGCGCGCTGCACACCTGCGGCGGCTACCTGCTCTACACGGCGATGACCCACAAGTACGTCTTCGACTACCACGACGGCGACGTCTACTGGTGCACGGCCGACGTCGGCTGGATCACCGGCCACTCCTACATCGTCTACGGTCCGCTGTGCAACGGCGCGATCACGCTGATGTTCGAGGGCGTGCCGACGCATCCCAGCCCCGCGCGCTTCTGGGAAGTCTGCGACAAACATCAGGGCAACATCTTCTACACCGCGCCGACGGCAATCCGCGCGCTGATGCGTCACGGCAACGGACCGGTCGAGGGTACCAGCCGCAAGAGCCTGAAGCTGCTCGGGACCGTCGGCGAACCGATCAACCCCGAGGCCTGGGAGTGGTACCATCACGTGGTCGGCGAGACCCGCTGTCCGATCGTCGACACCTGGTGGCAAACCGAGACCGGCGGCATCATGATCACCCCGCTGCCGGGCGCGACGGCCACCAAGCCCGGCTCGGCCACGCGGCCATTCTTCGGTATCGAGCCAGCGCTGGTCGATGAGCAGGGCAACGAGCTCGAAGGCGCGGCCTCCGGCAACCTGGTGCTCAAGGGCAGCTGGCCGGGCCAGATGCGCACGATCTACGGCGACCACGAGCGCTTCTACGAGACCTACTTCAGCCAGTACCCCGGCCGCTACTTCACCGGCGACGGCACCCGGCGCGACGAGGACGGCTACTACTGGATCACCGGCCGCGTCGACGACGTGATCAACGTCTCCGGACACCGGATGGGCACCGCCGAGGTCGAGAGCGCGCTGGTCAAGCACAGCTCGGTCGCCGAGGCGGCGGTCGTCGGTTTCCCGCACGAGATCAAAGGGCAGGGCATCTATGCCTACGTCACGCTGATCGCGGGCCTCGAGCCGAGCGACGACCTCAAGGGCGCGCTGGTGGCGCAAGTTCGCACTGAGATCGGACCGATCGCCTCGCCCGACGCGATCCAGTTCGCGCCCGGGCTGCCCAAGACCCGCTCGGGCAAGATCATGCGCCGCATCCTGCGCAACATCGCCGCCGACAAGTGCGACGAGCTGGGCGATACCAGCACCCTGGCCGATCCATCCGTCGTCGAAGAACTGATCTCGGGGCGCGTCAGCTAAGGTGGCGGATCCCACGGAGATCGCAAGACTCGCGCGCACGTTCCTTCGTCGTCATCAGGTCGGCATCCTCTCCACCCACTCGGTGGATCTGGCAGGCTACCCGTTCGGCTCGGTGACCCCCTACGCCCTGACGCCCGAAGCCGAGCCCGTCATCCTGATCAGCACCATCGCGCAACACACGCGCAACATCCAGCAAGACGAGAAGGTCTGCCTGACGGTGATGGACCAGGCCGCTGACGACAAGCAAGCCGGCACGCGCGTCAGCCTGCTCGGGCGAGCCATTGCGGCTCAGGAGGCGCCGGAGCTCCGGGAGCGCTATCTCTCCTTCTTCCCATCACACGCGGCCTACTTCAAGACGCACAACTTCCTCTTCTTCCGCATCCAACCCGAACGCATCCGCTACATCGGCGGCTTCGGCAAGATCGCCTGGGTCGAGCAGTCGGCCTGGTC
>CAZMLI010000098.1:5353-13251 GCA_964566865.1 uncultured Planctomycetota bacterium
CGGCTCGGCGGGAGCCTCGCCCTCCCTTTGGGTGGCGCTAACTACGAGTCACGAATTTGGCCGAGAACGCGTCGAGGCAAGGCGTTCACCCTCGGACCAGTGGGCGTCGAACGAGTAGTACCGCGACTCCCACTCAGGACACAGAATCGCGTCGAGCGCGGCGACCGACCGGCATTTCCCATCGAGCGCGGAGGGCGTGCCGAGAGCGTCAGGGTTTCGTGAACAGAGCCGCATTGAGGGAGATTATACCGGACGACGGTCGGATGCGTTTGCGATCAACTGGCCGACGCCGGCGCCGAGCGCCGCTGCGATGATCGCACAGACCGATGCCCTCGACCAGAAATCGCCAGGGTCGATCTTGGCGGGGTCGAGCAGGATCGTAAAAACGTAGAGCACACAGGCGAGGACCATCGTGACCGTCCCCGCGACGACCGCCAGCCCGAGCCCCCAGGCCACGCGCAGCGCCGCGACCTTGGCCGTGGTGTCGGCTTCCCCGCTCACGCCGAATCGCTCGGAGAACCCGGCCCAGAGCGCGTGGCCGGTGATGCTGAGACCGACCAGCAGCAGCAGCGCCGCCCCCAGATAACAGGCGCCGATGAGATCCTCGCTGGCGACGGGGCGCGTCTTGATCCAGTTGCCCACACGCCAGAGCATGGGCGCCGCGAGCAACAGCCCAACGCCGAAGAGCAAGCCTCCGCGCCAGGTCTTCCACCAGCGGGCTTCTTCGGTTTCGGGCATCAGTGGGTTACCGGCGGACTGCCACCACCACCAGCGTCTCCAGTTGAATCGGTTTGCCAGCGGCCAGTGTCTCGTCGGCCAGCTCGACGAAACGCGCGCGGAAGGCGGCCGCCGTTTCGGGCGGCATCTCGGCGGTCATCTTGCGCAGGGAGATCGAGGCGCAGAACAACAGCTCGGCAAACGCCTCGCCGCTGCGTAGCGGGCTGATCATTGGCATGTACCAGCAGATCGGCGCACTGAAGCCGGCACGGCAAATCCTGGCGCAGAGCGCGTCGGGGTCATTCAGATGGAAGTTCGAGCGTTGTTCTTTCGAGGGCAACTGCAGCCCCAGGCTCTCGGCCGCGCGGGGCACCAGGGTGAACAGCGGACTGTGCTCGGGCCGGCCCCAGACAGACCAGGCCGCCAGGCCGCCCGGGCGCAAGACACGCGCCGCCTCGGCCAGCGCGCGGTCGGCATCGGGCACCAGCATCAGGCTGAGGTTGGCCAGCAGCCGGTCGAACGAACCGGCCTCGAAGGGCAGGGCCTGCGCATCGGCAACCAGCAGGGACAGCTCGTCCGGCAACCGCTCGCGCGCGATCTCGATCATCGCCGGCGAGAAGTCGGTCACGACCTGACGCGCTCTCGCAGGCAACAGCTCGCGACAGATCGCGGCTCCGGCGCCCGCCCCAGCTCCCACCTCGATCAGCGCCTCGGCCTGCGGCAGGTCGAGCGCGGCGATCAGCGAACGGGCCAGCAAGAGCGTGATCGGCTCGAGCTGCGAGGCGAAGTTGACCGCCATGGCATCCCAGAGCGCACGGTCGTCACCTGCTGTTTGCGGATTGTCAGCCATCAACCGAGCCTACCAGACCGCTGCGATCTGCGGGAGACGCTACCTGGGTTTAGCAGGCTAAGGCCGGATGGCCCACTCGGCGCGGAGACTGGACAGGTTGCGCTCGTACCACTTCTGACTCGCAATCCTACGCTCGATTCGCTCACACCATTGACTCCAGGGAGTTGCCAGATTCGAGCCAGGCACGATCCAGATCTGGCTGCGCCGCGTGCGCTCATCCAGCTTGAAGTAGGCCTCGGGACTGATCTGCCTGGCCTGCCCGATGATCAGCGGGTAGGCGTCGGCACCGAAGAGCTCCATCTGGTCAACGTTGATTCGACTGTTGGGGCGCCGGGCCAGCGCCAGGTTGACCCGGACCATCACCTGCTCGACCGGCAAGATCGTCGTGATGGCGAAGACCCAGATGCCCGCGTAGGCGGCGATGCGGATCAGGTCGGCGTCCTGGCGGCGGATGAAGAGCCAGAAGAACAGCAGGAAGAGAAAGGCGCAGTAGATGACGGCGTAGCTGGCGAAGAACTTCTCGTGGCTCAGCCCGTAGATCGTCACATAGAGGTACATCCGGTGCGCCGCGGAGGCCAGCAGCAGCACCGAGGCCAGACAGAAGCCGAAGAGGATGGCCTGCACCGGCGCGACGGTCCGGCGGTAAGTGACGATCTGCAGCACCAGATTGAAAGCGGTCAGGATCAGCATCTGCCAGAAGCCGTTCTTGACCAGCCGTTCGGTGGCTTCGAAGTCCAGCGGCAGCGTCGTCAACCAGAAGCGCTCCAGCTGGATCCAGAGGAACAGCAGGTAGATCAGGCTGACGCTGACCAGCAAGATACCCGCGATGACCGAGTCCCGGGGCGCAGATGAGACCGGATCATCTGGACGGTGGGCCTCTGTCAGGCGCACCGCGAAGGAGACCAGCAGCACGCTGAGCATCAGAAAAGTAAGCACGCGCCAGACCAGGCTCATCTCGAACAGATCCAGCAACGGCCCGATCGTGTAGTCATAGGCGTTGTCCATCCGTTGGCTGAAGACCTCGTCGGCGCTGGACAGCATCGGCACGACGAAGCAGAAGATCACCACCCCGGAGATCAGCACGCCGAGCAAGATCCGACTCTCCAGCGACTGCCGCTCGAACAGTTTGCGCTGCGGACGCAAGGACGGGCGAGGCTGAGTGGCGAAGGCGGAATCGAGATACTGAAACGGCCCCACGAGCGTCAGCCCGATCGTCGAGAGCAGGTAGCCGAAGGTGACGCGCGTCCGCCGCAGATTCAGCAGGCAGATCGCGCCCAGCCCGATCGGGAAGAGAAACAAGTTGATCGTCTTGATGTAGGTATTGTCATGCAGCGCATAGCTGGCCGCGAGCAGCCCGAAGGGCATGGCCCAGATCCAGCTCCGCTCCAGCTCCAGCCCGCGCGAGCTGTAAGTCCGCGCCACGAGGCCGAGCAGGCCGCCGAAGAACAGGGCCGCATTGGCCCCCATCGCGTGGATGCCCAGGCTCCAGAAATTCCAGAGACAGACAACCCAGAAGAGACTGAGAAAGGCTGCGACGCCAGCGATCTCGCGCTTCAGCTGGATCTCCGGGACCCCCGCCGCGGCCTCTTCGGGCTCGGCCGCGGGGGTCAAGGTTATGTGCTCATCATTCATGCTAGTGATCTCCCACCCACTACAACAGTTTGCGAAGCTGATTGTTAGCAAGCTATGCGCAGGAAATTCCAACTAGCGCTGAACCAACTGCAGGGGGGAGCGTAATGAGAGCTGCAGACCTACCGGTCAGCTTGTGCGAGTGGGAGGGTGATCCGAGGCCGGGCGCCCTCCTGCTCGCCTCTATTTTTTCGAATCGCCGCCGGTGAAGGCGGTGATGCCGCGCTCGTCGTCGGTTCCCGGCACGGTATTGTCCAGCACCAGGGCGATGAACGCGCCGACCGCCATGCCGTTGCTGCCGATCGTATTGAGGATGTCGGCCAGCCAGACCGCCTGCTCGATGACGATCTTGTTCGCCGGGTTGGCGAAGTACTCCGGCAAGCTGAGGCCCATGAAGAAGGCAAACCCCAGAATGAACAGGTTGCGCCCGCTGTTCATGTTGACGAACTGCAGGTTGGACAGCCCGACCGCGGCGATCATGCCGAACATCGCGCAGTACATACCGCCGACGACCGGCCCCGGAATCGTGGTGAACAGAGCGCCAAACTTGCCCATCGCGCCGAGAAAAATCATGATCACAGCCCCGGCCTGCACCACACGGCGGCTACCGACGCGGGTCAGACCGATCGCGCCGATGTTCTCACTGTAGCTGGTCGTGCCGTTACCGGTGCCGAAGATGCCCGCGATCAGACAGCCGACGCCCTCCATGCCGATACCGCGATTGATCGTCTTCTCGTCCGGCACGGGCGCGCCCGAGAGCCGGGCGCAGGCATAGTAGTCGCCGATCGACTCCACCGCCGAGGCGATGTAACCGGCGAGCATGCCGACGAAGGCGGCCAGCCCGAACTGCGGCCAGCCCCACTGGAACGGGGTCGGCAGTCGAAACCAGGGCGCGTTGTACACGTTGGTCAAGGCGACGTAAGACGGATGGCGGATTTTGGGATCCGCGTTGAACTCGCCGAAGACCCCCGCCTTGGTCAAGGCGAAGGCCGTGCCCCAGGCCAGCAGGATCGCCAGCAGGATCGGGAATAGCTCGAACGCCTTGTGCTTGGTTCGCAGATACTGACTGAAGAGGATGATCAAACCGATGGTCAAGCCGCCGATCGGCCAGTGGGCACCGGCGACCGGCGCACCGAACTTGAACAGCGACAGGCCGATCAGCGCGATCGTCGGCGCGATCGTGATCGGCCCGATGAAACGCAGCAACTTGCCCACCATGCCACTGTATCCCAGCACGATCTCGAACAAGGCGCCGGCGATGATCGCCCCCTGCACGTGCTGCATCTTGACCTCGAAACCCTCGGTCTTCAGCGCGGCCATCGTGCAGATCGCGATCGTCGGCGCAAGGAACGAGAAGGTGCCGCCCTGCACGATCGGCAGGCGATTGCCCCAGGTGGTCTGCAGCAGGGTCGTGATCCCGCTGACGAAGAACATCGTGCCAATCAACATACCCAGCAGCGCCGGCTTGTCGGAAATGCCTAGCGGCACACTGAGAATCAGCGGGATCGCCACCGTCGAGCCGAGCATCGTCAGGTAATGCTGAAACCCCAGCACGACCGTCAACCCCGCGGGTGGAATGTCGTCGATGCCGTAGAGCATCTCGGCCGGTTTGTCCGCCATCGTCCGCCTCGCTTACGGCAGTTGCCGCGTCAGGTTGTCATAGGTCTCGGGGCGACGATCCCGGAAGAACTGCCAGGTCGAGCGCACCTCGTCGATCAGGTCCAGATCGAGGTCATGGACCAGCACCTCGTCTTCGGTCCGGCTGGCCTCGGCGATGATCTGGCCGCGCGGGTTGCAGAAATAACTCTGGCCGTAGAACTCGCCGATCTTCCAGGGCTCCTCGGTGCCGACGCGGTTGATCGCGCCGATGTAGTAGCCGTTGGCCACGGCGTGCGCCGGCTGCTCGAGCTTCCACAGATACTCGGACAGCCCCGCCACGGTGGCCGACGGATTGAAGACCACCGAAGCGCCACCGAGCGCCAGCAGCCGAGCCCCCTCGGGGAAGTGGCGGTCGTAGCAGATATAGACGCCGATCTTGCACCAGGGCGTATCGAAGACCGGGTAGCCGTCGTTGCCGGGCTTGAAGTAGAACTTCTCCCAGAAGCCGGGGGCGCAGTGCGGGATGTGCTGCTTGCGGTAGCGACCGAGGTAGCTGCCGTCGGTGCCGATCACCGCGGCGGTATTATAGAAGACGCCGGCCATCGCCTTCTCGTAGATCGGCACGATGATCACCATCTCGTACTTCTTGGCCTGCTCCTGCATCAGCTTGATCGTCGGCCCGTTCGGAATCTCTTCGGCCGTCGCGTACCAGCGCGTGTCTTCCTCGGCGCAGAAGTAGGGACCGCAGAAGATCTCCTGCAAGCAGAGGATCTGGCAACCCTGGTCAGCGGCCTGGGCGATCAGCGGCAGGTGCTTCTCGATCATTGCCGCCTTGATCTTCTCCAGCGAGTGATCGGGCGTACACAGTTCATTGCTAGCCTGGATCAGCCCGCAGCGGACGTTTCTAGCCATGTGCCAAGTCCTTCCTTATTTTTGATTGAGCTCGACTGATGCGGTGCGCCGGAGATCTCCCGGCCCCGGCATGAAAACGGGCGGGAAACACATCCTAAGGAGCAGAACAGGGGCTGTCCAGCACTTACCGAGCGCCCGGAATCGCTGGACAGGCCCGCTGCACAGCCCTATGATCGACTGCAGACGCCCCCACTCTCAGAAAGGAACCGCGCGTGGCCGACCTCAGCATCGAAGTCAATGGGATGAAGTTTCCGAACCCGTTCGTACTCGCCTCGGGCCCTCCCGGAACGAATGCCAAGGTGATCAAGCGCTCCTTCGAGCTGGGCTGGGGCGGCATCGTCTGCAAGACGCTCAGCCTCGAGAACGAGAAGGTCCACAATACCGTCCCGCGCTACGGCAAGATGCATCTGCCCGGCGACCGGAAGAAGGTGCTGGGCTTCCAGAACATCGAGCTGATCAGCGACCGGCCGTTCGACGTCTGGCTCGAAGAGCTGGCCGACTGCAAGCAGGCATACCCCGACCACATGCTGATCGCCTCGATCATGGAGGAGTGCCGCGAGGATGCCTGGAAGGAGATCGTCGAGCGCACCCAGGAGACTGGCATCGATGGCTTCGAGCTCAACTTCAGCTGCCCGCACGGCATGCCGGAGCGCAAGATGGGCGGCGCGATGGGCCAGGATCCGGCGATCGTCGAGGAGGTCACCGGCTGGGTCACCGCCGTCTCGAAGGTGCCCGTCTGGGCCAAGATGACGCCCAACATCACCGACATCACCGCCCCGGCCAAGGCCGCGATGGCCGGTGGCGCCGATGGCCTGAGCGCGATCAATACGATCCTCGGCATCATCGGCATCAACCTCAAGACCTTCCGGCCGATGCCGACCGTCGAGGGCTACAGCGAGCCGGGCGGCTACAGCGGCATGTCCGTACGCCCGATCGCGCTGCGCCAGGTGATGGAGTGCGCCCGCGCCTGCCCCGAAGCCAGCGTCTCCGGCATGGGCGGCGTCGAGTGCGCCGAGGACGCGATCCAGTTCCTCTGCGTCGGCGCCTCGACCGTGCAGATCTGCACCGGCGCGATGCTGCACGGCTACGAGATGATCAAGGGTCTGTGCGACGACCTGTCCGCCTTCATGGACAGCAACGAGATCGCCAGCGTCTCGGAGATCGTCGGCAAGAGCCTGCCTTACTTCACCACCCACGCCGATCTGGTCGAACGTCAGCTCACGGCCAAGCGCGAGAAGGCCGGACAGGCCGGACGCGACAACATGTGGCAGGGCGACATCGCCAAGGAAACTGACTCGCTGGTCACCGACTAGCAACTGGTAGGGGCGCAACGGACCAAACTCGAAGGGTGAGCAGTCACCCCACAAGAATCGTCCGACGCGTCCAGGACGATTCGCGATCCGTCTGGCTCACTTCTTCAGCAACTTATCCAGGTACTTCTGCAGCCCGGCCCGCTTGCTGGCGGGCGCCAGCTGGATGCCGATCCGATAGTCGCGAATCGCTGCCTGCGTCCTGCCGGTCTGGGCCAGGAAGTAGGCTCGGTTGACATAGGCCGACGAGTACTTGCCGTCCAGCTCGATCGCCTGGCTGAAGTCCTTCAGCGCGCCATCGATATCGCCAGCTCGTCCGCGGCAGTTGCCCCGCAGAAACCAGCTCCTGGGCCGCTGCGGATCGAGCTTGATCGCCTTGCTGAAGGTCCGCCGGGCCTCCCCCGGACGACCGCTTCGTTCGAGCATCTGCCCCAGATTGTTCAGGTATTGGGTGCTGGACTTGTCAAGTCCGCTGGCCGAAGCGTACGAGCTGGCCGCCTTGGCGTACTGCTTGAGCTTCTCGAAACACCAACCGCGATCATTCCACAGACCCGCATTCTGCTGATCCAGCGCCAGCGCCGTGGAGTAGACCTCGATCGCCTTGGCGTAGGCGCCGCTTTCCTGATATGCCCGCGCCAGCTTGGCCCAGGCCAGCGGGTTCTTTCGATCCACCTTTAGCGCCGCCTGGAGATCGGCAATCGCATCCCCGAACTGCCCCAGCCGAAGCATCACCAGTCCCCGCTGAGTTCGGTACATCGGATCGGCCGGCCTGCCCGCCAGCGCCAGATCCAACGCAGCCAGCGCCTCTTTCAGCCGCCCCAGTCGTGTGAGCAACACGGACCGGTGGTGATGCGCTTCGACGTAGTCGGGAGCGTGCTTGA
>CAZMLI010000099.1:0-13179 GCA_964566865.1 uncultured Planctomycetota bacterium
CTGTTCGACCTGACGGGCAACGTGCGCGAATGGTGCCAGGATCGCTACGGCGCCTACAAGCTGCCTGTCCGGCGAGGGGACGGACTGCGTATGACGCCAGCATCCGCTCGCGTCCACGTTTTCCGCGGTGGTGGGTTCTTCCAGACCGCTGTCGACACGCGCGTTGCGCTCCGCGTCACCTACGGCCCGGGCCTGCGCGACCACGCGCTCGGCCTGTGTCCCGCCATCGGCACCACCAAATAACGTTACTGCTTCACGCCGTTACTCAGCAACCGGAGACCAGGGATCTTTATCGCGGCCTCGGCTCGGCGGGAGCCTCGCCCTCCCCTATCTGGCGCAAGTGATGCGGGATCACTTTGCTGTCCAGCGACTCCGCCAGGGCTTCGGCCACGTGCAACGCGCGACGCTGGGTATGGTCGAGGATCTGGTGACGACAGCTTGTTCCGCTGGCGATCAGCAGGGTGTCGGCGCTCGCGGCGCGGACCGCTGGTAGCAGGGTCAGTTCGCCGATCTGCTTGGAGAGGCCGAAGTGCTCGGTCTCGTAACCGAAGGAGCCGGCCATGCCGCAGCAGCCGGTGTCCAGCAGCTCGGTCTCTAGCCCGGGGATCCAGCTCAGCACTTCGCGGGTCGCGTCCAGATCGCTGAGCGCTTTCTGGTGGCAGTGGCCGTGAACCAGCGCGCGGCGCTGGGACAGGGGGCCCAGTTCTAGCTTAGGCTGGAGCTTCACCAGGTACTCGTCTAGCAGGTAGCTGCTGCCGCTGATTTTCTGGCCCACGTCATCAGCAACCAGTTCGGGTAGCTCGTCGCGAAAGGTCAGCAGGCAGCTCGGTTCGAGGCCGACCAGGTCGGTGTCGTGGCCCAGCGCAGCGACCAGATGCTCGGCCAGTGCGCTGGCGCGCTGGCCCGCGCCCGGTATGCCTTTGGAGAGGGCGGGGCGGCCGCAGCAGCCGGGTGCGATGGGCGTCACGCGGCAGCCGGCGGCGGTCAGCACGCGGATCGCGGCGAGGCCGACTTCCGGTTCGAAGTAGTTGGTGAAGGTGTCGACGAACAGCGCGACGGGTGGACCGTCGGGCGGACCGGACGGACCGACGCGGGACATCAGCGAGCGCCACTGTAGCCGCGGCAAGCTGCGGCGGCGATCGATGCCGAACAGCTTCTCCATCAGCCAGCGGGCGCCGGGCAGGCGCGAGAGTGGCTGACCGAGGGCGGCCAGCGGGCCGACGGTGCGCAGCAGGTCGGGCAGCGCGGTGAACATCCGGGTGGACAGCGGCGTGCCGTTGGCCCGGTGCCAGCGGACCATCACCTCGTACTTCAGCTTCGACATGTCGACGGTCGACGGACACTCGCGCAGGCAACCCTTGCAGGAGAGACACAGATCGAGCGCCTCCAGCAAGGTGGCGTCGGCCAGTCCGTCGGGCAGCGCGCCGCCCAGTGCTTCGCGCAGCAGGTTGGCCCGGCCGCGGGTCGAGTGCATCTCCTCGCGCGTGGCCATGTAGCTGGGGCACATCGTGCCGCTGCCCACCTTGCGGCAGAGTCCGTTGCCGTTGCACATCTCGACGCTGCGCGTCAGGCCGCCGAACTCGCGCCAGCTGTAGATGCTCGGCTGGTCCTCCGGCTGGTAGTGCGACCGGTCGTAGCGCAGGTCGATGTCCATCGGCTGCGGATCGACGATCTTGCCTGGATTGAGCAGGCCGTCTGGATCGAAGGCGCCCTTGATCTGGCCGAACGCTTCGGTCAGCTCCGGGCCGTACATCTGCTGGATGAACTCGCTGCGGGCCAGCCCGTCGCCGTGCTCGCCGGTGAACACACCGCCGTACTCGGAAACCAGCTCGGCCACTTTCTCGGCGATCGATCGCAGCTGCCGCACGCCCTCGGCCTGCTTGAGGTTGATCACCGGCCTGGCGTGAATCAGCCCGACGCTGGCGTGGGCGTAGTAGGCGATGTCGACCCCGTGGCTGCGCACGAGCTGGTCGAAGCGGCGCATGTACTCGGCCAGATCCTCGGTCCGGACGCAGGTGTCCTCGACGAAGGCGATCGGCTTGCCGTCGCCGCGCATGCCCATCAGGATCGCCAGGCCCGCCTTGCGCACTGTCCAGAAATCGGCCTGCAGTCCGGGGTCGATCACGTGCTGGACGCGGACCTTGAAGCCGCGGTCCAGCAGGGCTGTTTCCAGTTGCGTCAGTTGCCGGGCCAGCGCATCCTCGCTGCTGCCGTAGAACTCCACGCCGAGCATGCCGCCGGGCGTCGCGCCATCGAGAAAGCGCTCCGCCTTGGCCCGGTAGTCGGGCAGCCCGCGCGCCAGATCGAGCAGCGTGCGGTCGGCCAGCTCGACGGCCGACGGCCCGTGCTCGAGCATCAGCGGCACCGCCTCGAAGGCCTCGAACATGTCCTCGAAGGAACAGACCGCGAGTGCGGTGCGCTGCGGCAGCGGCACCAGCGTCAGCCGCGCGGCGCGGGTCACGGCCAGCGTGCCCTCGCTGCCGATGGCCAGCCGCGCCAGGTTCCAGGGCGGCCGCAGGAACTCGTCCAGGTTGTAGCCGGAGACCCGTCGTAGCAGCGCGGGAAAGCGCTGCTCGATCCGCTCCCGGTGCCGCGCCACCAGCTCCCGCAGAACTCTGACCATCGGCGCCAGCGTGGGCCCGCCGTCCTGCGGGTCGTCCGGGTCCATCGGCCCCAGGCTGGCGAGCTGTCCGCTGGCCAGCACGACGTCGAGCTGCTCGACATGGTCGATCGTCTTGCCGTAGATGATCGAGTGCGCGCCACAGGAGTTGTTGCCCATCATGCCGCCGATGGTGGCCCGCGCGCTGGTCGCGACGTCCGGGGCGAACTGCAGCCCGTGCGGCCGCGCCGCCCGGTTGAGATGATCCAGCACCGCGCCCGGCTCGACCCAGGCGCGACGCGATCCGGGATCGATCTCGATCCGATTGAGATATTTTGAGAAATCGATCACCACCGCCCGGCCGACGGTCTGCCCGGCCAGCCCGGTCCCCGCGCCGCGCGGCAGGATCGGCACGCGAAAGTCAGCGGCGATCTGCACCGTGCGCGCCACATCCGCATGGGTCCGTGGCAGCACCACGCCGATCGGACGTACACGGTAGATAGAGGCGTCGGTGCTGTAGAGCGCGCGCGAGCCGGCGTCGAACCGCACCTCCCCCTCCAGCTCACGGGACAGGGTGCGTTCGAGTGCGGTTTGGGGGTTGCTCACGTACCGAGTATAATCCAGGAGGTCCGCCACAGACACCTGCCAGTCAACAGACTTACGTCGGTTCCGCTTGACAGGCAGTCGCCCAATTTGCTTTTATTGCGCCTTCGAATTCTCCGAGGAACCCGACATGGACATCATCGACCCGCACGCGCACATGTATTCGCGGGTGACCGACGACTACGAGCGCATGGCGCTCGCGGGGATCCGGATGGTGATCGAGCCGGCTTTCTGGCTGGGCGGGCGACGGCGCTATGCGGGCACCTTCTACGATTACTTCTATCACATCCTCGAGTTCGAGGCGGAGCGGGCGGCCAACCACGGCCTCGCACACTATTGCTGCATCGCGGTCAACCCGCGAGAATCCAACGACACCGCCCTGACCAACGAGGTGCTGGACAACCTGGGCGAGTTCCTGGCGCACGATCACGCCGTGGCCGTCGGCGAGATCGGTTTCGACGACATCACCGACGCGGAGGAGGCTTCGATCCGCCGCCAGCTCGAGATCGCCCTGGAGCACGACCTGCCGGTGATGATCCACACACCGCACAAGAACAAGCTGGAGGGCACGCAGCGCACGATCGCGATCCTCAAGGACATGGACTATCCCGAAGATATGGTGCTGATCGACCACAATACCGAGGAGACGATCGGCCTGGTGCGCGGCGAGACCGACTGCTGGGCCGGCCATACGGTTTACCCCGTGACCAAGCTGAGCCCCGAGCGGGCCGCGAACATCCTCGAAGAATATGGCCCGGAGAAGATGCTGATCAACTCCTCGGCGGACTGGGGTCCCGCGGACCCGCTGAACGTGCCCAAGACGGTGCACGAACTGCGCCGCCGCGCATTCGACGAAGCATCGATTCGCACCATCGTCTGGGACAATCCCTTCTCGTTTTTCAACAAGAGCGGCAAGATTGTCCTCTGATGTGCGCCTCTTCGCGGGCCTGGCGGAGGCCGCCGGCGCCGACCGGGTACAGGTGCCGATCCCGCCTGGCGCCACCGCACAGTCGGTCCTGGCGCGATTGGCCTGGTTTCAGCCAGCGCTGGCCCGCTATCTGCCTGGCTGCCGCGTCGCCAGAGACAACGAATTCCTGGAGCCAGACGCACCGGTGCAGGCTGGCGAGGCGCTGTCGATCATTCCGCCGACCAGCGGAGGCTAGCCCATGCCAATCGTGGATTGCGAATCGATGATAGTGATCGAGCTGACCGAACAGAGCTTGGTGGCGCAAAGCTGGCTGGATCGGCTGCAGGACCCCGCTGCGGGCGCGCTGACCAGCTTCGTCGGCGTGGTGCGCAACCATCACGAGGGCAAACCGGTGGCCTATCTCGAATACTCGGCATACCGTGAAATGGCGCTGGTTCAGTTGAACGAGATCGCCGAAGAGATGATGGCGCGCTGGCCGCTAAGCGGCGTGGCACTGGTCCACAGGCTCGGCAGGCTGGAAATCGGCGAGACCAGTGTACTGATCGCGGCGGCGGCAGCCCATCGGGCCGAGACCTTCGAGGCCTGTCGCCACGGCATAGAGACACTGAAGCAACGCGTGCCGATCTGGAAGAAGGAGTACTACGACAACGAACCGGCTCGCTGGATCGGAGAATCAAAAGGGTCTTGATCGCCAGACCCCAATTTGCTACCCACGGTGGTCACACATACTCAAGCTGAGGGAACGAATGCTCGACGCACCAATGGATCCCCGTGATCGACGGGTTATGGAGCGAATTATCCGGGGCCTACCGCTGGTTCCGGAACCGTTCGCACTGATCGGGGAAGAATTAGGGCTCGATCAGAACGAAGTCTGCAACAGGATCAACCATCTGAAGGAAAACGGCGTGCTGCGCCAGCTCGGCGGCGTTTTTTCGCCCTCGCGCATGGGCTACCGCTCTGCAGTCGTCGCGGTCGCGGTCGAGGAGCGCCTGACGGACCGCACGGCAGGCATCATCAACCTGCACCCCAACATCACCCACAACGCGCTCTATCGCGAGGAATACAACATCTGGTTCGCGCTCTGGGTACCGCCGGGGGACGATCCGCAAGAGGACGTGGAAGCGCTGCTCGCGAGCGCCTCGACCATCAAGCACCGCGTGATGCGCGACCTGAGCACTTTCATCGACGGCGTGAAGCTGAAGGAGCCCGAGGCGATCGAGATCGACGATCATACGCGCGGCTTGATCGAGCTGCTGCAGAAGGATCTGGAGCTGATCCCACGGCCCTATCGACACCTGGCCCGGACGATCAACATCTCGGAGGCCCAGTTGCTGCAGGAGATGCAGCGCATGGTCGATGCGGGACTGGTGGAGCGCTACGGCGGCATCATGCGACGTCAGCTACCTGGCGTCGACGAGGTGCGGGCAATGATCGCGCTGGAGGTCAAACCCAAGGTGGATGTGGAGCAGGCGGCCAGTGAGCTGTCGACTCGTCCTTCGGTGCTGCGCGCCTATATCCGCGAGCCCCGCGAGGATCTGCCCTATTCGATCTACGCCCATGTCATCGCGCCCGAGAACATGAGTTTCGACGACTTCGTCGACAAGATCACCCGCAAGGGCTCCCCGACGAAATCGGCCAAGCACTTCGTCTGCTTGCGAGAGTACAAGAGCTGCCGGTTGAAGTACTTCACCGCCGACTACGGGGTCTGGAAGACCAGTTTTCTCAGCCCCCCAGTAGAGAGAGAGAGCTAACGTCGGCACAGCCAGCGTGAGCGACACCGCGCACCGGTCGGGCGAGCCGGTCGCGGTGCTCTGCGTGGTGATCACCGTCAGCGACAGCCGCACCCTCGACACCGACAAGTCGGGCAAGCTGGCGGCCGAGCTGCTCACCGAGGCAGGCCATCAAGTTCGAAGCCGACTGATCGTGGTGGACGAGCCGGAACAGATCCGCGCAGCCGTTCTCGAACAGGCCAGCAATTCGGAAGTCGAGCTGGTTCTGCTCACCGGCGGCACGGGTGTGAGCCCGCGTGACCAGACGCCCGAGGCCGTCGCGCCCCTGCTGGTCAAGGAGCTGAGCGGATTCGGCGAGCTGTTCCGTAGCCTGTCCTATGCCGAGATCGGGCCGGCGGCGATGCTTTCGCGCGCCATTGGCGGCATCGGACCGGAACGGACCCTGATCTTCGCCCTGCCAGGGTCGACGGGGGCGGTCCGGCTGGGCGTCGAGAAGCTGATCGCGCCCGAACTGGGACATTTACTGAAGATCTGCCGCGGCTAAAACCCGGAGAGGGTTGCCGCTAGTCCAGCCAGAGCCCATGCTTACTCTGGTTCAGAAGCACGCCTTCAGGCAGCCCCCCACAGCGCCTGAGATCTGTCCGTCGATTCGCCTCAGTTGCTCTCCCGGCTTTGTTTGCCGGGTTTCGATTGTCAGGCTCGATTGTCTGGCGACATTGACAGACACTTGCGTGGTGCTACACTCTTGCAGACGTTATCCGCTTGGTACCAAGGATTTCTAGCAGGAACGGCGTTCTGTTTCCCCTTACCTCCAGGAATGGAAACCAAACAGACGATCCGTGGAGATCTGGCTGCTTTCAGCCTGCCAGATCTACTCCAGACGCTGCAATCTAACGCCAGCGTGGGTACGCTCACGCTGCACGCGCCGGAAGAGGATCTGTTCGCCTACATTTCCGAGACCGGCGGCGTCAGCCTGCTCTACCAGATCGAGCCCTATCTGCTGCGTACAGCGCGCCGGCTGTTCGTCCAGAGCCTGGTGGATCGCCCCACAGCCGAGCTGCTCACCCGGGGCAAGCTGGACCAGGTCGAGGAACAGGTCCGACAGCAGTTCGAGCACTACCTCAACCTGGCCACCCGCGAAGGCCTGTACGACATCTTCCGCATCACCTCCGGCAAGTTCACCTTTCGCAACGGCCCGAAGAAAGCCGAGACCCAGTCCGGCGAACCGCTGGCCGAGGGCGGCAGCTTCCAGGTCACCGCGCTGCTGATGGAGGCCCTGCGCCGCGTCGACGAGTGGGGCAACATCGAGCAACACGTTCCCTGGCTGGGCGAGGTCCCGGTGATCAGCGAGCAACCGCGAGATACGCTCTCGGAGGATATCTCCGCCGTACTGGCGACGATTGACGGAAAGCAGCCGGTGGGCCAGCTCGTACTGCGTTCACACTTCGAGCGTTTCGACTACTGCCGGCTGCTGTCATCGCTGATCAGCAGCAAGGTCGTCCGCTTTTATGACGACGCGGAACTGATCGAGCAGGCGGAGCAGCAGCAGTCGAGCGACCCGGAGATAGCCCTGGCGCGTCTGGCGTTGCTGACCCGCCGAAACCCGGACAACGCCGATCACATGAACCGCTATGCGACCCTGCTGGAGGCTGAGGGGCAGGATGATCGCGCCGTCGAGACGCGGCAACGGCAGGCTGAGATCCTGGTGCAGCAAGGAGATCCGGCACAGGCGCAGGAGGTCCTGGCCAGTCTGCTACCCAAGAAACGCAACGTCACGATCGTCCGACGACGGCTGATCGACATCGCCCTCGACAACCACGCGAAGCAGGGTCAGGCCACCATCTCGCTCGGACCGGTGGTGCAATCGGAGCTGGACAAGCTCCGCGGCACGAAGTCCCACGAGGACGCGCTGACGCTGATCGACCGCGTGATCGAGGCCGAGCCGGACCAGACCGAGCACCGCCTGCGCAAGATCAACGTGCTGCTCGACCTCGAGCGCAAGACAGACGCCATCGCCGAGTACGAAGCGCTGGCCTCGAAAGCGAACATCGACGGAAATCCCGAACTGGCGCTGACCTGCTACAAGAAGCTCGTGGCGCTGGACCGTACCAACCAGACCACGCGCAAGAAGCTGGAAAAGATGGAGCATGCGCGGCACCAGCAGCGCGGCCAGCGCTCGCGCAAGTCGCTGATGGTGCTGTTGCTGCTGGCCGCAGCCCTCGGGGTCGGCGGGCTGGGCTATCTCGGCAAACAACGCTGGTCCGCCTCGCGCTCGGCCGCGGAAAAGATCCGCAAGGAGAACCCAGGGGAAGCCCTGGCGATCTACCGCAAGTTTGCGAAACGCTGGTGGTTCACCCCCTGGGCCGGGACAGCGCAGGCCGAAGCGGATGTGATACAGCAGGCACTGAACGCGATCCAGAGCGAGAAGGTCAAGCAGAACAGCAGCCGGATCCGCGAGCTGCTCGCAGAGGCGAAAACACTCTACGAGCAGCACCAGTTGCAGGCGGCCCAGGCCCTGCTGCGGTCGGCCGAGGGGACAGAAGAGCTGGAGGCGAAGGTCAAGCAGACGCTCGAGAAAACGCTGGCCGCTTACCAGGAAGAATGGACACGCGCGGTGGCGCTGCGCAATTCCGCCCTGGCCCACGAGAAGGCCGGGAAGTACCAGCAAGCGTTCGGCGACTGGCTCAAGCTGCGCAGTTTCGAGGCAGCGGGCTCGCTCATCGCGAACCTGACGATCCCCTTGCAGGTCACGGTCAACCACGTCCCGCTGCAGGTGCAACTGGACCACAAATCACTCGGGACCTACCGGCAGCGCACCTTCGTCCTGCGGCTGCAGCCGGAGCTCAGCGGAAAGCTGCGTTTTCGCTGCCGCGGTCACAAGGAGCTGGTGGTCGAGGTCGGCGATCAGACCGGCATGCTGACGATCGAACTCGAGCGCAAGGCCGAGTGGGTCTATCCGACCAGCAGCGCGATCGTGGCGCCACTGGCCCACGACAGCCAGTCGCTCTACGTCCCGACCACTCGCAATACGCTGCACAGCATTCGCCACAGCGACGGCACCCTGGTCTGGAAAGACGCGCACGGTACGCTCCAGTCGATGCTCTCGCAGCCGATCGTGATCGGATCGGTGATCTGGGTCCTCTCCAGTAACAACGTCCTGCACAAGATCGATGCGATCAAGGGCAAGCCCTTTCCCGAGAGTCCCGTCGTCAAGCAGAAGGTCAACAATCGCAACCCCGCGGTGCTGATTCGCACGCCCAAGCCGGGCATCCTCTTCGGCGAAAGAACGCTCTGGGTCTACTGGATCGAAGCGGCCAAGCTGGAGCAGTTGATGGTGCCGAGCAGCCCGCTCAAGGGCGTGCCGCTGGTCACCACGCGCGGCAATCTGTACTGCGCCACCGAAAAGGGCGAGATCCTGGCGTTCGACCTGGCCCAGCGCAAGCAACGCTGGGCGCGCCCTCTCGGCACCCCCTGCGAAGGCCGGCTCCAGGTCTGGAACGAGCTGCTGATCGTGGCCGGCGCTGACGGCAAGCTCCGCGGGCTCTCCGCCGACAGCGGCGCCGTGCTCTGGAAGTTGAGCCTGGGAGGCGCCCTGCGCCTGGGGAGCCTGTCCGGAAACAAATTGCTGGTGTCGTCCACCACGGGGCAGGTGACACTGGTGCAGCTCAGCCGCTCGGCGGCCACCGTGACCTGGCGCCACGAGCAGGCCTCGGTCGGCTTTGCCCCAGCGCTACTCCCCACCGGTGAAGGGATCGTGTATGTTGGGGGCAACGACGGTGTTTTACGGGCCCTGTCGCTGACGGATGGGACCAAACTGTGGTCGTTCGAGGGGGTTGGCGCAATCCAGACCCGCCCGACGGTCGCGGGAGATTTCATCTACTTCGGGACGGAGAAAGAAAAGGTCTATGCGCTTTATCGCAAGTAGACCGGGGAGCTGGTTCCATGGGGTTATTTGAGGGTCGGAAGCGGCGAAAAGAAATTGATCGCCTGGAAAACGAGATCCGTGACAGACCCAGCCCGGAAGCAATCGTTTCGCTGACCGAGAAGTACATCGCGCAAGCAGAGATCGACAACGCGTTCGCCACGGCCAAACGCGGCCTGCAGGCCTTCCCCAAGTCCGAGAAGATCTTCCAGGTCTATACCTACCTCAAGAAGACCCAGGCCCAGTACGAGATTCGCGCGCTCAAGCGCATCATCGAGAGCCAGCCCAATCCCGGCGCCTACTCCCAGCTAGCGGAGATCTACCTGGACCTGACCGAGATCGACCGGGCCCTCGAGGTCTGCCGCGACTGCATCCAGAAGTTCCCCGACGACGACACCCCCTACCTGCAGGTCGGGCAGATCCGCCTCTCACGCTGGCAGCAGGACCTGCTCGTGCGCGACGGCCTGATGGCGGTGGAGAACTTCGAGCGCGCCATCCGCATCAACGAGACCAACTACAAGGCCCTGCGCATGCTGGCCGAAATGGCGCTGCAGATCGGCGCCGTGGCCTACGCCATGAAGCAGTTGAAGGCCATCCTGTTGTTCGCGCCGGACGATCAGGAGGTCAAGGAGCTGCTGGAGTATGCGATCAGCAGACCGCGACCCGACAGCGAGGACATCGATGACCTGCTGCGCACCGTGCAGCAGACCGGAAGCTTGCCGAAGATCGGCGACGCGTTGCTCAGCGGGCGCAGGGAGATCAAGACCAAGCCGCCCAGCCAGTCGCAGACATCCGGTCCCGATCTCGACAGCCTCAGTGAGCGGTTCGAGAGCATGCTCGACATGCAAGGCTTCACCGCAGCGGTCGTGCTCGACCCGAGCGGAGAGGTGATCCTCTCGCGCCGCAAGGAAAAGGACATTGCCCGCGAGGACTGGGGCGTGCTGATCAAGATGGTGACCGAGGCCAGCCTGGCGGCCTGCCAGCGAATGAACATCGGCCGCTTCTTCAAGGGGCAAATCAGCGGTCCCGAAGGGAGCGTGTACCTGGTCACGACAGAGGGTTATCTGCTCGGCGTTTTCTTCGGACCTGACTCCGCCCGCGAAGCGGAGATCTGGGCCGCCGTCGAAGAAACGCTGGGATCCGGATTCTCGAACAGCTGAGGCAGAGGCCAATGGACGCGATACTGAACAGGCTCAACGACGAGGTCGGAGTCAAGGGCAGCATGATCGTCACCCAGGACGGGATCGTGGTGCAGGCGATTCTCGGCGAGGACTTCGACGAAGACGTGGTGGCGGCGATGGCGTCGAATACGATCCTCAGCATCAAACGAGCCCTGCGCAAGGCCAGCCGCACCGGCTTCGAACGCTTCATCTTGACTTCTAGCTATGGTAAGATGATCTTTCTCGATGTTGAGCGGGCTTTTCTGGTAGTGGTTGCAGACAAGAACATCAACCTCGAGATGACGCTGATTGCCGTCTCTGCGGCGGCCTACAAGATCAAGACTATTGGCCGTTAGGACGTGATGGCACAGATCAACTTCGCCCGTAAAGAGGTCAACTGCAAGATCGTCTATTACGGTCCCGGCCTCTCCGGCAAGACCACCAACCTCGAGGTCGTGCACGAGAAGGCGCCCCCCGAGCGACGCGGCGACCTGACCTCGATCGCCACCGAGCAGGACCGGACATTGTTCTTCGACTTCATGCCGCTGGAGCTGGGAAAAGTAGCCGGCATGACCACCCGCTTCCTGCTCTACACCGTTCCCGGCCAGGTCTACTACAACTCGACCCGCAAGCTCGTCCTGCAAGGCGCGGACGGCGTCGTGCTGGTCGCAGACAGCCAGCCGGACAAGCGTGACGAGAACCTCGAGTCGCTGAAGAACCTCGAAGAGAACCTGGCCGAATACAACCTGACCGTTCGCGAACCCACTGCCGGCCAGCGCCGCATCCCGCTGGTGATCCAGTGGAACAAACGCGACCTGCCGGGTGTGCTCTCGGTCGAGGAACTCGAAGCCCAGTGCAACCCCGTCGGCGCGCCGACCATCGAGGCCGTGGCGGTCAGCGGTAAAGGCGTGTTCCCCACGCTCAAGCTGCTGGCCAAGCTGGTGCTGAATCAGATCAACGATGAGCTGACCGGGGGCACGCCAGCCGCGGCGCCCCCACCGCCACCGCCCATGACGCCGCCACCCGTGGCCCAGCCACATCCCGCGGCACAGCCGGTGGCGCCGCCACATCCCGCGGCCCAGCCCGTAGCGCCGCCGCATCCTGCGGCGCAACCGGTCGAGCCACAAGCAACGCCCGTCGCCACCGCTGCGCCCCCCACGCAGCCCATCGAGTCCGCTCCGGCCGAGCCAGTTCCAGCCGAACCAGAAGCGGCCGAACCAGAAGCGGCCGAACCAGTTCCAGCCGAGCCAGAAGCAGCCAAGCCGGTCGAACCCACGCCGATGATCGTGCCGCCAGTCGTGGTAGATACGCCCGACCCGGACAGCCCTTCGCCGCCGATGGACACCCAGCTGGTCGAGCGCAGAGCGACAAAGAGAAACAAGCCCGTAGGCGAAGTCCAATTCGCAGGAGAATCGGCCTCGGGTGACAAGACCTTCGTGATCCTGCTGGTCGGGATCGTGGCGCTGGCAGCAGCGATCTTCGGGCTCTATTACCTTTTCGGCAGATGAACCCATGAAAGACGACGACAGACTGCGCAATATGCGCCTGGTGTTCTACGAAGAGGACATCCAGCGAATCGACAAGGTCCTCAACGAGTTCCTCGAGCTCAGCAAGGCGAAGTCCACCCTGCTGATCGACAAGGAAGGGCACCTCGTCACCAACGCCGGACAAGCGAGCGAGTTCGACAACGATACCATCAGCGCTCTGGTCGCCGGCAGCTTTGCCGCCACCCAGGCGATGGCCAAACTGCTCGGCGAAGAGGAGTTCTCGGTCCTCTTCCACCAGGGAAAGAAGGACAACATCCAGCTCTCCCTGATCGGCGACCGAACCCTGCTCGCCGTCATCTTCGACGACCAGACCACCATCGGCATGGTCCGCCTCTACGCCAGCGAAACCGCCAACAAGCTACACCAGCTGTTCGAGGAACGGGCCGAGAAGCAAGCCGGCCAGCCCCCCCCCACCCTCGAAGGAGACTTCAAGGGCGACGCCGAGGGCGTCCTGGACGACCTCTTCGGCGAGTAAGCGCCTGACGCATCAGTCTCGCCCTCAATGGGAGGGCGAGCCTCCCGGCGAGCCGCGGCGCGAAGCGCCGCAATAGCTAAACTCCTGCGCCGAGTCACCAAACTCCCAGCGGCCCTCGGTCGCAGCCAAACAAGCCCCGTCCCAAGGACCAGCACCAGGTACCTCTTCGGCGAGTAAGCGCCTGACGCATCAGTCTCGCCCTCAATGGGAGGGCG
>CAZMLI010000100.1:0-13068 GCA_964566865.1 uncultured Planctomycetota bacterium
GATCTGTACGGGGGGTCCTGGGTAACCAGGACTCCTACCGTGCCCCCTCCCTTTGATGTGGGTGGTCTGATGGCGATTGCCTCGCCCTCCCGTTGGCGTCGGCGATCTCTGGGAGGGCGAGGCTCCCGCCGAGCCGGCGCCCATGGCACATGCTGGCGCCAGAAATGTCCCTCACCTGCCGTATACTCCGGCATGGTCAACTACCCGAGCAGAAAGAGACCAGCAAAGGGGCTTCTGCTAGACGCATCTCCCTGGATCCTGGTCTATCTCACTGTCTGCACCAAGGGAAGGGAGCCCTGGCTGGCCTCGGCAGAGGTGCATCAAACACTGCGCCAGGTCTGGGCCGAGTCGCGTGCCTGGCTGGTCGGCCGATACATGCTCCTACCGGACCATCTACACCTGTTCGCCTCACCGGGAGAGGAACCTGTGCTCCTCGGGAACTGGGTGCGCTACTGGAAGTCGCGCTTCAGCAAACAGGCAGGGAATCCAGATTGGCACTGGCAGGCAGGGCACTGGGACAGACGCATTCGCTCCTGGGAAGGCTACACCGAGAAGTGGCAGTACGTGGTGAGTAATCCCGTGCGACACGGGTTGGTCGAAAGAGCTGAGGACTGGCCGTACCAGGGGGAGATTCATCCGCTGGTGTAGCCTTCGGCCTACTCCTCGTCAGCTTGCGTGGCCAGCATCCGGTAAATCTTGATGCCGTTGTCGCGCAGGATGCTGACGTAGTCGAGGTGCAGGCGCAGGATGTCGTCGTCCCAGGACTCGACGACGGAGAGGCCGCAGAGACCACGAATGGTTTCTTTGCCGACCTGGGTGTCGAGCATCGCGGGCCAGCGTCCGGCCTTCAGGCCGCTGTCGGCGAGGCCGGTGTCGGCGGCGAGCTCGATCAACAGGCCGCCGAAGGAGGCGCCTTTGATCTGGCCGGGGAAGTAGATCTTGGGCGCGTGGGGTCCTTGAAAGCGAACGTTGCAGGGGTGGCTCAGGTTGTGCGGCAGCGGGCGGGGAAAGCCCGGTCCGTAGGGGATGTGGTACTCGATCAGGCGATCGAGTCGCTCCTTGGCGACGACCCAGGGGCGAACGCGGCACTGGCTGTGGTGCTCGACGGCCTGAATCGGGTCGTATTTCTTGGGCTCGGCGGTGGCCACATAGAGCAGCTCACCCTCTTGCCAGAGCGGCAGGCAGCGCTGGGACGAGATGACGGTCACCGGAACGAGCGGCAGCACGCAGGGGTCGACGTCGGTGCCCTTCAGCTTGCGGAAGGGAAAGCCGGCTTGATCGGCCAGCGCGCGCGCGACTTCGTCGCTCGAGACCAGGCCGCGCTCGACGAGGAACTCACCGAAGCGGCCGTCTCGGGCGTTCTCCAGCGCAAGTTCCAGATCTTCCTCGCTGAGCGCGCCGCTGTCCGTGAGGATCTCTCCCAGTCTCTGCTTCTTGCGGGGCGGGCGCTCGTACTTGTCGTTCATATCATCCGTCGCTTGTCAGATTGGGCCAGGATTCATGCAACCAGTCCGCGAAGTGATCGAAGAACTCCACGGGCTGCTGCTGCACTGGATCATAGCGAAATACGGGGTATTCGCCACGGTTGGTGGGACGGCTGAGGTCGAAAGCCCAGAGCGCGCCTTCCGCGGTGGTGGCGAAGGTCAGGCCGTCCCAGTAGCGCTCGACATCGTCTTGTGCGGGTACGTCCCACTGCCCGAGGCGCAGCGACGGCTTTCCCAGCTCACCGAGCCCGGCCAGCCGAACGGTTCCCGTCACTCCGACGCGGTTTGTGCGGGTCCGGCCGGTCAGCGCGAAGCTGAAGCCGTCACGGGCGAACAGCAGCGAGCGGTAGCTCGGAGGCAGCGGAATCCCGCTGCTGTGCTGCCAGGCCATCAGCGCTCGGGCATGCACCCCGACATGGTCCTTGCCGATCGTCGCCAGGATCTGGTCGAGCCAGTCCTGGTCCGGCGGCACCGCGCGGAAGGTGCGTTCGGTGGGAATGGCGGTGCAGTGACGGTCCGCCCATTCGACCGAGGACTCGTGCACGGGGCCCTCGCCCTCGAGCGTCAGCGCATCGGTGTAACGCTGCGTGCCGCGCACGCCGGCCTTTTGCAGCAGCAGAACCAGCCGTCGCGAGGCGTAATAGTGCCGGCGTGGCCCCGGCAGTAACGGTCCGGCGACGAGATCCGAACCGGTCCAGCAGGCGCGTGCGGTCGGGACGTCCTGGTGGATCGGCATGGGCGCCTGGCAGCCATCGCAGGGAATCGTCTCGCTGGCGGCGTCGGCGGCTGGGGTGAACTCGTGGAACGGGCGTGCCACGTAGAACCCGAGGACCAGTTCTCCCTGGTTGGTGCAGTCGCTGACGGGTGAGAAGTGGACCTGGTCAGGACAGCAGATCGAGAGGATTGCCCGAACGCGATCGGAGACCAGCAGGCCGTCGCCGCTCTGGGCCCAGATGTCGCCATAGGGGTTGATCCGTCGGCGGTCGACCACCGAGACGCGACTGACGGGTTCGCGGCGCTGCAGTACGCAGGCGCGGCAGACACGGACGGGCTGCGCCCCAGGAGGGTCGACCTGGGGGATCGGAAAGCCGATGCGAATCAAATCGTAGTTCAGATCTTCGCTCATCGTTTTCTCAGGATCTTCCAGCCGTCGACGTCGTTGAACAGGTGATACGGGTGAATGCGCACGTTGCGCAGCTGATTGGTATGGGCGGCATACTGGTCGAGTTGCCAGAGGAAGGCAAAGACCGACTCCTCGTGGACCTGGCGGTGGACCTCGTGGCTGAGCGCCATGATTCGCTGTGGGCTGCGCGTTTTCTGCATCGCATCGAATAGCTTGACCAGGCCCGCGTTGACATAGCCGGAGAAGTTCGTGCCTCCCGTGCCCCGCCGCCGCGGATCGAGCAGCGGAAAGACGTCGTAGGTGTCGTCGAAAGTGTACTTGCTATAGACCAGGTCGAAGTCGTGTTTGTTGTACACCTCGTCGAAAAGATCGCGTGGCGCCTTCTGCGCCAGCCGCACGCGGATGCCGATCTTCTTCAAGCCGTCGGCGATGAAGATGCAGGCCTTCTCCACGTTGCGGTCGCCCTTGGGGTACTTCAGCTTGAGCACCAGTTGCTTGCCGTTCTTGGTCCAGTAGCGCCGGCCGCCGTAGGTGCCGGCGTTTCCCGAGCGCTTGTAGCCCAGCGGCTCCAGCACCTCGCGCAGCAACTGGGCCGCGTAGTCCTTCTCGTACTTGTACTCGCTGACCCGGTCGTTGTAGGCCCAGGCGTTATAGGGGAACGGGCCGGTGATCACGACGTGGGCCTGGCCGCCGCGTCGTTTGAGCGGGTTGCCGGCGTTGAAGAACTGCTCGAGGATCCGCTGGCGGTCGATCACGTGCGCCACGGCGCGTCGCAGGTCGCGATGGCGCAGGATCGGCTTGCGGTGGTTGAAGGCCAGGAAGTAGATCGTCCGGGCGCGGTACTGGCGCACGCTGAAGCGGTTCTTCTGCTTGTCGAAGAAGTCGACGTCGAGTGGCCGCAGTTCGGTCAACAGGGCCAGCTCGCCGCGTTCGAGGTCGTTGCGTGCGCTCTGTCGATCCTGGTAGCGCTTGAGCTGAACGCCGGTCAGGAAGGGCCGCCCGGGTTTGCGGAAATGGGGGTTCTTGACCAGCTCGAGCACCCTGGATCCCAGGCCGCTCTTGTAGCGGAACGGACCGCTGCCGATCGGCTGGCGACAGAACGGATTGTCTCGCGCCAGATAGGTCGTCTTGAATGGGCTGCGCGGCACGATCTTGAAACTGAGCAGGGAGAGCGGCCGGTAGAACGGCCGCTTGAGCTTGATCTTGAGCTGGTAGGGGTTGATCACCTCGACGCCCGAGATGAACTGGGCGAAGGTCGGGTTGTGGTTGGCCGTCTTCTTGTTCAGCAGCAGCCCGACGGTGAACTCCACGTCACGGGCCGTCAGCTCCTGGCCGTTGGACCACTTGACGCCCGGACGCAGCCAGAAGGTGAAGGTCAGTCCGCTGGGGCTGGTCTGGATCCGGCGCGCCAGGTCGGGGATGAACTGTTCGCGCTCGTCGCGCTGGATCAGGCTGTTGTAGAGGAACTGCCCCAGCCGGTGCTCGACGCGTTTGCGTGAGGTGATCGGATCGAGTGTCTCCGGGTCGTCGAAGTCGCCGTAGGACAGAACCTGGATGTTGGACAGGCACTGGTCGATCAGATCGCGTAGCCCCGCCTGATCGGGGTCCAGGTTGAGCGCCGCGACGAACTTCTGGTAGGCCGCCTGGAAAGCTTTCTGGGTCAGCAGCGCCTTGCCCGCGCTGACCAGCTTGCTGGCGCGGCCGCGTCGTTCGAGCTGGATCGCCTTGAGCTTGCCAGCCACGGTGTCGAGCAACTGGCGCACGGCCGGATCGCCTGGGGCGTAGCCCGAAGCACGTCTGAGCAGTTGTTGCGCCTGAGCCAGGTCGCCGCGTTTTTGCGCGTCCTCGGCCATCTTGGCCAGGATCTGCGCCAGCCGGCTGCCTGCCCGGTCGTGCCAGGGGGTGGTGTCGGCGCTCTTCTTGAAGACGCGCTCGTAGTGGCCGATCGCATCGTCCAGCCGCCCTGTCTTGCGCGCGGCGTCACCCTGCGCGAGCGCGATCTGTTCCTTGTTGAGGATGCGCTTGATACTCAGCCGTTGCAGGGTGAGCTCGATGTTGCCTCGCCCTCGCCGGAGCCGGAAGCGCAGCGTCTGGTCGTCTTGCGCGAGGATCAGGCCCTTTAGCTGGCGCCCATCGCGCATGATCAAGATATCCTCGTAGTCGCGCGCCGCGATCGCGCGCAGCGTGCGCGTGATCTCAGCCGTGGCGATCTTGCGCCAGTCCTGGGGGCCGCTGGCGCGGTGGTTGTTACGAACCTTGTTGAACAGCAGCAAGGCGCGCTGCAGACGGCCGGCGCTGCGGGCCTCGCGCGCGAGTTCGAGGTAGATCTGCTCCTTCAGCCGGATCTGGCGGATTTCCCCCCGCGTGATCGACTTGATCCGGTTCTTCGAGGCCAGGCGGATGTCGACGCGCTCCTCGGTCTGATGCTGGATCTGCCCGATCAGCGTCTGCCCGTCCTTGAGCAGTAGCTGGTCGGCGTACGGCGGTCGCTGGGCTTGCACCGAGAGGCAGCAGCAGAGCAGGGCCAGGCTGAACAGCCACCTCATTTGAGCGACTCGCTGATCTCGGCCATCAGCCGGTAGTCCTCTCCGTCGACGTTGCTGCCCAGCGTGCGCGAGAGGTTCTTCAAGATCACCGCGGCGATGCGAAAGGTGTCCTCTGACTGTCCGGCTCGACCGAGCCAGCCCAGCGCCTCTGCGTAGTAGCGCCTGGCCGCGGCCGGTTTCTTCTGACGCTGGAAGTAGAGGCCCAGGTTGGACAGGCTCTTGGCTCGCTCCTCGGGGCGGGTCAGGTACTTGCCCATGCCGGTGTAGAAGCGCACGAAGCGCCGGTCGAGCTGACTCAGCTTGCTGCTGCCGGGTGGCGCGTAGTCGCTGAACTGCAATGCTGCGCGATCCGCCGTCAGCGCCAGCCGGTGTTTGGCCGCCAGCCGCTCGATCAGGGCGTCGATGCCGAACACGTCGCTGGGGTTGAATGCGCGGGCCAGTCGCAGCTCGCGCAATCCGCCCGCCTTGTCCCTTGCCTCGAGCAAGCAAAACGCGAGGTTCAGGTGAGACGGGGCGTAGGCCGGATTCAGCGCCAGCGCCCGGCGGTAGAGCCGGATCGCGGCCGGCTGGGCCCCGTTGTGGTAATGGTAGTTGCCCAGTAGATGGAGCGGCTCGGCGGTGGGCGGGTTGTCGAATCTCCGAGCCAGTTCGGTCAGCAGGGTACGTCGGCCGCGCTTGCCCTGGCTGGTCAGCTTGTCGCGCCGGGTCCGGTACCAGGCGCTGTAAGGCTCCTTCGAACGGTAGATGCGGTAAGCCGTCTGCTGTCCGACGCGGATCAGGTGCCGCCCTGCGGGCACGTAGAGCGCAGGTCGGCCGAAGCGGGCGATGTCCGTCAGCGGCTTCAGCGGCAGCACGGTGCCGTCGATCGAGATCGTGGTCGTGTCGGCGGGAATCGGCACGCGTGTCACGCCGGGCGGATCCGCAGCGAGTGGGCCGCAGAGCAGCAGCAGGATTCCGGTCCAGTGTCTGCCGCGCATCAGAAACGGTACTTTCTGATGCGGTACAGGCGGTGGCTCCAGACGCTGGCGGAGAGCACGGCGAGCCCACCGAGCAGGTAGGAGAGCAGCGCGAACCCGACCGCGGTGTTGCCGTCGTCTGGCCGAGGGTGCAGGTTAGTGGGGGTCCGCGCTTGCTCCGGTTCGGCCTCGGTCCAGCGTGGCGCCAGGGACGTTCCGGGCTGACGCGTACCGAACAGCAGTGCCTCGAGCGTCTCGCTCGTCTGCGGCGATTGCCGGACGCCGACGTGTTGCTGTCGATCGAAGGCCTGGAAGGCCTGCAGTTCGCGCGCCATCGTGCGCACGGCCGGCGCCGCCGCGGCCAGTTCCGGGATGGTCCGTCGTCGGTATAGATAGCCGATCAGATTGGCGTAGTCGCCCGTGCGCAGATAGGCCTGGCCCAGACGCGCCAGGTAGCCGAGCCCGAATTCCCAGAGGTTCGAGCGGCGGCCCTTGTCGTAGAGCAGCTCGAGCAGTTGCAGCGCCTCCGCCGAGCGGCCGCTGTCCAGCAGGTTTGCCCCGAGGCCTTCGATGTCGCCGCGGGCGGCCGCCAGGAATCGGGAGAGCGAGAGATCGGCCAGGCCTGGCTGCGTGCGCAAGCCGACCAGCACACGTTGTCGGGCCGATCTCGCCAGCGCGGGGCGATGCAGTAATTCGTCGAGCACCTGCGCGCCGACGCGCAACAGCGGGAGGCTCGTCGTGGTCAGCTGTCGTCCGAATGACTGCGACAGTGGGAGGTGCCGCAGGTCGCGCGCGGCCAGTCCGGCGCGCCATAGCGCGAGCGCCTCGGAGGGGTTCTCGGTGGCCTCGATCACGGCACCGGCGCGGTCGAGCAGGCCGGCGCCGATCAGCGCGCGGACCCGTATCTGCGGAGGGGTCGCGGGGTCCTTGCGCGCAAGTTCGGCCGCTTGCAGGTAGGCCAACAGGGCCCGGCACAAAAAGATCTCCGGGGCGTAGAGCGACACGTCGATCTCGAGCGCCTGGCCATTGTCCAGCTTCACCGCATCGAGTGCCAGGCGCGTCTCCGGCATGCCCGGCGAGAGGCGGCGGAGCTGCGACTGAGCCTCGGCCAGCTTGCCGGCGCGCAGGGCGGTATAGGCCAGGCAGCGGCGCAAGAGGGTGTTGTTCAGCTCGAGTTTGCTGGCCAGCTGGCTGGATTTTCGGGCTATCTTATAGCCCGCCGCGACCGCGCCGTCGCGCCAGGCGAGCAGGAACCCACGCTCGGCCGCGACCAGGCAATCGATCGGCGAATCGCTCTGGCTGGGTAATGCCTGTGAAAGCGGTCGCCCCGCAGCGGCGTCCAGCCAGAGTGCGATCAGCCGGCCGTGCAGCTGGCCGGGCGCAGGCGAGGCCGCGCGCAGAACAGTCAGCGCCTGGGCCCGATTGCCGCGCAGCAGCAACGCGCGCCCGAGGTAGTAGGCGACCTGGGTGGGGCGCTTGTCAGCCGGTACGCTGCGCTCGAGATAGCGCAGCTGCAGCTCCAGCACCGTCTGCCAGATTGTCTGGCGGGCCTGCGCGAGCCGCAGTCTGGCCTGTGCGCCCTGATCCTGGGCCTGTCCCGTCAGCGGGAGCGTCAGCCCGGCGAGCAAGGCTAGGATGGATAGCCGGAGGTTAATCACAGAGAAGTACTTTGTTTGCCAGTCTGATCTTAGAGCGCTGGCCGCCCGGCGTCAACGCGCCAGGGCAGGGCTTATCCCGAGCCGAGGATATAGCGGGCGATCGAGAAGTAAATCAACAGCCCGGTCGCGTCCACCAGCGTGCTCATCAAGGGGCCGGAGACGAGCGTCGGGTCGATGCGCAAGGCGCGCGCGATCAGCGGCAGCACCGAACCCACGGAGGTGGCCCAGACCACGATCAGCAAGGCCGAGATCGCGACCGCCATGGCGATCTTCAATCCCACACCCATCGCCAGCGCCAGACCGATGCCGCCCAGGGCCATCAGCAAGCCCAGCAGAGCACCGGCCTTCATCTCGTGCCACAGCACCTGCAAGGCCTCGCGCAGCTCGATGTCGCCGACTGCCAGCGCGCGAATCACCATGCTGGTGGTCTGCGAGCCGGCGTTGCCGCCCGTGCCGATCAGCAGCGGGATGAACAGCGCGAGCACCTTGAAGCTCGGATCGTCCTGGAAGTTGTGCAGCAGATAGCCGGTGAGCGAGGCGGTCACGAACAGCAACAGCAACCAGCCAATGCGCTTGCGGGCGATCGTCGTGGCCCGCACACTCAGATAGGGCGCCTCCAGCGGCATCGAGCCGCCCAGTCGTTGAATGTCCTCGGTCGCCTCTTCTTCGAGAATGTCGATCACGTCGTCGTGCGTGATCACACCGACGAGCCGCGAGCTGTGATCGATCACCGGAATGGCCGAGAAGTTGTACTTGCTCATCATCAGCGCGACATCTTCCTGATCCTGGTCCACGCGGACCGAGACGATCTCCGGTTCCGCGAGGTCCGTCAGCACCGTCTCCGGCGAGGCGGTCAGCAGGTGGCGCAGACGTACGATGCCCAGCAGCTTTCCCCGCGCGTTGACGCCGTAGAGATGGTGGAAGGTCTCGGTGTCCGGATTGACGCCGCGCATGAACTCGATCGTCTGAGCCACCGTCATCGTCAGCTGGACGCGCAGCACCTGCTCGTTCATCATCCGGCCGGCGGTCTCCGCGGGGTAGGCCAGCAGATGCTGCACCCGTTCCGACTTCTCGGTCTCCATCAGGCCGATCAGTTGCTTGGCGATCGCATCGGGCAGGTCGGAGAGCACCTCGGCGGCGTTGTCGGGGGCGAGCTCTTCGATCAGGTCGGCCATGCGATCTTCAGAGATCGCCTCGATCAGGTCGCGCACCTCGGCGACGCCGGCTTCGTGGATCACCTCCGCCGCCATCTTCGGCGGGAGCAGCCCGAACAGATGCTGGCGCTCGTCGCCGTCGAGCGCGTCGAGCACCTCCCAGACCTCGACCGGATAGAACTTCGACAGCTGCTCGGTCAGCGCCGGCTCCTGGCCGGGCGCGAGCATGGACCGGGTCTGTTCAATAGCCTGCGCGAGGTCGAAGTTGCTCACGGGTAGTTGACTACGGTAGCGAATGGCTTCGGTCAAGCATCAAGCGACGCAGGGCGATGTCCAGCGGAAGCAGGCACAGCGCGATCAGCGCCAGCAGTGACCACAGCGCGCGAGATCGCTCTTGCGGCGGTCCGCTGTCTTTGGTAACCGCGGCGGCCGTGGGCTTGACCGCACCGCCAGTCTGCGAAGCGATGGCTCGCAACAGGCCATGGTTGACCGAGACTCCCGAGAGGGCCTCGCCCGTCGGCGACAGCTCGAAGTCGGCGCTTTCGAGCAGGTCGGTGCCCTGCGCGCGCACCTGGACCAGATAGGTACCGGGGCGCGACAGCCGCGCGTCGGCCTGGTAGCGACCCGGGGCGACCTGGCGCAGCACCGTCTGGCTTGACGCCCGCTGGCCGGGCTGGCCGGTCTGCCCTTGATAGGTCAGCGTCGCCGTGACGACCTTGTGGTTGACGAACTTGCCTTGCGGGTCGACCAGGTCGAGCCGGATGTCGGCGGTCTGACCCCGGGGGGTGACCTGCAGCTGTCCGTTGACCCGCACCCGCTGACTGGATGGCCCGCCGGCGCGGATCTTCTTGCGGATCAGGTGTCGCACCAGCTGGCCCCAGAGTTTGGGGAAGCCGGACCATTCGAGCCACATCGGCGCCCAGCGGTCCTTGGCGTCCGAGGTGAAGGTGGCGACCTGGCCCAGTCCGACGCGCCAGAGCGCCAGGATCGGATCGCCTCGATAGACCAGCGGCACCTCCGCGGTGGGGCGAGCGCGCGTCACCACGTAACCCTGGAGATAAGGACCGCTGCGAAAGTCGATTCCGCGGACGATCTGGTGCCGGTGGTAGACCTCCGGCCGGAAAGGGATCTCCTTGAGCGAGCGTTTCGAGACCTTGATCGTCTCCTGGGTGAAGATCTGCGGGATGTTGTGCTCGTCCTGGGTGAAGTAGTAGCGGCCATGTCCCCAGCCGGCGATCCTGCGCATCAATGTCACCTCGGCGGCGTTGCCGACCGCGACCGTGCTGACGGTGATGCGCTCGAGCGCCATCCGCGTGACCAGGCCCTGATAGTCGGCGGCGTTGGTATGTCCGTCCGAGAGCAGGATGACGTGTTTGAGCTTCGCCTTTACCCGCAGCAGCGCGTCGTATGCCTGTTGCAACGCGGGATAGAAGTAGGTCCCGCCGCCCGGCTCGACCTTGGCGATCGCCTCGAGGATGCTGCTGCGGCTGATCACCTTCTGCAGCGGCACCGGCCAGGACGCGCTCGAATCGAAGGCGGTGACGCCGATCCAGTCCTTGCGCCCGAGCAGCTCGACCACCGCCATCGCCGCGTCCTTGGCCAGCTCCATCTTCTTGCCGCTCATCGAGCCGCTCTTGTCGATGGCCAGCACGATCGCCATCGACGGGATCTCCAGCTTCTGCGGAATCTCGATCCGAACCGGGAGGATCTTCTGGATCGGCGTGCGATAGTAGCCGCCGCGGCCGAAGCTGTTCAGCCCGCCGACCATCACGAATGCGCCGCCGCGCTGCTCGACGTAGTAGCGGATCAGCTTCATCTGCTCCCGGCTCAGCATGGTTGCCGGTACGTCCGAGAGAATGAAGCAATCATAGCGGATCAGATCCCAGAGTGCGGTGGGGCAGCCGACGGGCGGGCGAGTCTCGACCGTGATCTGTTCGCCGTTGAGCGCCTCTGCCAGGAAGCGCTCCTTGCCTGGCGTGCCCTCGATCAGCAGCACGCGCGGGCGGGTGCCCGCGACCGAGAGGAATGCCGTGCGGGTGATCGGTGGGCGCGTCGATCGATCCGGCCTGAAGATCGCCTTCAGGTGATGCGGGCCCTTCTCGCGCGTCACCAGCGTGAAGCGAAAGGGGCCGTTCTTGCCCGGCGCCAGGCTGATCTTGCGACGCAGGCTCTCGGGACGGCTGTGGGTTACCTCGATTTGAAGCTCCCCGTTGACCGCGCGGTTGCTGCGGATCCGGATGCTCAGCTCGACCGATTCGCCAAGGAATGCCTGTCGCGTCGAGAGCCGGATCGGCGCGATGCTGATCCGGCGATCTGCCGCAGCCTGCATCGGGTAGACCGCCACCTGCACCTGCTGCTGCGTCAACTGCGCGACCAGCGGCAGCGCCTCGCCGACGGTCTGGTTGCCGTCGCTGATCAATACGATGCGCTTGCTCACCTGCGGCGGGAAGCTGAGGATCGCTAGCCGCAGCGCGCCTTCCAGATTTGTCTGGCTGCCGTCGATCGGTCGCTTCAGCGCCGCCGCCACCTGCGCGAGCGTCAGGTCAGGGCTTGGCGGGATCGCCAGCAGCGGCTGTTTGCCGAAGAGGATCACGCCGACCTCTGTCCGGGGACCGCGCTGGGAGAGCAATTTCTCCAGCTGCGCGAGGATCCGCTCGTCGGGGATACGGGTGACGCTGCCGGAGCGGTCAATCAGGATCAAGATTGCCAATTGATGCGTCTGGCGCACGAGTTGCATGCGGGCCAGCGCGCAGATCAACAGCGTCAGGATCAGCCCGCGTAGCGCGGCCGAAGCGGCCCGTCGACGCGATCCGCCGCGGGCCTGAGAGTGGCGTGCCAGCCAGATCACCAGGGGCGCCACGAGCAGCAGGAGCGACAGGAAAGCCGGATTCCCGAAGGTGATACGCATCCACTGAAGTTTAGCACGACATCGACCGATATGACTGTAGATGAACATACTGCCGACCGGACTGAACCTGGGCCAGCAACTGCAGGGGGCGCTCTTCCCGCAGCCGCTGGCCGGCGCCAAGCGCGCCGACGATGCGCGAGAGCAGCTTTCGCAGTCGCCGGAGGCGGTGGAGCCGTTTCCCCAGGGCAGTGGCGGCGCGCGTTATCTGCAGGCGCAGATCCTCTCGATCGAGATCGAATTCCAGTCCACGCGACGGCTGCAACTCGACAACGGCGAGACGGTGGTCGAGCGCACCCGGATCAACTTTCGGGCCGTCGGAGCTTATGCCGAGTCGGGCCGCTTCGATCCGGCAAAGGAGCCTGGGCTGGACAGTCTGCGGCGCGGTCGCTTCAGTCCCGAGAACGTCGCGCGTCGGATCGTCGACTTCGCCCTGGATCGTTTCGACCTGGATCCGGACGATACGGTCGAGCGCGCATCCTTCATCGCTCGGGCCAAGACCGCCATCCGCAGCGGCGTGGACCAAGCGCTGGGCAAACTGAGCGGTTTGCCCGAGGGAATCCGTGAGCTGGGCGAGGAGATCTTTCAACTCGCCGAGCGGCTGCTGGACCAGTTTGGTGAGAGCGGCGAGCGAGTCTCCGAGGATCAGCCGTCGCCGCAAGTCGCGCAACCCGCTGCGTTACAGAATCGTGCTCCCGAGGCACGGGTTCAGTTCAGCGAGGTCAGCTTCGGCGTGACCGTCGAGCGGACCCGGGTCGTCGACCTGGTCGCCTAGCTAGTTCCTGACGCCAAACTCATCGCGAAGCAGTTGCAGCGCTATTGTTTTCAATCAGGGTATTGACAGGCGCGCGAATTTTGGTAGAATGGTTGACGTTGTTTTTTCGGCGACCGCCCGGTCGCCTTTTTTGCTTTGGTCGCGTTGCGGCGCAAAAATGCTCGCCCCTGCAGCCGCTCCTGAGGTGGGATTGCGAGAGGCGCCATCGCTTGTCCCTTGCGCTCATGTCCTGGTCATGCTGCTGATCTGGAGTGGAATCCAGGCATTGCCCCTCGGGGCCTCGAGCACGGCCCCCCCCCCAAAAAAAAACCTTCTGAGCTCGAGTTACGCCGGGGAGAGCAGGTGGTTACGCAAGAGAAGTTCTACCTGGCGCCGGGGAGCCACTATCTAACGAAATTCAATTCACGGCCGTCGACCTGGCGGCCTGTTGTGCTTTGAGGGACAACTCAACCGGCGGGATGTCCTTC
>CAZMLI010000101.1:0-13053 GCA_964566865.1 uncultured Planctomycetota bacterium
TAAAGGACTTATGTCGAAACTACCAGGAGACACATTGTGAAACAATCTCTCAAGCCTTCGACGGTCACGATGAGATGCGCCGCATCGGCTTGAGCCCCTGGATGCGCAACATATTCAGCGTCTGGGTCAAGAAGGCCGGCGCCTATCACTCGACCAAAGGCGGGCTGACCGAGTGCACCTTTTTCTCACACAACATCACCAGCAACGAGAGACTGCTGGCCAATCAGGCCTACACCCTGGGCAACAAAGCGCACCACATCGGCGAGAGCCCCGAGGACGACCCCAGCGGCGCCTGGACCGTTTATGCCCGTGGCGTACCCGACGGCGTGGTCAACGCCGTGCCTGACTACCTGGACCGTCTGGGCGACAAGCCTACCGACGAGCTGCTGCTGGACATCATCTGGCGCGCCCTCGAGCATGAGGCAGACGGCGACAAGCGCGCGTTTCTCAGCGCCACCCTGGAGATCATCGCAGAGCAGGCCCCCGCGTTTCCGTTCCTCGACCTGCCAGGCAAGCACGACATCGCCACCATCGTAGACATCGAAAAACACCGGGCGAGAGTCGTCGAGCGTCTGACCTGGCAATGGTCGCGCGTCCAATTCCAGCAGCGCAAAGCCCCAAAGCTCGGCGAGTCGATCGAAATTGTCGTGCGCAAACAACTCGATCCCGACCCACCCGTCGGCTGACCTACCAATCCGCCCGATGTCGTACCGAGGCCGCGCCCATGGGCGCGGTCTGCTTTAGTTTTCGGAAAAACGTACAACTTGAACAAATCGCCCACCCATTCACTGGTCGCCTACCGTCGAGTCGAAAAACGGGCCTCGCCACACCCAGAACAGGACAAGATCCATCCAGGCCGCTGTGCAAGATGTGTGCTTTTGGCTAGCAGCTGGAGGTAGGGAAGCTCTGGGGGTTGTTCATAAACCCGGAAGGAGTTTGGAAAGAACTAGAGATGGCCCTCCAGGGGCCAGGCCACAGGCCTCAAACAGAGCTAGATCGGGCCAAACGGGCGCCACAGGTTGATCGAGTGGGTCCGACCGCAGTCGATGCATCCGGTGTCAGGAAAGGTCGCGCTACAACCGGGGCAGGTTGCGTTTTGTTCGAAGGTGTCGAACTTGGTTCCGCAATTGAGGCAGGTCCAGAGAAGGCCTTTGATTGGTGGGTTGCCGCAGGCGGGGCAGGCCAGGTGCTGGTGCCGGGGGCGTTTGAGCAACTGGTGCAGCACCCGACCTTGCTGATAGCCGGACCAGCTGCGCCAGACGACGAAGGCGGCAATGATTGCGAGCAGGGTTTGGTGGTAGATGAGGGCGAAGGTGGCGGCGGCGATTCCGACGGCGATGCCGATTGCGCTGGCGACGAGCAGGCTGCGGGCGCGTCCGATGACGAACCAGAGGATTGCCTGCAGGATTTGACCGCCGTCGAGGGGGTAGACTGGCAGCATGTTGAAGATCAACAGCACCAGGTTGATTGCCAGCATGGCTGACAGGAACCGGTGCAGATCGGGGTTTGCTGTGTCATAGCCCCAGTAGAACGAGAGGGCGAACAGGCCAAGGGTCACGGGCACTAGCAGGACGTTGACCAGGGGACCGGCGGCGATGCTCCAGAGCACGGGACCGGGGCGGGGCGGCGGGGACACGTAGGCCACGCCGCCAAGGGGCCAGAGCACGATCGTCTGAGCCACGCCGCCGACGGACTTGCAGGCCAGGGCGTGACCGAACTCGTGCAGGGTGACGATCCCGAACAACGCGACGTACTCGAGCATGATCCAGGAAACCGAGCTGTAGCCGCTGATGTCCCTGCGATACTCGACCTGAAAGTAGGCCACAACCAACCATGACCAGTGCACGTAGACATCGATCGCGAAGATGCGAAAGAGCCGGATTGAACCTCTTTCGGTCGGCATTGCGGGGGAGGGTAGCAGAAAGGTCAGCGACTTCCAACCTGCCGTTCCTCAGGCTAGGTCGGAGCGATCTCGACCAGCACCCGCTCGGCCAGGCTGCGGCTGAGCACGACTTGCCTGTTGTCCAGCGACAGTTCTAGTGGTCCGTCGAATGGGTGGATTCGTTCCAGCACGAAGGCCGTACTGATCCCGATACCCTGCTCGGACAGATAACGCAGCGCTTCGGGGTTGGCGTCGCTGACTTCGCGGACGGTGCCGGCTTGTCCCTCTTTCATCTGACGCAGGGCGACCATTCCGGGGCGCGTGGCCAGTTCGCCTTTGGGACCGGGAATCGGGTGCCCGTGTGGATCGAACTTGGGGTTGTTCATCACGGCGGCCATGCGCGACTCGAGCGCTTCGGAGATGTGATGTTCGAGGCGTTCTGCTTCCTCGTGCACTTCATCCCAGTTCATCCCGAGGACATTGACCAGGAAGGTCTCGAGAATCCGATGATGCCGGGTCATCTCGAGCGCGACATCTCGGCCCTTCTTGGTCAGCTGGATTTCCTGATAGGGCGAGTAGCTGACGCAGCCTTTCTTGGCCAGGTTCTTCATCATCGTACTGACCGATGCCGCCGAGAGCTCGCGGGCAGCTGCGACGGCGGAGTTGGTTAGGCGCTCTCCACGCTCCTCGAGCTGGAAGAGAACCTTCAGGTAGTCCTGCATAGTGGGCGACAGCTCGGAGTGGGTTCCGCCGATCATTCCGCTTCCTCCGGGTAGGTAATTTGTCGGACAAGAGATGTTAGCGTGACCTAACATTTTTTTCAAACATGAAAAACATCTCGGGCCAGTAAGATGCTCTCTGTGCCGGTAGAAGCATATCTGGAGCAAGTCTTCGACTCAGTCGAGCCGGCGAATTTGCGCGAGGCGCTGCGCGCTGCGGTGCGAGCGGACGTGTCTCGCATCCGCTCCCGACTGATGCTCGAGGCGGCCCGAATGCTGGGGCTGGATCCTGCCCCGGTGATCCCCGCCGCTGCGGCTGTGGAGATGGTACACTCCGCCGGGCGGCTCATGCTGGATCGAGACGAACCGCTCGCGGCGTTGTCCGCGATCTCGCTGGTCAGCCGCGCACTCTGGCTGACGGGCGTCGCAACGGTTCATGCCGGGGCTTCCGGAGAGGCTTCGCGCAGCGCGCTCGAACGGCTGTCCGAGGCGATTGGCCTGGAAGGACTGGCGGGCGGGATCGCGGGTGAGCTGACGGAGGACCCGGACTGGGACTGGGAGCGTGTGGCGGAAAAGACCCGCGGCAGTTTGTTCGCGGCCGCCATGGGCATGGTGGCGGATCTGGCAGGTGTGGTACCGGCAGAGGCGGCCAGCCTGGCGGAGTTTGGAAGACGTTTTGGAATTGCGCAGGGCGAGGCACGTTCAGTTGCCGACCCGCTGGCGGTTCTGGCAGGCCTCGGTCGGCGGGCGCAGGGGCTCGTGGCGTTGGCGAAGGATTACTTGGAGTCAGACGGTGGTGGATAAGACGAGCTCGCTGGGTGCACACCTGGCGGCGATCGAAGCCTGCCTGGAGCAGGTCGGCGGGCAGCGGATCAAGGAGTTGGCTGAACGCATCCTGAATGCCCGGCACATCTATCTCTCAGGCGCAGGCCGTACGGGCCTGGTCGTCGAGGCGCTCGCCATGCGGCTGGCACAGATCGGTCTGGCGGTGCATGTCGCGGGGGAGTCGACAGCGCCTGCGATCATCTCGGGCGACCTGCTGGCCGTGGCCTCCGGGACCGGCTTCAGCCGCACCCCGCTGCGTCACGTGGAGGTTGCGCGAGAGGCTGGCGCGCGGGTCGTCACGATCGTCGGACAGGCCCAATCACCGCTCGCCGAGCAAGCGGACTTTTCGACTTGTTTGCCGGCGTTCGATGTCGAGCCGAACCCGTTTCCGCTCGGCGGGCTGTTCGAGATCTCGCTGCAGCTCTACTTCGATTTGCTGGTCGACGAGATTCGTTATCAACTGCGCATCTCCGAGCAGGACCTCGAACGCCGCCACGCCAACCTGGAGTAGGGTTCCATGCGCCACGCCTTGTTGCTCTTCACAATACTGCTCACCGGTTGTCCGTCGCCACTGGGCTATCGGCCCAACGCGCAGCTGCTGGCGCGTTATTCTCGACCGGAGGCCTGCGCACGGCTGGAGCGGATCATCGCCCGGGCCGAAGCCCCGAGCATCGAAGCGCTGATGGTGCGCCCCGATCGAATTCGGCTGAGCTGGGCCGGGCGGGATCTCGTCGTGCGCTTTGCCGATGTCGAGCGAGTCGAGATCTACGAGAACAACAAGGTGTTTGCGTTGGACAAGGATGGCCGGGAGTTGATCTGGCTGCAACTGCCGCGCCGGTTGGATTGCACCCGGTTCGCCGACTATCTTCGCTCGCTGCGCAAGTACTAGCTAGTCCCTCGGCTCCCGGTCCCGCGCCAGCTTCTTCAGCTTCTCCTGCACGACCTCCCGGGTGTAGCGCTTGGTCACCATCTCGTGGAAGTGCCGCTCGAAATAGTTGATGATGTCGCGGGAGGAGATGATGCCGGGCGGGCCATCCTTGCCGACGATCGGCAGGTGGCGGAAGCCGCCGACCTCCATCCGGTTCAGCGCGAAGGAGATCCAGTGTTCGGGTGTCAGGGTCTCGGGGTCGTGCGTCATGAAGTCGGCGACACGGGCGCTGTCGAGATCGACATCCTTGCCCGCGACCTTGTTCAGCAGGTCGCGCTCGCTCAGTATTCCGGACAGCGCACCGCCCGCATCGGTCGCGAGCACGCAGCCGATGCGATGTTTGCGCATCAGCGCCACCGCTTCGCCGAGCGCGGCGCTGTCAGCCACCGACACCGCTTCCGCCGGATTCAACGACGAGATGCAGTCCGACATCATGCTGTGCTCGATCTTGCTGGTTGGTAGCGGGATGTCTTCCTGGGTCAGCGCCGCCAGGCAGTCCTCGCAGTCGTCTGCCCCGGGTAGGTTGTCATGGCCGCAAGAGGGACAGAGCATTACTCGACCTCCCAGACATTGCCCTGGTGGAACATCCGCTCCAGATCTCCGTCGCCCTGCTGCTTGGCCTCATCGAGCTGCTGCATCAACAGCTGGTCATAGATCGGTTTGTCGACACAGCGCAGCACGCCGATCGGGGTCGGGAAGTCAGGTGCGTTCATCCGGGACAGGAAGTAGGCCATCGTCGGTTCGGGGGAGCGCTCGTCGTGCACGATCAGCTCCGACTCGTCGACCTCCGAGAGGCTGACGACTTCTGGGTGCAGGCCGTTCAGGCGGATCCCCTTCTCCAGCTCCTTGCCGAAGCGCAGCGGCTTGCCGTGCTCGAGGATCAGCGAGTTGTCGGCCTTGGTATTGGGGTCGGTGATGAAGCTGAATGTCTTGTCGTTGAAGATCAGGCAGTTCTGAAAAATCTCGATGAAGGACGTGCCCTTGTGTTCGGCCGCTCGGCGGAACATCTCTGCCATGTGCTTCTGGTGGGTGTCGACGGTTCGCGCGATGAAGCTGGCCTCGGCGCCGATCGCCACGCCGATCGGGTTGATCGGGTTGTCGATCGATCCGTAGGGCGTCGACTTGGTTCGCTTGCCCAGCTCGGAGGTGGGGGAGTATTGCCCCTTGGTCAGGCCGTAGATCCGGTTGTTGAACAGCACGATGTTGAGGTCCACGTTGCGCCGGATCGCGTGCAGCAGGTGGTTGCCGCCGATCGACAGGCCATCGCCGTCGCCGGTGATGACCCAGATCATCAGCTCCGGGTTTGCCGCCTTGAGACCGGTGGCCAGCGTGGGCGCTCGCCCGTGAATCGAGTGAATCCCGTAGGTGTTCATGTAGTACGGGAAGCGGCTCGAACAGCCGATGCCGGAGATGAATACGATGTTCTCTCGCGGGATGCCGAGGCTCGGCAGCGTCTTCTGCATCTGGGCCAGGATGGCGTAATCGCCGCAGCCCGGGCACCAGCGGACATCCTGGTCCGAGGTGAACATCTTCCGGGTCAGCTTCGGTTTGTCAGGGGCGGCAGTGCTCATAGCAGCTCCTTGATCTGGGCTTCGAGTTCACTGATCACGAACGGCAGTCCGGTGACCTTGTTGTATGAGACCGCATCCACCATGAAGCGGCTGCGGATCAGCAACGACAGCTGCCCCATGTTCAGCTCCGGGATCAACACCCGCTCGAAGCGGGCGAGGATTTGTTCCAGGTTGCGCGGGAACGGGTTGAGGTAGCGCAGGTGCGCCAGTCCAACCGAGTGGCCCGCCTTGTTCAGGTTGTTGACCGCGCTGAGGCAGGCGCCGTAGGTGCCCCCCCAGCTGAGTACCAGCACCTTGCCTTTGCTGGCGCCCTCGACCTCCTGCTCCGGGATGTCGTTGGCGATGCGCGCGACCTTCTCGGCGCGCAGATCGGTCATCAGCTGATGGTTCTCCGGGATGTAGCAGACATTGCCCGTTTCCTCTTGCTTCTCGAGACCGCCGAGGCGGTGCTCGAGGCCCGGCGTGCCGGGGATGACCCAGGGGCGGGCCAGCGTCGTCTCGTCCCGTTTGTAGGACAGGTAGTTTTCGGGGTCGGTCAGGTGCTCGACCTGGATCGCCTCGAGCTCGGAGAGTTTCGGAATCAGCCAGGGCTCGGCGCCGTTGGCGATGTAGCCGTCGCTGAGGTAGATCACGGGTCCCATGTGCCTGACCGCGATCCGCCAGGCCTCGATCGCCATCGCGAAGCACTCGCTCGGGCGGGCCGGGGCGATGATCGCGATCGGACTCTCGCCGTTGCGACAGTACATCGCTTGCAGCAGGTCGGACTGTTCGGTCTTGGTCGGCAGGCCGGTCGACGGTCCGCCGCGCTGAACGTTGACGATCACCATCGGCAGCTCCAGCATCACCGCCAGGCCGAGCGCCTCGGACTTGAGACAGATGCCGGGGCCGGAGGTGCCCGTCATGGCGAACACGCCGCCGAAGGCCGCGCCGATCGTCATGCCCATGCCGGCGATCTCGTCCTCGGCCTGGATCGTGCGCACGTCGAATTGCTTGAGCTTGGCCAGGTTGTGGAGGATGTCGCTGGCCGGCGTGATCGGATAGGTCGAGTAGACCAGCGGCTTGCCGGCCATGTGGGCCGCGGTGGCAAATCCCAGCGCCGCCGCCTCGTTGCCGGTGATCAAGCGGTAGGTGCCCGGCTTGGGATCCGCCTTGGGCACTTCGTAGTGCACGGTGAACGCTTCGGCCGTCTCGCCGTAGAAGTAGCCGGCCTTGAGCGCCAGGCAGTTGGCTTCGGAGACGGCGGGAATGCGGCCGAACTTGCCCTTGATCCATTCCAGCGTGGGCTCGATCGGCCGGCTGTAGAGCCAGTAGAGCAGCCCCAGGGCAAACAGGTTCTTGGAGCGCTCCTTGCCCCGCTTGGCCATGTCGACCTGCTCGAGCGCGTTCAGGGTCAGCGTCGTGATCGGCACCGCATGGATCTGGTACTTGCTCTGCAGATCCTCGTCCTCCAGCGGATTGGACTCGAACAGCGCCTTCTTCAGGTTGCCCTTGCCGAACGCATCCGAGTTGGCGATCAGGATGCCGCCGGGCTCGAGCAGCGCCAGATTGACCTGCAGCGCCGCCGGGTTCATCGCCACGAGCACGTTCGGCCGATCACCGGGGGTGTGGATCTCGTGGCTCGAGAAGTTGAGCTGAAATCCGGACACACCCGCCAGAGAGCCCGCAGGCGCGCGGATCTCGGCCGGGAAATCAGGAAAGGTGCTGACGTCGTTGCCGAATGATGCGGAGGTGCTGGTGAACTGTGTGCCGGTCAACTGCATTCCGTCCCCGGAGTCTCCGCAGAACAGGATCGTGACTCGATCGAGCTGCTGGAGATCCTTGGTCGCCGCCGTCGTCATCCGCTCTCTCCTGAGTCTGAGTTGTGCGCTAGCCGCCTTCGCGCGCGACGCTGAGTTGATCCTGCTCCGGGGGTAGGTTGAGTACGTGTCCAGCGAAGTGCGCGACCATGTAGCGAATGATTGCGCGATGATGCACGTAGCCCTTTGGCCGGCCCTCGTCATCCACCACGGGCACATTGCGGAAGCCGCCCTGGTGCATGTGGAAGATCGCCTTGCTGATGCCCTCGTCGCCGCTGACCGTGATCGGATTGGACGTCATGAACTTCGCAACGGGCTGGCCCAGCTTGGCGTCATCTCCGAGGATTTCGTTGAGCACGTCGCGCTCGGTGAAGATCCCGCTCAGCTTCTCGTCGCGGGTCAGCAAGATGCAGCCGACCCGGTTGCTGAGCATGGCCTCGATCACCTCGCCCACCGGCGTCGTGTCTGGCATGGGGGGAGGGGTGGGGTACTCCAGCGTATTCACCTTCTGCTTCTTGAGACTCTTCTCGATGTTCATCGATCTGCTCCTCACGGGTGAGTACACATTGTATCACAGCTTGTGTACTACAGCTTGCCCAGCACCTCCCCGGCGATGATCAGCTTCTGGATCTCGTTGGTGCCCATGTCGATCTCGGTCAGCTTGGCCTCGCGGTAGTGTCGCTCGACCACGTAATCGCGGATGTAGCCGTAACCGCCGTGGATCTGAATCGCCTTGTGGGTCACCCGCATCGCGGCCTGCGCGGCAAACAGCTTGGCCATCGCGGTTTCCTGGCGGGCGACCTGGCCGGCGTCCTGCAGCCGTGCCGCGCTCAGCACCAGGCTGCGCGAGGCGGCGATGTCGGTCGCCATCTCGGCGATCATGTTCGAGACCGCCTGGAAGCGCGCGATCGGTTTACCGAACTGCTGCCGCTCGCTGGCGTGGCGCACGCTACGGTCGAAGGCGGCCTGCGCCACGCCGATCGCCAGGGCGGCCATGCCCAGTCGGGCCGTCGTCAGCAGGTCCTTGATCTGTTCGAAACCCTGCTCCGGGCCAGTCAGCCGCCCCGCGGCTCGACAGCCGCGTAGCGTCAGGTGAACCGTATCCGCGCCGCGCACCCCCATCTGATTGACGTGCTCGGTAACTGTCAGGCCCTCCGCATCCGCCGTGCGCACGGCGAACAGGCCGATGGCGTCCTTGTCTTCTCCTGTGCGAGCCGCGACCACCAGCAGGCCCGCCCGGGAGCCGTTGCTGACGAATGCCTTGTCGCCGGTCAGGCTCCAGGCATCGGGGCCGCCTTGGGCGAGGGTCTGGATCGCGGCCGCGTCCGATCCGGCTTCCGCTTCGCTGAGCGCCAGCGCGCCGAGCAGCTCACCGCTGGCCAGCGCGGGCAGCAGCTGGTCACGCAGCGCCTTGTCGGTGCAGTGATGAACGGGCCATGCGCCGAGCGCCGTGTGGACCAGGATCGTATAGGCGGTCGAGGCGCACGCGCCGGCCAGCTCTTCGATCGCCAGACAGAAGGCGACCAGGTCGCTGCCTGCGCCCCCATCCTCTTCCGAGATCGGGATGCCCATTAGTCCTAGCTCCGCCGCCTTGACCAGCGCGTCGCTGGGGAAATTTCCGCTTTTATCGATTTCTGATGCTTTTGGCGCCAGCTCGCGATGCGCAAATTCGCGCACCATTTCGCGGATCATTTGCTGCTCTTCGGTGAGTTCCACGGGGCCAGATCTTATCCGATGGATGTGGGGTGAGATAGCTGTTTGCCAAATGTGGCGAAACTGCGAAGCTATAGGTATCCCATGATCGATAATTCGTTGCTGAGGCTGGCGGCGCACTACCGGCTGATTGACCCCAGCCTTCTCGATGAACGCGAGACCGAGGAGGACTGTCGCGTGCTGCTTGGCGATCTGCGCGAGACGGGGTGGATCGACGACACGATGTTCGCCTTCCTGCAGCAGAAGGCCGACTGGCTCGAGAAGCCGAGCATCAGCTCCCAGCGCTTCCTCGAGCTCGCGGTCAGCGCGGGCTATCTGACAGACCGCGACGTCGAGGAGCTGCTGGGCTCCGCCACGCATCCAGGGGCGAAGGGAGATTACGAGGCCGCGGTCTGGTGTTACGCATTGGGTCTGCTCGAGTTGTGGCAGATCATCGACCTGTTCGAGTTGTGCGAACGGGCGCTGCTGCGCTGCAGCGTCTGCGAGATGGGGCTCTACCCCGAGGCGCCGGAGGATCTCGATCAGGCGCCCGTCTGTCCCGACTGTGGACAGGCGTTGCAGCTGCTGACATTTCTGCCGCGGTTCGACCGAAGGGCCGAGCCGCTGCCCGTACTCTCCCAGCTGCGAATCCAGCCTCTCGGGCTGCGGGGAGAGGCCGGACCGGCGGCCCACGTGCTGCGGATCGCGCGGCACTATCGACTGATCACCGACGCCCAGACTCAACTGGTCGCCATCGGCGAGGACGATATCGCCGCGATGGCCCGGCTGTTGCTTGAGGAAGGCCTGTTGACCACGACCGAGTTCCGCTTCCTGGTGCGGCGCTCGAAGCAGACGCTGGCCGAGGGGATGGGCAGCCTGGGGCAGCCCGATCCGAAGCTGGACCTGCTGGAGCAAGCCAGCAGCCTGGGCTATGTCTCGACTGCCGTGCGGGAGCGGCTCGGCGAGCATCCGCTGTTCGTCCACCACGCCGAGAACCTGCCGGGTCGCCAGGAGTTCGAGGTGGCGGCGATCCAGATGCTCTACAACCTGGGCAGCATCCGGTTCTACATGGCGATCGATCTACTGGAACTGAGAGGTTTGCCGCTGGACCACTGCGTGGCCTGCAAGGCGCAGTGGATGGAGCTGGACGCGCCCTGTCCCGGTTGCGGCGGAACGCTGGTGCGGCTGACTGGATGGGACACACCGGAGACGCTGGCCCGCCCGCTTCCGCTGCCGCCACGGTTGATCATCCACAGGCCGGTCACGGCAGAGCTGCTGATCGACGGCGAGGGGGCGGTCAGTGGCTACGAGAGCAGTCCCGTACTTCCGGTGCTGGCGCAACGGCAGCCCGAGCAGGTCAAGGGATCGGACGATAAGCTGGTGGGGCAACTGGTCAACCGTTACCACCTGCTGGATTCGGAGCAGCTGGAGCAGGCCGAGGCGCTGGCCGAGACATCCGACGGCACACTGCTGGGCGTGCTCTCCTCGATCGGCTTCCTGCCGCCCTCGGCGGTCGGCTTCCTGCGGCGAAAAATCGGGCTGGCGCCAGTTGTCGAGAACCGGGACATGCTGGCCGTGGCGATTCGCCATGGATATCTGTCTCCGCGCATCTTGCCAGAGGGCGCCGGGGACGAGCCGATCCCGGACCAGATCGCACTGCATCTGCTGGAGGTGGCCTTCAACCGCGGGCAGCTCAAGCTGTACCAGCTGGTCGACGCCCTCGAGTCGGCCGACGTGCGGCTGGAGCACTGTCCGGAGTGTCAGGTCCAGTTGCTCTGCGGCGAGGCCGACGTTTTTGTCCGTGACTGCCCGGCATGCGATCAGCAGCTGCAGCCGCTGTATCGGCCGGGCGAGACCCTGCCAGTCGACTTGCCTCGGTTGACTGAGATGAACGTCTACACCTACATGGGATTCCAGTCCGGCTCGCCGTCGCTGGAGGCCTCCCACGGTGAACTGTCGACCGCCGGGCTGGAAGCGGATGACGGGGCGGCCCTCGCGGACGCGGACCTGCTCGTCGACCGGCTGATCCGTCGCTACCAAATGATGTCGGGCGATGTGCTGTCGGTGGTCCGGGAGAAATACCAGAGCCATGGCCGGGAGCAAGTGCTCGAGGAGGCGCTGTTTCAGGACGGTTTTCTGCATGCCGATGCGCTGGGCTTTCTGAGCCAGATGCGCGAGCAGTTGATGCAGGGAGACTCGGTCCTGGGCACCCAGTCGGGGCGTCCGCTGACCGAGATCGCACAGGCCAAGGGCTACCTCAGCCTGCTGCGTTTTCACAAGCTGTTCCGCCAACCTGGCGCGCCCGATCCCGACGGGGACGAGATGGAGATCGCGGCTTTCCTGCACGACCGCGGCGCGATGCGGCTGTTTCAGCTGGTCCATGTGCTGGAGGAGAAAGGGCTGGCGCTGCTGCACTGCACGCCCTGCGGCCTGCAGTTTCACGTCACCGGACGTGTGGACGCCACACAGGCTTACCTCTGTTCGCGCTGCATGGAACCGATGACACCCTTGACCGCGCTGCCGGGCGTGGGCCATCAGTTCGATGTCCTGCCCGAGATCCCGTCGCTGCGCATCGAGCAGGTCAGGGTCCACGAGCTGCAGACCTCGCGCTCCGGCTCGCGTCGGATACGCCTGCTGGTCGAGTCTCACGTGCCCAGCTTGCAGGCCCCACCGCTGATGCAGATCGCGCTGGATGACGTGCCCGGCGACTCCTGGGCTTCGCGCGCGGCTCGCAGCAAGCGGGTGCTGGAACTGCACAAGAAGCGGCGTGAGTCGCTCGACAGCTTTTATCAGCGTGAGTTTCCGGCCGCCTCGCCAGAGGAGCCTCGCTGCAAGTCGTCAGGGAAGTTTGCTGTTGCTCAGCAGGCGCCGCCTTCGGGGCGGCGGACCATGCGGCTGGACCAATCGGGGCGTCCGCAAGGCGCAGGCAGCCCCGAGGATCTACTCCAGCAAGGCATCGCGCAGATTCGTCGAGCGGGGCTGATGGTCTTGTTTCTGCTCGCGACCGGTCTCGGACTTGGGCTCTACTCTGGCCGGTCCGAAATCAAGCCGCCGCCGCAGCCATCCGCCCGGGAGCCGGAGCTACAGAAAACCCGGCGGACCACCCTCTTCGGCCAGGTGGATCCGACGACGATCGATCTGGCTGCCGATCCACCCCAGTTTCAGCTACAAGTGGATCTGGATCTGCACTACTGGGTCCTCTGCGACTCCCGGGAGGCCAAGACCCAGCTCGGGCGACTGGTGACCTACCTCAAGACCCTCTCGAAGGGTGAGCCGGTGCGGCTGAAAGTCGACGGTACGATCGAGCAGAACGAGGAAGGGGCTGATGCCACCCAGTCCGGCGGCAACGCCTATCACATCTCGGCGGTCAAGCTACAGCGCGTCTTCAAGTTGCCGAAGGTGCGTATCCGGCAGGACTAGGCAGGGGCGCAGGCCCTGCCCCCGTGAACGTGCCCCTGCCCGTGCCCGATCGCGTGAACTGAGCTTCCCCCGTTTCGGTGGACACCTCCTCGCAATGGAATAATCGCAAGTAACTCCGTAGGCCGAGGTTCAGGTACCTGGCGCGGGATGCTGGTGCAGGTCGAGGTCAAGGTACCTGGTGCTGGGGTGCTGGTGCAGGTCGACGTCAAGGTACCTGGTG
>CAZMLI010000102.1:0-12943 GCA_964566865.1 uncultured Planctomycetota bacterium
CCGGGGTCAAGGTCGACCGCGCCGCCTACCGCAAGTGGGTGGTCACCGTCAACGCCGCGCCGAAAAAAGCCGTCGACGGCTGGGTCAGCCGCTTCGAGGGCAAACAACTGGCGTCACTCTTTGGCGCAGGCTGGAGCAAATCGACTGACGCGATGCGCGGCGGCACGTCGACCGTCAAGCTGACGCTCGTCGCCGGCGGCGCCAACGACAGCAAGGGCGCGCTGAAGATCAGCGGTGAGATCAAGGCCGGGGCAGGCCCCTGGGCCGGCGCGATGTTCTCACCCGGCACCCGCCAGTTCGCGCCCGCCAACCTCTCCTCGAAGAAGTCCGTCTCGTTCTGGGCCAAGGGAGACGGCCGCGCCTACCAGGTGATGCTGTTCACCCAGAGCGGCGGCTATCAGCCCGGCATCCAGCAGTTCACCCCCGGCGACAAATGGCGCAAGTTCAGCTTCGCGCTGACCAAATTCGGCACCAAGGGCGGCGACATCACCGGGCTCTTCCTTGGTGCGGGAATTCCCACCGGAAAATTCGCTCTACAACTCGACGACGTACGCTTCAAGTAGGGTGGGCTTGCCCCTCGCCTCGACAACCGTATCTTCGCTGAGAGACACCGTAGGGCGGGGGCTTGTCCCCCGCCGCGACGGCCGTACCTTCTCGGCGGGGGACAAGCCCCCGCCCTACGGGCTTACAACGCGTGCTATCGCACCAGATAACTGCGCAACTTCAGCCGCAGCGTGCGCTCCTTGCCGCCGCGCAGGATCGTCAGGGTCAGGATGTCCCCCACCTTCTTGTTCATCCGGATCCAGACCTGCTGCTGCACCGTGCTGCGACGCGCGCGCTGGCCCTCGGTCGCGACGATGATGTCGCCATTGCGCAATCCGGCGGCGCGCGCCGGACCCTTCGGGACCCACTTGACCCGCAGCGCGAGCTGACTGGCCGGAACACCCGCCTGGCGGCGCTGCGCCGGGGTGCATTCGGGGGCCCAGAACTTGGGCAGCGGCTCCATCGACCAGAGCAGCGAGCGCCAGTGAATCTCGGTCTTGCGCCAGGCGTCGCCCGAGAGGCTGACGGTCAGCTTCTTCTTCGCGCCCTTGCGCCAGACCACCAGCGGGAGACGCACCGTGCCCCAGACGTCGTTGAGCCGATGGATCACGTCGCCCTGTGAGAGAATCGGCGTCTCGCCGACCTGCAACAGTTGATCGCCGACCCGCAACCCGGCCCTGGCCGCTGGCGTGCCGGCCTTGACCGACTTGACGGTGATGCCCGAGTCGCGTTCGAGGGAGAAACCGATGTTCTCGGGCAGGGGATAGAGCAGCGTATCGCGCCGCTTGTCGAAGGTGCCGCGCACCATCTTCTCCTGCGCGATCCAGCCGCCGATGTGATGGCAGTGAATGCAATTCGGCGCCTGCTTGCCCGTGGCGCGCACGCGCTTGAAGTAGGGCAGATCCCGGACGGTCTGTCGCGCGCCGCGCCGCGCGGGCTTCTCGTTCTTGCGCCGAGCGTGCATCGTCAGGGCCCGTTTCATCGTGGCGACCAGCGACGCGGTGGACAGGCGGGCGTCGGCCTTGCCTCCGTCACGGCCACCGTAGCGGCCATAAACCAGCTCGTGGCCATTGAGGAAGAAGGCGTAAAAGGTCAGGTCATAGTCGAACTTGAACAGCGAGAGATCGACGTCCCGCATGTCGGTGATCCGGACGCAGACGAACTTCTTCGAGAGCCGGGCGATCTGCTGATTGCGACGGACAACCTGCCCGTCGAAGGCCTTGCAGGCATCTCACGGTACTCAGCGAAAAAAGACCAGCAGCGGTTTGCCGGTCTTCAGCGCCTGTTTCCTGGCGGTCTGATAGTCGCCCACGAACTGGATTCCGCCGTCAGTTGGACCTTCTTGCGCCATCAGCGTACCCACGAGCAGCAGCACGGCCAGCGACGCGAGGATTCGTCTGTTCATATCTCAGACCTACCTGAATCCCGGAGAAGTTACAACTCCCGCAATACTGCTATAATGGAGGGCTATGGCTCGACTGATCATCGAGGAGGAGCAGGAGAAGCGCTATCACCGTCTGACCGACGCGGTCACGACGATTGGGCGCGCCGACACCAACTCGATCCAGATCACCGACGTCAAGTCCTCGCGCTGCCACTGCCAGCTGACGCAGCACAACGGTGACTTCGTGCTGGTCGACCTTGAGAGCCAGAACGGCACCTGGCTCAACGATCTGCGGATCGAAGATTCGATTGCGCTGACGGGCGGCGACGTGATCCAGATCGGCCAGACGCGAATCACGCTCGATCTCCAGTCCCACTCCCATCGACTGCCGGCGGTCGACCGGCCACTCAGCGATGCGCGCCCCGCCGTGGTCGAGAGCACGCCGCGCAGCCGCCTGCGCCGCCGCGGGGTCTCGACCCACGCCCGCGCTCGGCGACGCAAGAAGGTCACCCAGTACGAGACGAAGCAGACCGAGGACGTGATGATCGGGCTGCGCACCACGCTCGACGAGACGCTGCTGCAGTTGATGAAGGACTACGGGGACGACGGAGCGCTCGAGGCTGCCGCGATCTTCGAGCAGCACCTCGAGGAGAGCACCGTGCTGTCCCAGGCATTCGAGTGGGCCGAGAAGCTCGAGCGCGTGCAGGAGATCAACCAGGCAATCAACTCGGAGCTGGATCTGCACAAGCTGCTCGAGCTGATCATGGACGCGGTGATCGAGCTGACGCAGGCCGACCGTGGATTCCTGCTGCTGCACGAAGAGAACCAGATGAACGTCGAGATCGCGCGCAACTTCGGCCGCGAGTCGTTGAAGAACCCGGACTACCAGATGAGCCGCTCGATCGCCAAGAAGGTCGCGTCGACCGGCGCCGCGGTGATCTCGACCGACGCCCAGAGCGACGACCGCTTCACCGAGTTCATGTCGGTGCTCGACCTGCGCCTGCGCAGCGTGCTGTGCCTTCCGCTGCGCAGCAGCGGCGAGGTGATCGGCGTGGTCTACATCGACAACAGCCTGCAGTCGGGGCTGTTCGAGAAGGATGACCTGCAAATCCTCGAACCGTTCTGCGATCAGGCGGGTATCGCGATCGAGAACGCCCGGCTGCACCGCGAGAACCGCCAGAAGAAGGAAGAAGTCGAACAGCTGAACAAGCTGCTCGAGGCGAAGGTCGCACGGCAGGCACAGTCGCTCGAGGAAGCCCGCGGCATCATCGACCAGCAGCGCACCCAGCTCGAGACCAAGTACAACTACGACAACATCATCGGCGTCTCCGAGCCGATGCGCCGGATCTTCCTCTTGATGGACAAGATCACCGACAGCAACGCGCCGGTCTTCATCCACGGCGAGAGCGGCACCGGCAAGGAGCTGGTCGCCCGCGCGATCCACTTCAACGGCCCGCGCAAGCGGATGCGTTTCGTCAGCGAGAACTGCGGCGCCATCTCCGAGAACCTGCTGGAGAGCGAGCTGTTCGGCTATATGAAGGGCGCGTTCACCGGCGCCCACAAGGATAAGAAGGGCCTGTTCGAACAGGCCAACGACGGCACGCTGTTCCTCGACGAGATCGGCGATATGAGCAGCGAGATGCAGAAGAAGCTGCTGCGCGCGCTGCAGGAGGGTGAGATTCGGCCGGTCGGCAGCAAGGAGAAGGTGCAGGTCGACGTGCGGATCCTCTCGGCCTCGAACAAGGACCTGCGTCAGCTGGTCGAACAAGGCACCTTCCGCGAGGACCTGTACTACCGGGTCAACGTCTTCCGCGTCGAGCTGCCGCCGCTGCGAGATCGCAAGGAGGACATCCCCGCGCTACTGGAGCATTTGCTGGAGAAGATCTGCCGCGAGAACAAGACGGATCAGCCGGAGGTGGACAAGGAAACCCTACGGCTGCTGATGAACTACAACTGGCCCGGTAACGTGCGCGAGCTGGAGAACGAGATCCACCGCGCGGTGGCATTGTCGGGACAGGTCATCACGCCGGATTCGCTCTCCGAGCAGATCCGACGTGAGCGTGGGCGCCGCTTCGACTCCACAGTGCTGGAGGGCCGCACGCTCAAGGAGATCGTCAAGGAGACGACATCGGAAATCGAAAAGGATATCATCGAGATGGTGCTCGAAGCGTGTGGCTGGAAGAAGTCCGAGACCGCCAAGCGGCTGGGGGTCTCCCGTCCGACACTCGACGCCAAGCTCGACGCATACGATATCCAGATCCCATCACGCAGATAGCAGAGGCTTCCCGCGCATGAATATATGTGAGCTGACCGTGGTCCAGGGGCACCAGCTGGTTCTGGGCCGGATCATCATCATTCACAACGACCAGCAACGCACCGTCGGCCGCTCCTCGGCCTGCGACTTCAAGTTCGACGACGACATGATGTCCGGCATGCACGCACAGGTGCTGTACCGCGATGGCTGGATCGTGCGCGACCTGCTGTCGCGCAACGGCGTGCTCGTCAACCAGGCCGCGATCCACCAGCATCTGCTCGAGCCGGGCGACACGATCCAGGTCGGCCAGACGCTGTTCGAGTTCAGCGAATCGGGCAAGCAAGAATCAAAACACCCGTCACAGCCGGACTTGCCGGACCTGATGGTGATTCAGCTGGCCGACTCGGACGACAGCCAGGTCGAGCAGATCGACCCGCTGCGCCAGACCCAGATGGTCAGCGGGCCGCTGCCCGATCTGCCGGACGGCAAGAAGCCGCTCGGGCGACAGATCGAGAAGCGGGGCGACCTCGAACTGGCCAAGCTGGCGATCAAGAACGACCAGCTGAACCACGCGCAGTTGCAGGAGTGCATCGACATCCAGCACGAGATGCGCGAGGTCAAGATCCACATGACGCTGGAGGAGATCTTCCAGGAACGCGAGTACCTGGACAAGCAGCAGATCCAGCGCCTGGTGCGCGAATACAAGTTCACCCGGCGACGCACCAAGGATCTGTTCTACGGCGAGGTCGCGGTGGGCAACAAGCTGATCGAGCGGAAGAAGGTCGACATCTGCCTCGCGGAGCAGGAAGAGGCGTTCGAGGCCGGCGACAAGATTCCCTACCTCGGCGAGCTGCTGGTCAAGAAGGGGTACATCTCGATCGGGGACAACAACCGCATCATCCGCGGCATCAAGCAGTACAAGGAAGGTGACGACGACAAGAACACCAAGGTCACCACGAAGCGGAGCAAATGAACGCCAGCAGGGTGCTGATCGTGGTGGACATGTTGCGCGGGTTCTGCGAGGAGGGCAACCCGCTGTACTGCGGTCCCGACGCGCGAGAGATCATCCCGCGGATCGCCGGGAAGATCGCCGAGTACAACGAGGCGCGACAGCCGGTGATCTTCCTGCAAGATTCGCACGAGCCCAACGACCCGGAATTCTCGATGTTTCCGGTGCACTGCGTCAAGGGCACCGCGGAGGTCGAGGTGGTGCCGGAGCTGTCCGGACTGGCCGAGAACGAGATCCTGCTGCCGAAGAACCGCTACAGCGGATTCCACGGCACGCCGCTGGACCAGATCCTCAGCGACCGCGCGCCGGAACGGGTCGAGGTCTGCGGCGTCTGCACCAACATCTGCGTGCTCTACACCGTCGAGGAACTGCGCAACCGCTATTATCCAGTCACCGTCTTCAAGTCGATGGTCGCCAGCTTCGACCCAGCAGCCCACACGTTCGCGCTCGGTCAGATGGAGACCGTCCTGGGCGCCACGCTTGCTTGATCCGGAGCGGACCGCGGAGCTGCCCGAGGTCCCGGGCGTCTACCTGCTGAAGAACGCCGATGGGCTGGTGATCTATGTCGGCAAGGCCAAGTCCCTGCGCGCCCGCGTTTCGAACTACTCGCGCAAGTCGTCGCAGGGCAGCTGGAACGTCGATCAACTGATCGTCGAGGCGGTCGAAGTGGACGTGCTGGAGACCGAGAGCGAGGTCGATGCTTTCCTGCTCGAGTCGCGGCTGATCAAGGACATCCAGCCGCGCTACAACGTCAAGCTGCGCGACGGCAAGAGCTACCCCTACCTGGCGATCACCCGACGCGAGGACTACCCGGCGGTGTTCATCGGCCGCGAGGGCGAGTTCGACCCCAAGACCGTCTCGTTGCTCGGGCCGTTCACCGACGTCAAGGGGCTGCGCCGCACCTTGCCGATCCTGCAGAAGATCTTCAAGTTCCGTACCTGTACGATGGAGATCGAGCAGGACGATCCCAAGCTAGCCCACTTCCGCCCCTGCCTGCTGGCCAACCTGGACATGTGCACCGCACCCTGCGCCGGGCGCATCGGCCGCGAGGATTACCGCCGCGACATCGATGCCTTCAAGCGCTTCCTCAAGGGCAAGAAGAAGCCGCTGATCAAGCAGCTCGAGCGCGAGATGTTCGTCGCCTCGAAAGCCCAGCAGTACGAGAAGGCGGCCGTCCTGCGCGACCAGATCAAGGGGCTCAAGTCGATCGGCGAGATGGGCAAGTACGGCGACTTCCTGCCCGGCAGTCTGCTGCTCGGCGACCCGCGCGAGAGCATGGCCGAGCTGGGCCGTCAGCTGCAGATGCCGACGGCGCCGCGCACGATCGAAGGGGTCGACATCGCCACGATCCAGGGCCAGGAGACGGTCGGCTCGCTGGTCAGCTTCGTCGACGGCGTGCCGCACAAGTCGGGCTACCGCCGATTCAAGATCCGCACCGTCGTCGGAACCGACGACTACGCCTCGATTCGCGAGGTGGTCCGCCGACGGTTCGTCCGGCTCGAGGCCGAGGGCGAACCGCTGCCGCACATCTTGCTGATCGACGGCGGCAAGGGGCAGCTTTCAGCGGCGAGACAGGTCCTGGTCGAGCTGAATGTGACCCAGACCGTGCTGGTCTCGCTGGCCAAGAAAGAAGAGATCATCCATCAAGCCGGGCGCGACAAGCCGATCAAGCTGCCGCGCAATTCCCGCGCGCTACACATCCTGCAGTGCGTGCGCGACGAGTCCCACCGCTTCGCCCAGCACTACCACCACCTGCTGCGCCACCACAAGACCCTCGAAAAGCAGATCGGCAAGAAACGCAAATCATGAAGATCATCGCAGGAGAACTTCGCGGCCGCCATCTGACGCCAGTCAAGGGCGGCGGGACCCGCCCCGCCCTGGAGAAGGTGCGCGGTGCGCTGTTCGACATGCTCGAACCCGACCTGCCAGGGGCGCGCGTACTCGACCTGTTCGCCGGCACCGGCAGCCTCGGGCTCGAGGCGCTCTCGCGCGGGGCCGGGCAGGTCGTCTTCGTCGAGCGCAACCGTGCAGCCCAGGTAGCCCTGCAAGACAACATCGACGCCTTCGACCTGGCCGAGCAGACCCGCGTCGTCTCCCGTGATGCCTTCCGACTGCGAACCGAGGAGTTGCCCGCAGCCGGCTTCGACCTCGTGCTGGCCGACCCGCCGTTCGCGATCGCCGACGGCGAGGCGTTCGCCGAGTTGCATCAACGCATCGTCGGCGACTGGCTGGCGGCCGACGGCCTGCTGGTGCTTCGTCTACCGACGCAGGCCGAGGTCCCCGATCCCGAGGCCGGCATGACGCGGCTGCGCGACCGCGTCTACGGCGACAGCCGGCTGCTGATCGACCACCGAGCCTGAGCCTGCCCGCGAGTGGTGTGATTCACGCAAATTGAACCTCAAACCAAGCGCCACTTGCGCCCACCGGGGGGAGGGCGAGGCTCCTGCCGAGCCGAGGCCGAGATCCAAGTGACTGGTCTCTTCCAATGCAGCGCAGCGAGGTGACCCCTTCCGGCGCTTCGCGCCGCGGCTCGCCGGGAGGCTCGCCCTCCCTTTGGGTACTGCTCATCGCACCACTAGCTTCAGCTAGCGCTATTTCTTGGCATTCGTCTTCTCGACCGCCTGCTGCGGTGCACCGATCTTGTAGCGCGTCCACCAGTGGCCGAGTCCCAGCATCTTTCCCTGCGCGGGACCTGGAAGGTAGACCCTCATCGGGCCGGAGAGAGAATAGCGGGTCAGCACGCCGCGCTCGCGGTCGAAGCGCAGTTCGCCGTGAAGCGCCAGGCGTATCACCGAATCCCCGCCCTGCGAGGAGGACAGCTGAGAGACGAGGAAAAACCGGTCCTGCTTGCCGTCTCGGCCCAGATAGGTCAGCTTGCCGTAGGCGCCCAGCTGTTTGTGCTGCGGAGCGGTAGCGAAGACCATCCCGCTCATCCAGCGGAAGAAGGACTTGTTCAGCAGACGGCTCTGTCCCGGCTTGTAGTCGCCCGCTGGCAACTGCATTGCCAGCAGCAACCCCAGCTGCATCATCGGTCCCGTGCGACTGCGCCGGAGTGGCTTGTCCCCCATCGTCACCCCGAGCTCGCCATCCTTGCGCTGCACGACGACCAGCGCCTTGCCCTTCCAGCTCTTCTTCTGCGGCGTGCTGCCGAGACCCGGCCCCACCTGACTCTGGGTCATCACCGACTCGTGCTCGGCGAAGGCCAGCGTCACGGTCAGCGGCTTGACCCGGTTGACCGTCATCCGGTGGCTCGACGTGCCCTTCTGCGTCATCTCCATCACCTGGGGCGTGCCCTGCGGAGCGGGCTGCCCCATCTGCTTGAGCACGCCCGCCATGTCGATTCGCAGGCTGAATCCGTTGCTGCCGCTCGCCTGCAGGCTGGTTCCCTTGCGATGGTTCAGCTTGAACGTCGTGGCTTCACCGGTCGGCGCGCCCGGGAGCTTCGCGAGATAACCCTCCCACTCGACCAGCAGCTTGGCCCGTTTCGTTTCCCACAGCTTGCTGTCGTCGGACGGGCCGCCGCCGAGAACCCCGCGCAGCGCGGCCGCCGCCTCGCAGGACAACGACGTGCCCCCACTGTTCAGCGCATGACGCAACGCCGGGATGCTCTGGCGAGTCCCGACGAGCGCCAGCAGCCTCGCCGCCTCCACGCGCTGCACGTCGACCACGTCCCGCGCCACTTTCGGATACAGCTTCTCGAGCACCTGCTTGGCGCGGGTCGAGGTCTCGAGCTCCTTGCTCCTGGCCGCCATGCGTAGCTGGGGCGCGGCGATCCGGCCCAGCTTGACCAGGGCCGCCGTCGCCTTCTGCCGCAGCTTGTACTTGTGGTTCGACAGCTGGAGAATCAGCGCGGCGATCTGCTGCTGCTGCGCCTCGGTCGCGGCCTGGGTCTTCGGCGCCGCCCTGCCCTGCGGATGCAGCACACGCTCGAGCGCGGGCCGCACCGCCTCACCCATTGCAGCCAGCTTGCTGGCCGCCGCGATCCGCTTGTGCACGTCCTTGTCAGCCAGTTGCTGAATCAGCCCGGTCGCGTCTTGCCCGAGCGCCAGCGGCAGTCCGCCGAGCAGAAACACCGCGGTCATGGCCCAGATTCTCATCGTCATGCCTGGTTCCTCGAATGGCTTTGGGTCTACTCAATATATAGCGCGAGGAGTAATAACGGAAGATCCTGACCCGCGTCACGACGGGTCCGCTGAGCTACCTCTTTTCCTTCGGCTTCTCGACCGCCTGCTGCGCTGCGCCGATCTTGTAGCGCGTCCAGCAGTAGCCAGCGGCCATCATCTTTCCATTCTCGGGATATTGAGAGAGGGCCGTCATCGGGCCGGAGAGCGAATAGCGGCTCAGCACGCCACGCTCGCGGTCGAAGCGCAGCTCGCCGTGAAGCGCCATGCGCATCGATCGCCCACTAGTCACGGTGGAGAGCTGTGAAACGAGGAAAAATCGGTCCTCCTTTCCGTCTCGCCCCAGATAGGTCAGCTTGCCGTAAGCGCCCAGCTGGCTGGGCGGCCCCGAGATGGCGAAGACCAGCCCGCTCATCCAGCTAAAGAAGGACTTGTTCAACAGACGGCTCTGCCCCGGTTTGTAGTCGCCCGCTGGAAGCTTCATCGCCAGCAACAATCCCAACTGCATCATCGGTCCGGAGGCTTTGCTCGCGAGTGGTTTACCGCCCATCGTCAACCGAGGCGTACCGTCCTTGCGGAGCTCGACGGACAGCGCCTTGCCCTTCCAGCTTTCCTGCTTCGGCGCGCCACCGCCGGGCGCCCCCACCGCGATCCGGGTCAGCAACAGGTCGTGCTCGTCGAACTGCATCGTCAGCGACAACGGCTCGAGCCGGTTGACCGTTACCCGGTGCACGGACCTGCCCTTCAGTGTCAACTCGACCCTCCCGGGAATGCCCATCGGGGCCGCCGGTATGTCAAACCGCAGGCTGCACCCGTTACTGCCGCTCGCTCGCAGGCTGGTGCCCTTGCGATAGTTCGGCTTGAACGTCGTGGCTTCACCCTCCGGCGCACCCGGGAGTTTCGCGAGATAACCCTGCCACTCGACCAGCAGCTTTGCCCGTTGCGTTTCCCACAGCTTGCTGTCGTCGGACGGGCCGCCGCCCGTGACCCCACGCAACGCGGCCGCCGCCTCGGAGGACAACCACATCCCCCCCGTGGTCAGCGCGTACCGCAAGGCCGGGATGCTTCGGCGAGTCCCGAGCAGCGCCAGCAGCATCGCCGCCTCCACGCGCTGCAGCTCGACCTGGGCCACTGGTACTTTCGGGTACAGCTTCTCGAGCAGCTGCCTGGCGCGGGTGGAGGTCTCGAGATCCTTGCTCCGGGCCGCCTGGCGCAGCTGGCCAACGGCGATCCGTCCCAGCTGGCCCAGCGCTGTCGTCGCTCTCTCGCGCACCTTGTACGTCACGCTGGTGAGCTGCGAGATCAGCGTCGCGATCTCTCGCCGCTGCGCCTTGCTCGGGCCCTGCGTCTTGGATGTCCCGTCGCCCGGCGGATGTAGCACACGCTCCAGCGCGGGCCGCACCGCGGGCCCCATCGCGGCCAGCCTATTCGACGCCGCAATCCGCTTCCTCACGTCCTTGTCAGCCAGTTGCTGGATCAGGCGGGTCGCGGTTTGCCCCAGCGCCAGCGGCAGTCCGGCAACCAGCAGTGCCGCGGTCATCGCCCAGGTTCTCATCGTCATGCTCGCTTCCTCGAATGGCCTTGGGTCTACTCAATATATAGAGCGAGAAGTAATAACGGAAGTTCCTGGCCCGCGTCGCGACAGGTCCGATATCATGCAGGGTATGCCTCCCATCAGGCTTCGCGCCGTGGTCACGGCCGGCGGCACCCGCGAACCGATCGACGACGTGCGCTATGTCGGCAACTTCTCCAGCGGACGATTCGGCGCGGCGATCGCCACAGCCCTGGCCGAGAACGGTGTCGAGACGACCCTGCTCGGCAGCCAGGAGATGCTGCGTCACCCCGAACTGCTCGACCCTCGCCTCGAGCTTGTTTCCTTCAGCTCATTCGAAGACCTGGATCGTGAGCTGACGCAGTTGATCGAGGCCGGCCCGCCGGATCTGCTGCTGATGGTGGCGGCGGTCAGCGACTACACGCCCGTGCGCCAGCCGGGCAAGATCCGCTCCGACGCCGACGAGCTGGTGATCCGGATGACGCGCAACCCCAAGCTGCTGGCTACCCTGCGCGATCGCTGCGGACCGCAGTCGTTCCTGGTCGGCTTCAAGCTGCTGAGCCATGTGCCCCCGGAGAGGCTGATCGAGGTCGCCCGCGAGCAGGTTTCTCGGGAGCGACTGGACTTGACGGTGGCCAACGACCTGCGCGACCTCCAGGCGGGACGCCACCCGGTGACGCTGGTACCCGCATCCGGTGATACGGTCCAGTTCGACGGCGACAAACCCGAGGTCGCCCTGGCGCTGGTCAACTGGATCCTCGATCGCCTGCGGGGCGAATTGCGCGAGGCCGCCTCGGTCTGCCTCTATGAGCCGGCGAGCCAGCAGATCCTGGTCGGTCGCCGCTGCCATCCGCCCGCGGCGGATCAATGGGTCTTTCCTGGCGGTCGCCTGGAGCCGGGCGAGTCCCACCTCGAAGCGGCAGCGCGAGAACTGTCGGAGGAGACCGGCCTGCAACTGCCGCCTGGCCCGGCGCTGCGCGAGATGGTGCTGGAGGCCAACGGCTACCGCATCACCTGCTTCATCTTTCAAACCGACAGGACGCCGGCGCCGGTCGAGACGGACGAGCTTCGCGCAGCCTGGCTCTCGCTCGAGGCGGCCCGCGCCCTCGAGCTGACGCCCGGCACACGCGCGGTGCTCTCGAGCTTGACCCCATGAAGATTCACCATCTGGATTGCGGCACCCTCCATCCGCGCGCGGCCCTGCACCTGGGCATCCCCCCGCTGGCCTGCCACTGCCTGCTGATCGAGACCGAGTATCAAGGGCTGGTACTGGTCGACACCGGTTTCGGCATCGAGGACTGCAAGCATCCGTTCCGCCGGCTGGGATTGCCGCTGCCCGCCGTCTGCGGCGGCCCCGACCTGGCGCAGACAGCCTTCAGACAGATCGAGGCGCTCGGCCTGTCGCCTGCCGACGTGGAGCACATCATCCCGACCCACCTGGACCTGGACCACGCCGGCGGCCTGGCCGATTTCCCGAATGCGCAGGTGCATATCCACGAACCGGAGTTCGGCGCCGCACTGCATCCTCGTTCGCGGCGTGACGACCTGCGTTATCGGCAGGCCCACTTCGCCCACGGCCCGCGCTGGGTGCACTACCAGTTCCAGAAAGACCGCTGGTTCGACCTGCCCTGCATCGGCGGGCTGGCCGGACTGCCGGAGCAGATCCGCCTGATCTCGCTACCCGGGCACACGGCCGGCCACTGCGGCGTGGCGATCGAGACAGATTCCGGCTGGCTGCTGCATGCCGGGGACAGCTACATCCATCATCGACAGCGCCACCCGGGGCGATCCAGGGCCCCCGTTCGCCTGCGCATGTTTCAGTGGCTGATCGCCGATGACCGGGCAAAGATGTCACGCAGTCAGCAACAGATCAAGGCGCTGCCCGAAGAGGTGCGCGTCTTCTGCACGCACGACCGGGTGGAGTTCGAGTCGTTTAGAGAGAGTGAGCCAGTCGCTGGTTAGCTAGTTCATGACATGAAACTGCGATTGCGACGCACTTTTGGGAGCCTCTCTTTGCCACAGAGGCCCTGGCGCAGGCCTTCGGCCGCAACCAAATCTCTGGTGGCACATCCGACGCGGA
>CAZMLI010000103.1:0-12824 GCA_964566865.1 uncultured Planctomycetota bacterium
CCAGCCGGGGTAGCCGGCGCGGGCCAGCTCGCCGGCCGGGCGGGTCGCGGCCTGCTGCGCGGTGCTGCGCGGGCCGCTCCATTTGGCCTGGACTGCGGGACCACGGCCTGCGGCCCCGCGCCAGAGCGTGAGCAGCACGAGCGCGATCAGCAGCCCGCCGGCGGAGCTGAGCAGCGGCGCCAGCCAGGCCCGTCCGCCCGAACCGAGCTGCGTGCGCAGGTCGTGCCGTTCGCCGGCCCGTGCGCCCGTGGCCGAGAGCGCGGTGCGCAATGCCTGGAGATCGGCCGAGAGCGCGCGCGCGGAGGGGTATCGATGCTCGGGGTTGGGCTGCAGCAGACGCCGGACGATCCAGTCGATCTCTTCCGGCACGCCCTCGGCGGTCAACGACGGCGGCAGCTCCTCGGGCTTGAGCCGCTGGCGCAACAGGATGTTCTCCCGCTTGCTCGGTCCGTCGAATGGCTTACGTCCCGCGTAGGCCTGGTACATCAGCGCACCCAGGCTGAACAGGTCGGCGCGCCCGTCGACCACCTCGCCGCGCGCCTGCTCCGGCGCCATGTAGGGCACGCTGCCGATGATCACGCCGACGCGGGTCATGTCGGGGGCTGTGGCCATCTTGGCGATGCCGAAGTCGAGCAGCACCGCGCGGCCGTCCGGCGACATGCGCACGTTGGAAGGCTTGAGGTCGCGGTGCACGATGCCGGCCTCGTGGCAGACCACCAGCGCCTGTGCCAGATCACAGAAGACGTCGAGCTTGCCGGCCAGATCGAGCCGATCGGTCAGGATCATCTCGCGCAGCGAGGCGCCCTCGATCAGCTGCGTCACCAGGTAGGGGATCTCCTTGTACTCGCCGACGTCGTAGATCGTGACCAGGTTGGGATGCACCAGGCGGGCTGCGGTGATCGCCTCCAGCTGGAACCGCTTGCGCTTGGCGGGATCCTTGCCGAGCAGTTCGGGACGCATGAACTTGATCGCGACCGGCCGGCCGATCAACTGATCCTCTCCGCGGTAGATATAACCCATGCCGCCGCGCGCGAACATCTGGCCGATCAGGTACTTGCCGAGCTTGCGCGGGATCTCCATCAGAAGCGCATTCTAGCACCCGGACGAGCCGATTTGGCGTTGCCCAGCCATCTTGACTAAGCGGGGGGCGTGTGCTAAGGTGCAGCAAAATCCGTGCAAAATCATAAACTATTGTCACGCAAGGGGTAACGGAGCCGGTGTCCATGTTCAGGAACGTCGAATCACAACCGGACTTCCCCGCAATCGAGCGAGAGATCCTGCGCTTCTGGGAGATGGAGCGTCCGTTCGCCCAGCTGGTCGAGAAGAACCGCAAGAACAAGAAGAAGTGGAGCTTCGTCGACGGTCCGATCACGGCGAACAACCCAATGGGCGTGCACCACGCCTGGGGACGGACTTTCAAGGACGTCTTCCAGCGCCACCGGGCGATGCTCGGTTACGAACAGCGTTACCAGAACGGCTTCGATTGCCAGGGCCTGTGGGTCGAGGTCGAGGTCGAGAAGGAGCTGGAGCTCGACAGCAAGCGCGAGATCGTCGACTACGGCCTGCAGCCGTTCGCCGAGAAGTGCAAGGCGCGTGTCGAGCGCTTCGCCCAGCGTCAGACCGAGCAGTCGATCCGCCTCGGACAGTGGATGCACTGGGACAACTCCTACTACACGCTGACCGATAACAACATCCAGTCGATCTGGCACTTTCTCAAGCTCTGCAATGACAAGGGCTGGTTGTTCAAGGGCCATCGCTCGATGCCCTGGTGCTGGCGCTGCGCGTCGAGCCTCTCGCAGCATGAGCTGGCCGACAGCTACCAGGAGATGACCCACAACGCGGTCTTCTTCAAGGTGCCGATCGACGGTCCGCACAAGGAGTTCTTCCTGGTCTGGACCACCACGCCCTGGACGCTGACGGCCAACGTCGCCCTCGCGGTGCATCCGGAGCTGACCTACGTCAAGGTCCGGCAAGGGGATGAGCTGCTGATCCTCTCCAAGGGCGCGATGGGTTGCCTGGAGGGTGAGAAGACGGTGGTCGAGGAGGTCAAGGGCGAGGACCTGGTCGGCCTGTGTTACTCCGGTCCGGTGCATGTCGGCCCGCGTGAGGCGCTGAGTTGTCGGGTGATTCCCTGGAAGGAAGTCGGCGAGGCGGAAGGCACGGGCATCGTGCATATCGCGCCGGGCTGCGGCGCCGAGGACTTCGAGCTGTCCAAGGAGCACGAGCTGGATGTGCTGGTGCCGATCGAAGAGGATGGCGCCTTCAAGCAGGAGTACGGCGACTTCGCCGGCAAGCACTGTCTGCGCGCGGCCGAGGAGATCTTCGAGCACCTGCGGCAGCAGGGCTACCTGTACAAGGTGGAGGCCTACACCCACCGCTATCCGGTCTGCTGGCGTTGCAAGAAGGAACTGGTTTTCCGCGTCGTCGACGAGTGGTTCATCAACGTCGACGAGATCCGGCCGAAGATGCTCGAGGCGGCCGCGACCGTGCGCTGGATCCCGGAGTACGCGGGCAAGCGTCTGGTCGACTGGCTGCACAACATGGGGGACTGGTGCATCTCGCGCAAGCGGTTCTGGGGTTTGCCCCTGCCGTTCTACCCCTGCGCCTGCGGCGAGCTGACGATCGTCGGCAGCCGGCACGAGCTGGAGCAGATGGCGCTCGAGGGCATGGACGGGCTGTCCGAACTGCATCGTCCGTGGATCGACGCGGTCAAGATCACCTGCCCCAAGTGCCAGGCGCCGGTCGAGCGCGTCGCCGAGGTCGGCGATTGCTGGCTCGATGCGGGCATCGTCTTTCACTCGACGATCGACTTCACCGATCGCGAAAACTGGCAGCAGTGGGTCCCGGCCGATTTCATCTGCGAGATGGTCGAGCAGGTGCGGCTCTGGTTCTACGCCACGCTGTTCATGGGCGTCGCGCTCGACGGCGCCGCGCCCTACAAGTGCGTGATGACCTACGAGTCGCTGGTCGACGAGGACGGCAAGCCGTTCAGCAAGACGGGCAACATGATCGTGCTGGACGAGGCGGCCGAGAAGATGGGCGCCGACGTGATGCGCTGGATGTTCGCCGCCGCGCCGACCGATCGCAACCTGCGCTTCGGCTACGCACTCGGTGACAACGCCAGCAAGAAGCTGCGCACGCTCTGGAACTCCTACAAGTTCTTCATCACGTACGCGGCGATCGACAATCCGGAGCATCTCGCGGGTCGGGTCAAGCCCGAGAAACGCAAGGACATCGACCGCTGGATCCTGGCCCGGCTGCAGGCGCTGATCGAGGTCAGCCGCGACCGGCTGGACAACTTCGATTCGGCCGGCATGCTGCGCGAGGTCGAGCGCTTCATCAGCGACATGTCCAACTGGTACATCCGCCGCTGTCGCAAGCGGTTCTGGGGCAATACCGACGACAAGGACAAGCAGGTCGCCTACCAGACGCTGTACCGCGTGCTCAAGTCGTTGATCGGTTTGCTCGCGCCGATCTTGCCCTTCCTGACCGAGAAGATCTATCAGAACCTGGTGCGCAACGCGGAGGAGGAGGCGCCGACGAGCATCCACCTGACCGACTATCCGGAGGTGGACGGGGCGCTGGTACACGACGGCCTGATCGAGGACATGACGCTGGTCAGCCGGATCTGCCAGCTCGGGCACAACATCCGCAGCAGCGCCGGGATCAAGGTCCGGCAGCCGCTGCGCGAGGTGCTGATCAGCGTGGAGAGCGCGCCGATGGAGCGCGGGATCCAGAATTTTTCGGCGCTGATCGCCGAGGAGCTGAACGTCAAGGCGGTCAAGCTGGTCAGCGACCTGGCCTCGGTGCAGGTGCTGGGCGTCAAGCCCAACTTCCGCGCGCTGGGCAAGAAGTACGGCGCCGAGATCCCGGCGATCCAGGGTGTGCTGGAGAAAATCGCGGATCGCGACATGGCGCTGCGCGTGCTCGCGGGGCAGACCATCGAGCTGGAGGTCAACGGCAAGACGCTGCGGTTGGAGGCGTCGGAACTCGAGGTCGAACGCACCTTTGCCGCGCATCTGGCCGTGGCCGAGGAGAAGGATCTGGTGGTCTTGCTCTCGACCAAGCTGAGTAACGAGCTGCGGGCCGAGGGCTTGATTCGCGATCTGATCCGCCACATCCAGGACCTGCGCAAGAAGGCCGGCTTTCAGGTGGACGACCGCATCACCCTGCGGATTCACTTCGAAGGCGACGCGCTGCGACTGGCGCTGAACAAATGGCAGGACGAGGTGCAAAAGGAGACGCTGGCCGAACGCTGGGAAGTTGTCGAGGAGCCGTCGCTGGTCCGCGGCGAGTCCACCAAGCAGCAGACCATCGGCGATGGCACGGTGACCCTCGGCGTCTCGAGGCTTTTCTAGCTAGGCTCGGTCAGTTGATCGCCGTAATCTCGGACATTCACGCCAATCTGGAAGCGCTGCAGGCCGTGCTGGCGGAGATCGACAAGCGCAAGATCGAGCGCATCCTTTGCCTGGGCGACGTGGTCGGCTATGGGCCGGACCCCGAGGCCTGTGTCGACATCGTGATGGAGCGCTGCGAGCTCTACCTCTGCGGCAACCACGAGTATGCGATGTTGAACGAGGCGTTCGGCTACAACCGGATGGCGCGCGAGTCGATCGCGTTCGCTCGCGCGCGGCTGGAGCCGACCAAGATCAGCCTGCCGAAGAAGCGTCGGCGCTGGCACGACATCCAGCAACTGCCGGTCGACTACCAGGAGGGGCACGTCTATTTCTGTCATGCCTCCCCGCGGGACCCGATCAACGAGTACATTCTGGCCCAGGACTGCTATGGTGCGCAGGACAAGCTGCGCGAGATCTTCAGCATGATCGACGGTCTGTGCATGGTCGGCCATACCCACACGCCGGGCGTGTTGACGGAGCGTTTTCGTTTTCTCACGCCGAACAGTTTCGACGGCGTCTACGAGGCGCAAGAGCACGAGAAGGCCGTGATCAACGTCGGGTCGGTCGGGCAGCCGCGGGACAACGATAGCCGGGCCTGCTGGGTGCTGTTCGATGGGGCTGGGCGTATCGAGTATGTGCGGACCGCATATGACGTTCAGTGTACGATTGCGAAGATCCAAGGGACCGAAGAGCTGTCGGCGGTCAACGCTCTTCGGCTGGAGAAGGGAGTTTAGGGGAATGGCCGTTCCGAGCGACAACAAGCCGATCGGGGATCTGCAGGAGCTGATCGACGACTTCGCTTCGCGCTGCAAACCGCGCGACAAATTTCTGGTCGGTGCAGAGTACGAGTTCTTCGGCATCGAGATCGAGCAGGCACGTCCGCTGGCTTACGAAGGCGAGCACGGGATTCGCGTGCTCTTCGAAAAGCTGGTCGCGCGCGGTTGGACTGCCGACCGCGAGGGCGATCAGCCGATCGCGCTGACCCGCGACGGGACCGCCTTGACGCTGGAGCCCGGTGGACAGGTCGAGCTGGCCGGTAGCCCGTTTGCCGACCTGGACGGCGTGGCGCTCGAACTGCGCGAGATCTGCACCGAGCTGTCGGCCACCGCCGCGGAGATCGGCGTGCGGTTCTATCAGTGCGGGCGCCAGCCGTTCTTCACGCAGGACGAGATCCCCTGGGTGCCGAAGGGGCGCTACGAGATCATGAAGCCCTATCTTGCCGCGCGCGGCAAGCTGGCCCACCGGATGATGAAGGAGACGGCCTCGATCCAGGTCAGCCTCGACTTCGAATCGGAAGCGGACCTCGACCGCAAGTTCAAGCTGGTCTCGCGGCTCTCACCGGTCAGCTCGGCGATGTTCGCCAACAGCGCCGTGGCACACCGCGAACCGAGCGGGATGATCTGCGAGCGCGCACAGATCTGGCGTGAGACCGACAACGCCCGCTGTGGCCTGATCCCGGGCGCCTTCGAGGACGGTTTCGGCTTTGCCGGGCACGTCAACAACGCCCTCGACACCCCGATGATGTTCCTCTACCGCGACGGCTGGGTGCCGATGCAGGGCATGCCGTTTCGCCAGTTCCTGGCCGAGGGTCATGCGGGCCAGTCGGCGACCTGGGCCGACTGGAACCTGCACCTGTCCGGCACCTTCACCGACGTTCGGCTGAAGAGCTACATGGAGATCCGCACCGCCGACGCGCTGCCCTGCCCGCTGCCGATGACGGTGCCCGCTTTCTGGTTCGGCTTGCTCTACGATGAGACAGCGCTGGCCGGCGCCGAGGCGCTGGTCGATGGCTATTCCTACGAGCAGACCGAAGCGCTGATCGGCCCCGTGGCCAGGATGGGACTCGCCGCCGAGTCTCGCGGCCGGCCGTTGCTGGAGCTGGCGCAGCAGTTGGTTGAGCTGGCGCAGGACGGGCTGGCCGAAAGCCAGCGTCACTACCTGCAGCCGCTGGTGGAGCAACTGACCGAGCAGCGGGGCGCGCCGGCGCGCCAGTTCCTCGAGCTGTGGCAGTCGGAGTGGCAGCACGACCTCGAAGCCTTCCTCGACCACAACGGCATCGAGAGCATCGGCGAGGGCTGCGCATGATGATGGCCTGTCCCGCCTGCAGTGAGCAAATCCAGGCGGCCGCGATCAAGTGCCGCTACTGCAGTGAGTGGCTGGATGAGGATCAGGATTTCGATGACGAGCCGAGGGAGAATCCTGACGCGCAGGTTTGCCCCTGGTGTCAGCAGGGGCCAGCGTCGCTCGAACAGGTCGCGCAGAAATGCGGCACCTGCGGCAAGCGCTTCCGGTTTCATGCCGGCTGCGGGCTGGATCCGTCGGTCGTTCCCTCCGGGACATTCGGCCGGCTGCTCAGCTCACGCTGCTCGACGCTGATCTCTTACAAGCGGGGGGACATCGGCAACGAGGGCATCACCCTGAGCGATCTGGACCCGGTACTCGGTTTATCGCCGAGCCACGGCGAGACGGTCTTCTACGACGAGCTCGTCTCGTTGACGACCTGGAATCGCCGGGGCAAGATGATGCTCGCCATCGGACTGATCTTCTTCGCTCCGATCGCTTTGTTCATGCTGCTCGTCATGATCGCGGAGCCCGAATCAGCGTGGTTCGGCATTCCCTGGTGGATCATCACCGTGGGCCTGATCTGGCGAGCGCTGTCGCCGGGCGCCAGCTACATGCGTGTCTGCAGTGCCGGCCAGACGCTCCAGTTTCGCTTCGACGTCCCGGTCTGGCGCCGCCGGCGTTTCTACCGCGAGGCACTGCTGCGCGCCGGGATTGCCGAACGACCGTAGCTTCTGGCTGGCGTCCGCGTCGTCAGCGCCTGCGCAGCAGAATCCAGCCGATGATCAGGAACAGCGCGCCGATGATCAATGCCGCGCTGCGCAGGTCGCCCAGTCCCAGCTGCTCGCCGGCGTTGCCCTGGTCCGTCTGTGCTGACTGGTAGGTCGATGGACCGAGCGGCATCCCCGTCGTGGGGTCGGTCGTCGGGGTGATGTACGCGCCCGGATGGGTCAGTCTGAGCTCCGCGATCGTTTCAGTCATCTCCGGAAGTACCAGGAGCTGGAGATACAACCCGAAGGTCAGCCCGCTCAGACCCAGCGCGAACGAGAGCAACAGGGGAATGGCGGAACCCTGTGGCGACCCGAGGCGCTCAGCGGATCCTTTCCCACGCGCGACTGTCTCGCGCATCCTGCGTGAAGCGGGCCTGACGATCGGCGACGTCTGGTGCGATCTGGGAGGGGTCAGCTGAGCCGCGGAAGGACGGATCTTTCGCGACGGGGTGCGCTGTCGGCCAGCGAGAAAGGCGCGAACGGCCAGCACGAGCAGCAATCCCATCAGCCCGAAGCCGGCGATCCTACCCCAGGGAAGGGGGTCGGTCGGGAGGTCGATGGGCTTGCCCAGCGGCTCGGTGGAGCCGGACCAGACCGGCTCTTTCTGCTTGCCGCCCAGCACGCGCGTGACACGAAACCCCTTGGCTCTGAGCAATTCGACGAGGCTGCCCTTGCCGATCAGGTGCCCGGCGCCGACCGCGACGAGCGTATTGCCCTCGTTGACCAGGCGCTGCACGTCATTGAGCCACTGGGCGTTGCGGTCATCGAGCAGTGCCTTCAGCAGTGCATCGGAATGACCGGGCGATCCATGGCCGCGAATGACCCGTTCCAGCGCGCGGCTGTCCCCCGAGAGGTAGATCTGGCCGAGCCGCTTCGCTTCGCGGGTGGTCCAGTCGGGCTGGGCCACGATCTGCGCCAGGTCGGCGATCCAGTCCTTCCTGGGACGGGCGCGCAAGGCGTTGATCGGGCGGTCCCAGCGTTCGAGAGCGTGCACGGTCTTGCCCAGCTCGCGGCGGCTGCGCTGGATCAGCCAGGCGTCCATCATCTCGTCGCTCTTGGCTCCGCCGCTGAGCTGGACCGACAGCATCATCGCCACGAACCAGGGCTCCAGGCGGTCCAGCTGGGATTCCGGTACTTTCGATAGCAGGGAGCAAAGGTCCCGCCAGGTCTTCTGCGCCAGCATACTGCGCAGGGATTCGTGCTGGGGCAGCTGGCTCAGACGGCTGACCTCAGACGGGTCGAGGCCTTGCGGATCGCTTTCGACGACCAGCCGCGTGCAATGCAAGAAAGCGCGCAGTGCGGCGGGGTGCAGCTGTTTGGCCGGGACCTGAGTGTGGATCGTTCCCAGCAGGTACGACGGCGGCTTGCCCTTGATCTCGACGCGCCAGAGCAGCGGCGCCTGTTGGGGCGCCAGCTCCTCGTCGTGCAGCTCGTCGACCCAGGCCACGCAGGCAAGGGCATACGCGCGCTCGACCGGCTTCGGCGGCAGCGCCAGCGCCTGCTTCAGCACCTCGGCCGGGACGATGACGATGAACGTGCCGGACAGCTGATCGGTCTCGGCCTCGTGACTCGCGTCGAAGCGGAACTGCACGGCCAGCGGCAAGCCCTGGGTCTCGCGTCCGAACTGCGCCTTGTAGGCGGCTTGCCGCACCTTCACGTCCGCGCGGATCGACTCACGCACCCGCTCGGCCTCCCGGTTCCAGGTCGCCAGCAAGCCACGGTATGACCGGGGATTGAGCAGCCCGTTCGAGTCCAGCGGGACGCGGGCGCTGACCCGCTTCTGCCGGCGCTCGATTCGGAGACGGTAACGGGCCCAGACCTGGGCTCCGTCCAGGGTCACCGCTCCGGTCGCCGTGCACCGAATCGAGGGGTCGCTATGCGACGCGAAACGGGTTCCTCGCTGGTTCGGCCGAGTGCGCAGCTGGAACCTGAGCGGGCTGCTGATCCCGACATCCTGGGGCGGCAAGCGCAGGTCGAAGTGCAGCGGCGCGCGCACGGTGCGCAGTATTGAAAGCGGCAGCCGCTGGATCGTCAGCACGTCGCCCTGGCCGACGATCAGCTGCCTGGCGGTCGCCTGCATGACCAGCTTGCCGCCGCCGCGACTGGCGGGTGTTCGCTGCAGATCTAGCTTATCGAGCAGTCGGCCCGCGCGCAGCTCATGGTAGCTGGCCCGGAGTGCGATGGTGTCCGTCAGCCGCTCGCGACGCAGCAGGACCAGAACCGGTAGGCCTGGCAGCAACATTCCGCGCGTCGCGGGCCAGTTACGGATGCTGGCCCGCTGGCCCGTCGCTCGCGATAGCCTGACGTTGTCATGGCCGCTGATGATTCGCTGCCAGCGAGTGGGGCTGTGCAGTTTCAGCAGCTCGGGCCCCGGCGTCCTATCGAGCCGGATGCGGCCGAAGCGGAAGGTCGGTTTGCCCTTCGGCCCGAAGCACTGCGGCCCGATCCGAAACCCCTGGTCCAGCCGGGTGAGCAGGGGAAACCCCCGGGTCCAGCTGTGCGTCCCGGTCAAACGGTCCTGCTCGGACAGCCGGAGGTACGCCCTTCGCGTCTGAACCATCAGCCAGCCGTCGACGAGGCGTAGCAGCCGCACCACCGGTCCGTCGGTCCCAACGGTGCCGGTCACCCGGGACAGATCGGCCGGCAGGACAGTGAGCTGGTTCGCCCCCGCGAGCGCCAGATATGCCCGCCTGGCCCCGAGGTGCACTGCGGACAGCTGCGGGGTCTTGCGGGTGGCAAGCACCTTGGACGTTTCGAGGTCGACGAGGCAGACCTGATCACCATCACCCCCGCGCTGGGACGTGACGACCAGGCAACGCTTGCCCAATGGCCCGGCGGCGAGCAGCTGGATCTCGCCGGGGAAGGTCTGGCCAGAAGCCCCGGGCAGTTCGAGCGAGAGCAGGACCAGCAGGACCATTGTCCCGGCAAGCGACGGGTTGCGCATGGGGCAATTGTAGCAATTCCACCAGGCTCGAGTCGGCGACTTTTGCCTGCTGACGACCAGGGCGGCAACTTCTCTCGCCTGGTACACTGCCCGGTCATGATCTCTGTCGAGAAGCTCAGCAAGACCTTCACGGTACACAAGAAACAGCCCGGCCTGATGGCCTCGGTCAAGGGGCTGTTCGTGCGCGAGAAGCTGATCAAACATGCGGTGCGAGAGGTCAGCTTCGACGTCGGCGAGGGCGAGATCGTCGGCTTGATCGGCGCCAATGGCGCGGGCAAGACGACGCTGGTCAAGATGCTCGCCGGCATCATCCATCCCAGCGCGGGCAAGGCCAGGGTGCTGGATTACGAGCCGTGGCGCCGGGATAATCGTTACCGCAGACAGATCGCGCTGATCATGGGGCAGAAGGCGCAGCTCTGGTGGGACCTGCCGGCGGGGGACTGCTTCCTGCTGCTGAAGGAGATCTATCAGATCCCCGACCAGCGCTTCAGCGAGACGCTCGACTATCTGTGTCAGACCCTCGGCGTCGAGGAAGAGATTCACATCCAGATTCGTCGGTTGTCGCTCGGCGAGCGGATGAAGATGGAGCTGATCGCCGCCTTGCTGCACAGCCCGCGGGTGGTCTATCTGGACGAGCCGACGATCGGCCTGGACCTGACCGCGCAGCGGGCGATCCGCGAGTTCCTGCTGGAGTACCGCGAGGCGCACCAGCCGGCGATGATCCTGACCAGTCACTACATGGAAGACATCGAGCGGCTCTGCAAGCGGATCATGATCATTCGCGAGGGGCGGATCGTCTATGACGGTTCGCTCGACCAGGTGGTGCGCGAGTATGCGGCCGACAAGATCCTGACCGCGCACCTCAAGCCGGTCGAGACCCTGCCCGACGCCACGCTGCTGCCCGGCACCGTGCTCGACTTCGGCCGTGACCTGATCCGGCTGCAGGTGCCGCGTGACAAGATGACCGACGCGGCGCAGCAGGTGCTCTCGCGTTTCCCGGTGGCCGATCTGTCAATCGAGGATGTCGACATCGGCACGGTGATCGAGCAGATCCAGGCCATCAAGGGCAGCGAATGAGTCCGCGGCTGTTCGGGCGAATCTTCAGTCTCGAGGTGCGCAAGCAGATGAGCTACCGCCTCGACTTCTGGATCAACGCGCTGTTCGGCTTCGTGATCTACTTCGGCGTGGTCTATTACCTCTGGGAGGCGATCTACCGTGAGTCCGGCACGCAGCGGATCGGCGGCTACAGCTTTCAGGGGATGACGCTGTACTACGTGCTGGTGATCCTGGTCGGCCGGCTGGTGCGCGGGGCGGAGCACGTGGGGGAGGTGGCGCAGGACATCTACGAAGGCGGCCTGTCACGCTACATCGTCTATCCGACGAGCTACTTCCCGTTCAAGTATGCCCAGCACCTGGGGCTGATCGTGCCGGGGCTGATCCAGGTCGGGCTGTTCACGCTGCTCTATCTGCTGGTGCTGCCCTTCCCGGCCGAGATCCGCATCACGCCGCTGCAGGTGCTGATGGCGCTGGGCTCGGTCGGCCTGGCCAACCTGCTTTACTACAGCTTGTTGTTCCCGTTGCAGATCGTCGCCTTCTGGGCCGACAACGTCTGGAGCCTGATGGTGATGATCCGCTTCACCAGCAGCCTGCTCGGCGGGGCGATGCTGCCGTTGACCCTGTTCCCCGACTGGAGCCGTCCGGCGCTGAACATGTTGCCGTTTCGCTACCTTTACGACTTCCCGGTGAGCACACTGCTGGGCCAGATCGGTCCGGCGCAGTGGGCCAGCGGCATGGCGACCGGGCTGGTCTGGATCGCCGTGATTCACCTGTGCGCCCGACTGCTCTGGCGGCGCGGCATGTTGAGCTACACCGGCGTGGGAATCTGATGCTGCGCTACCTGCGCCTTTACGCCTACTTCCTGCGCTTCTCGTTTTCCCGCGCGATGGAGTTTCGGCTCGACTTCTTCTTTCGCATCGTGATGGACGTCGTGTTCTACGTGGTCAACATCGCCTTCTTCGGCGTGATCTACAACCACACCAATCTGCTCGGCGGCTGGGACTTCGACCAGGTGCTGATCTTCGCCTCTGGCTTCTTCATGATCGACGCGATCCACATGACCGTCTTCGCCAACAACCTCTGGTGGTTGCCGCTGTCGATCAACAAGGGGGATCTGGATTACTACATCGTGCGTCCGGTTTCCTCGCTGTTCTTCGTCAGCCTGCGGGACTTCGCCGCCAACTCGTTCTGCAACCTGCTGATCGCGCTGGGCATCGTCGTCTGGGCCATCTGGCGCTTCCCCGCGCCGCTGGGCACCGAGCGCATCGCGCTCTATTTCGTCCTGCTGCTCAACGGGGCCGCGCTCTACGCGATGATCCACATCTGTTTCTTGATCCCCGTCTTCTGGCTGCACAACGCGCGCGGCTTCGGCGGGCTGTTCTTCGCGCTCGAGAAGTACGTCCAGCGTCCACACCAGATCTTCAGCGGTTACGTCCAGCGCCTGCTGGTGACCCTGCTGCCGTTCGCGCTGGTCGCCTCCTTCCCGGCGACCGTGCTGTTCGACGGCTTCTCGGTGCAGGTCGCGCTGCACCTCAGCGCCGTCACGCTGCTGACCTTCGGCTTCATGGTCTGGTTCTGGAATCGTGGCCTGGCTTC
>CAZMLI010000104.1:0-1088 GCA_964566865.1 uncultured Planctomycetota bacterium
GGGCTGGAAGTGCGCTGCGACGTGCGCAGCAAGCGGGCCGCGTGAAACCAGGAACCGCCACGGATGACGCGGGTCCAGCTGACCCGTTCGTTCCTCGGGTCCCTGTTCGGTGCGCTTGCGTAGTAACGCTTGGCGTAGCTGTCCTGACACCACTCGGTGACGTTGCCGGCCATGTCCATGCAGCCATAGGGCGAGGCGCCGGTTGCGTACTGTCCGACCTCGCGGGTCAGGTTCTTCGAGCCCTTGGGTTGCCAGTAGCCCAGGACGAAGAGCTTGTGGCGTTGCGCAGTGGTCAGCAGGTCTTGCTGCGTCCAGTAGCCGGCCGAGTTGCAGCGCCGCCAGTCGAACGTCTGGCCCCAGGGGAAACGCAGTCCTCGTGAGCCGCGTGCCGCGCGCTCCCACTCGGCTTCGGTGGGCAGGCGCTTCTTGGCCCACTGGCAGTAGGCCCGTGCCGCGTACCAGCTGACCTGCACGACCGGGTGCTTGCCGCGTCCGGCCGGAAAGTCCTGGCCGCTCCATTGCGAGAGGTACCCGGCAAAGGCCTGCTTCTTGGCCTGCGCGCCACTCTTGCGCCACGCGGGATGCGCCTTCAGGAAACGCTGGAACTGGACGTTGGTCACCTCGTACTTGTCGATGAAGTGACTGGAGAGGGTCAGCTCCGCGCTGGGTTGCTCGTGCTCGTAGCTCTGGACCGAACCGCCGTACAGCCGCTGCAGTTCCTTGCTCGATAGGCGGCTGCCGCGGGTGAAGGTTCCCTCGGGAAGGTAGATCATCACGGCGTCGTCGATCGGCGAGCGCACCTCGTGGAACTTCTGGGCGTTCAGCTTCAGGTACTGCCAACCCTTGGGCAAGGTGAACGGCAGCTTGCGCGCCAGCCGCGCCGCGCGGGCATGGTTCAGGCCCAATCGATACAAGCCGCGAGCCTCGTGATAGCTGGCCATCGCCTGCAGGTGCTGCTTGCGATCGTAGAGCTGGTCGGCGCGGGCCAGTGCGCTGTTACCGCGGCCAATGGCGGCAGGTACGGTTTCATCCGTGCCCGCTCCAGCAAAGCTGTCCCAGTCGCGGGCGACCGCCTTGGCGGCTGCGGC
>CAZMLI010000104.1:1188-5905 GCA_964566865.1 uncultured Planctomycetota bacterium
CCAGCGCCTCCGGGAAACGATCCGATCGGGCCAGCTCGTCCGCCTTGCTGCGCGCCTTGGTGAGCCGTTTGTCGAACTGTTTCAGCGCCGCCGTCTGGTCCGGGCCGCTGGTCCCGTTCCCATCCGGTCCGGGGTCGTTCGGCAGGTCCGGCTGCGCGCTGGATCCGGAGAACCAGCGGGCCTTCACCGAAGCGGGCAGCGCGAGATAGAGCATGCCGAGCAGCAGCGTCAGCGCGATGCCGCTCAGCAAGGCGATGCGGCCGCCGCGATGGCGCTCCTGAAGCGGGCCCTGCGGGCCGATCATCTCTTCGAACGCCTCGCGTGAGTCGGTGTCGATTGTCTGCGCCAGCGGCAGCTCGAGCACGGTGTGCGCTTCCCCCAGTTCGCCTGCGACCAGCAGGCATTGATCGAGGCCCTGCAGCACGTGCTTCATGTCGGGCGGACGCTGCCCCGGGTCGAACGACATCATGCGCTCGATCAGGATCGCCAGCACCTCGGGGATGCGCTGGCCGCTCAATTCACGCAGCGCGGCGGGTGGTTCGGCGCGCGCCAGCTTGGTCATCACCTCGAACAGCGTATGGCCCTGGTAGGGCGACTTCCCCGTGGATAGGTAATAGAGCGTGGCGCCGAGCGAGTAGATGTCTGCCAGCGCGTCCACGCCCTTGGCCTGCTCGGCCTGCTCCGGGGCCATGTAGAACGGCGTGCCCATCACCTGGTTGGTCAGCGTGAACTCCTCGGTTCGCTCGGTGTCCTTGGCGATCCCGAGATCGGCGATCTTGGCATGCACCGATTCGTTTTCGAGCCGGATGCAGACGATGTTACTGGGCTTGATATCGCGATGGATGATGCCGTGCTCGTGCAAGCAATCCAGTCCCAGGGCGGCCTCGCGAATCAGCTTCAGCTTGTCCACGATCGAGAGCCGCATCATCTCGTCGCGGTCGAGGATGTCGCTGAGCAGCTCCATCGCATAGTAGTGCAGCTCGTGATCGCCGTCCGCTCCGCCGCCGTAGACCTGCACGACGTTGGGATGCGAGATCGCGATCATGTTCTGCCACTCCGCCTCGAAGCGGTGCGAGTGGTCGCTATGCGCCTTGAGGACCTTGACCGCGGCGACGCCCGTGGCGGGCCAGGGCAACTCGTGCTCCTCGCAGATCGCCCGCAGCTCTTCTCGTGAGCGCTCGGCCCAGCGTTCGTAACGCAGCTGGCGCCGGGCATCTCGTTTGCGCCGCGTCGTGCCTTTCGACCGTTCGAGGTGCGCGATCGGGGCGGCGAAGTCGAACCGCTCGAGATCGACGTTGGCGGAGTAAACCACAGCCATCCCGCCGCTGCCGATCACCTCGGTCAGGGTGTAGGCGCCATTGCCAATCGTGACGGGCAGTTGCTGGGAGGTGAACATGGCTTGTTCCACCCATTGTAGGATAGACAGAAGGGAAAAAAACACCCATCCTATCCAGGCCTGACATACGATAGCGGGCAATCAATCCCGTACAGGAGGATCGAGGGTGAGGTACAGGGTCGTCGGGCCGCTGCTATTGATCGCGGCCAGTCTGGTGGGGTGCGCCTCGGTTGTTACTGACACCCAGAAGAGGAACCTGGGGCTGCATGCCGGCCAGCAAGTGCTCAAGATCACCGGTGAGCGGGACGAGATCGAGAAGCTGTCTCTCACCGGGGACTTCGTCGGGGAGATGTTGACGCTGCGTCTGCAGCAGACGATCGTCACCCGGGAGTCGTACCAGGTCACCCGGCCGCAGGTGCGCGACACCAAGGTCTCGGTGGCCAGTGGTACCTCCGACCTCGAACAGGTCAAGCAGGCTGCCGAGCTGGGACTGGAGCAGGAGCCCGGCGTCTACTATCTGGGCCAGGTCCGGCACGCACTGTTCAAGAACGTCCAGTTCAAGTTGTTCCGCGGCAGCGCGGCCGAGAACGAGCGCGAGGTCGGCGTGGTGGTCTCGATCGCCTCCGCCTCGATCGACCCGCTCATCGAGCAGCAGGAGCGGATCTCGGCGCGCGTCGAGCGCCCGGCGCCGGGCTGCGTCTTGACGGTCAAGATCAACCGGAGCTCGATCTCGGTCGAAGTCACGCTCGACGCGGAGGGACTGGCGACGGTCGACCTGTCGCCGTTGATGAAGCGCTATGCGGCGGGCAGGCGGTCGCGCGCAAGCTGGCTCCATCCGACGCTGACCGTCAGCGCGAAGTACAAAGGCCGCTCGCTCGAGCGCGCACTCTATCCGCCGCCCAGCATCTCCTTCAAGTACAAGAAGCAGCACCAGGCGCAGCCGCTGATCCAGTTTTGCGAAAAGCTGGCCAGCACGCTGCTCGCCTCGGTTAGCAAAGCGCAGCCCCGGGTCGTCGCGATGGACTTCAACCTCTCGAGCGGCGCGCAGAGCCAGCTACCGCTGACCCTCGGCCACTGGGTCGGTCGCGCGCTCAAGAGCCACTCCAAGGTGGGCCAGTTGATCGAGCGACAGACGGTGATCAAGGCCCTCAGCGAGGGCGGCTTCGAGGGCGCTGTCGGCCGGCAAGGTGCCCGCAGCATCGGGCAGCACTTGCAGGCGGCCGCGGTGTTGATTGGCACGATCCGGCGCAAAGGCGATCGGTACATCGTCAGCGTGACCCTGTTCTCCAGTGGAGATGACGTCGATCTGGCAGCGGTCGAGATGACGCTGCCCGGGTCGCCTTACCTGAGCAAGTTGTTCAAGCAGAAACCGAGGAAGTAGTCCGATGCGCCAACTTCTTGTCAGTCTGGCTGTGGGATGCGCGGTGGCTGTCTGTGCCGGGGCGGACGAGCTGGACCAGCAGATCAAGAGCACCTTTCGTCGGCCGGCCAACGCGCAGGAGCGTGAGGCGCTGGTCAAGCAGATCGAGGACCAGGGCGGCACACGTGCCGCGCGCCTGCTGCTGGGGCTCGTGCGGCGTTCCGACGCCGCGTTGAGACATCATTACGGACGGCGAGAGGCTCTTGGCGGCCAGATCGACGGGATCTTCGGCCCGGCGATCAAGTCCAAGCGCAAGATCACCAGTTCCGAGGATGCCAGGCTCCAGCAGATCAAGGCGCGCCAGGCCGATGCCGATCGGGCGGTGGCCGCAGAGCTCGCCGGCTATCGCGCCGCGATCGACGCCCTGGCCCGACTCGGCAGCGCCGCCCGCGAACCGCTGACGGCCGCGCTCTCCGACCGCGACTGGTTCGTTCGCCTGGCCGCTGCGCGCGCGCTCTCTGGCGGACTGTCAGACAAGGATGCCCGGGTACGGATCGGAGCGGCCAGCACGCTCGATGACAAACAAGCGGCCGCCCAGCTGGTGGCCCTGGCGAAGCTCGTCGACGACAAGCACTGGCAGGTCCGTGCCGTCGCGATTGGCGCGCTCGGACGGTCGGGCACGACCGCCGCGATCAAGCCGTTGATCGATCGTCTCGGCGAGGAAAAGGGTCGCCTGAGGGAGGATCTCGACCAGGCGCTCGAGAAGCTGACGGGCGTCAGCTTCGGCGGCAACGCGAAGCAGTGGTCTGGCTGGTGGGTGGCCAACAAGCCGAAGATCGAGAGCGGCAAGTTCCGCAAGCGCAAGTCCAAGAAGGGCAAGCTGTGGCAGACCCAGTTCAGCTTCTACGGGATTCACAGCCTGTCCAACCGGCTGGTTTTCGTGCTGGACCGTTCCGGCAGTATGCGGCAGAAGGCGATGCACAAGCCGCCGGTGCTCAGCGGCAAGGCGCGCGTTTTTTTGCCCCAGGGGGAGCGCAAGATCGACGTCGCCCGCGCGCAGCTCAAGACCGCGCTGGCCAATCTGCCCAAGGGTGCGAAGTTCAACATCGTCTTCTACAACAACGGCGTGATCCGGCTCTCGCAACGCTTGCTCCGGGCCACCCCGGCCAACCTGACCCGCGCTTTCAGGTTCATCGACAGCACCCGAGCCGCGGGCGGCACCAACATCTTCGACGCCCTGTTCGCCGCCACCAACCTGCTCGGGTCGCGGGACGCCGGGCTCAAGTTGAGCCTGCCGAATCTCAAGGAGAACCCGGACACGGTCTTCCTGCTATCGGATGGCTGGCCCAACTACGGGCGCTACAAGAAGCTCGCGCCGATGATCGCCGAGATGACCTGGCTCAACCGCCAGCGGCAGATTCGCATTCACTCGATCGGGATCGGCGATCACAACAAGAGCCTGATGCAGCGCCTGGCCGAATCGACCGGTGGCCGCTACGTCGCACTGAAATGAAGTTCGCCATGCGAAAGTTGCACACCCTGCTGTGCTTGACACTCTGCACGCTGCCCGCGCTGGCCGACGCCGGGCCGCAGAGCCCCAAGGCGCTGTTCGAGCTGGCGCAGAAGCGGTTCGAGGCGAAGGACTGGCCCGGTTTCTTCGAGCTCTGGAGCCCGGCGAGCCTCGAGGCGATGACCGCCGACCGCAAGGCCTGGTCGACCGCCTTCCCCAAGGCTTCACGCGTCCAGCGCGCCAAGCAGCTGCAAATCCTCGGGGTGGAGAATTTCGAAGCGGCGCAGCAATTGTCGGATGCGCAGTGGTCGGGTGCCTGGATCGCCGCCAACGACCGGATCAACGGCGGACCGTTCGGCAAGACCGCAGGCTTCGTTTCGATCGACGACGCGCGCGGGATCACCATGTTGTTGATTCGCTATCTGGCCAAACGCGCGCCATTCAAGCGAACCCATCGGCTGCGCGCGGTCAAGCTGGGATCGTCCTGGTACTTCCGCGCGGTCAATGCCGG
>CAZMLI010000104.1:6005-12799 GCA_964566865.1 uncultured Planctomycetota bacterium
CAGCGGCCGGTTGCCGCGCCAGCCGACGAAGATCCCACGTGGCCATTCGGCGTGGCCGAGAATGCTTGCCCGTTTTCCGCTGGCTTGCTGGTACTGGTTGTAGATGTTCCAGTAGACGTTGCGGCTTGCGGTATGGGGGCCCCGCGGACGGCTGCCTCCACTGCGAAACGGGCTCAGTGGGCGTCTTCCGTGGGCGACGACGATCTGGCTGTGCAGGTTCTGGAACGATGCCGCGCGATGGGCGTCCATTGCCAGGGCGTTGCCCCAGCCGTGCGAGAAGACATTGCCGTGTGCTGCCCAGGAGATCGTCGTGCCGTGACGGTGTGGGGCCTCGATCCGCCAGCGCGTGATCAGGCAGTCCGCGGCCCAGCTGACGCTCAGCGGATGGTGCATCCGCCGACCGCGCAGGACGATGTCGCGCACGGTGACGTAGCGACAACTGCCGATGAAGATGCCCGAGTCGGCGTTGATCGTTCGCACATCGCGCACCCAACCATTGACCAGCGAGCTGATCGAGATGCCGTTGTAGCCGCGTTCCTTGAGGTGCCCGGGGTAGGTCGTCCTGGGGAAGGCGATCGTCAGTCCTTCGATGCCGACCTCCTGCAGCAGCGGACGCCGTGAGAGCCTGGGTCGCCAGGCCGGTCGCAGATCGATGCGCAGCGGTTGTGCGATCGTCAGCTGGTTGCCCTTGATCGACACGACCTGGATCCACTCCTTGACCCGGGCGCCGGTCGCCTGCTGCAGCTCCTTGCCCATCCATTTCCGCCCGACCACGCCGCCATACAGATGATCGAGCAGGGTGTCCTTGCCGGTGTCGTTGAACCACTCGAGCAGCAGCCACTCGCCGACCACCAGTTTCAGGCTGGCCTTGATCGTCAGCCGCAGGCTACCGGCCGGGGACGGCGCGACCACGCTGGCCACGGTTTGCGACCGGCCCCAGCGGGGGGCGACCTGGATCATGCCACCACTCCAGCTCCACTGCTTGCTCGGTTTGATCATCTCGGCCAGCGGCCTGGGGCAGTAGAGCGTCGTCTTGCCCGAGCCAGCGCCGCGCAGCACGACGCCGCTGGCGCTGATGCGAAGCACCTTGTTCAGCGTGAACCGGCCCGCTGGCAGCCGGACCACGCCGCCGCTACGCGCTGCCTGGTCCAGCGCCGCCTGGATCTTGCCGTCGATCACCTCGATCGTCGGCTTGCGGCTGGGCAAAGGTCGGCTTCCGCTGTGGTAACCGGCCCAGGAGAAGTCGGGCAGGTTGCGTATCCGCGGCAGTTCCTGCGCCAGCGACAGCGGCGCGAAGGCGACCAGCAACAGGCCGACGAGGAAGCGCGCGCGCAGCTCGTGCGGCAAGATCGGGCAGACGTCGGACGGCTTGCTGAACAGGCGCAAGCGCACACGCGCGATCCCATCATAGAGCATGTCACGCAGCCCGCGTGGCACGAGTCGCAGCGCTCCGCCGATCAGGCGCCAGACGCCGCCGAGACGCGAGAGCGCGATCATGATGCCGGTCGAGCGGGTGTGGACCTGTCCGTTCTGATCGAGCAACAGCAGGCTGTCCGGCAGGTTGTGCTGCAGTTCGAGCGGCACCCGTTGCCTGAAGGTCTCGCTGTCGAGCGGCGCGTAATGAAGCGCGCCGGGCGGGTCCTCGGCCAGCAGGAAGCGGATGGACTTGTGGCACAGTCCGCAGCCGCCGTCGTAGAACAGCACCTCCTGCGCCTTCGCCTTGCAGGCGGGGATCCAGGCCGGGACGAAGGTGAACAGGTGCAGCATGACCATGCCCAGGCTGAGGTCGGCGAAGTCGATCAAGACGATCAGCCCGCAGTGCATGCCCAACATCGCCAGCCAGATCCAGCGGCGCAGCGGCCGAAACAGCGCCAGCGGTGCGAAGGATAGCTCCAGTGCGAGCGCGCCCCAGGTCGCCGCCTGCAGCATCCAGGCCGGCAGGCCGAGCATCAACTCTCGCAGCAGCGTCGGTCGGGCCAGTGGATTCTCCAGCAGGTGGCGCATCGCCGAGCCGTCGGTCCAGGACGGGCTGACCAGCTTGGTGTAGCCGCTGTAACTGTAGCCCAGCGCCATCAGGATCCAGACCACCGCAAAGACCGAGGTCGGCATCTGCCAGCCACCGGCGGGGTCGGTTCGCTTGCGCGCGGACACCGCGCCGAAGGGTGCGGCCGGCAAGATCGCGTGGGCCAGCAGCAGCACCCCGACGTAGGGCAACGCCGGGTTGTTGGTCAGCGGATTGCGCCCGAAGAGGCAGGCCAGCAGGTACCAGATCGAGACCGCCGAGACCCGATCGAACCAGCCAGCGGCGAAGCAGAGCGAGAACAGCGCGCCCGCGACGAGCATCCCGCTGACGACCCACGGCCCATCCGCAAAGGCCAGCAGGTTGGGAAAGATTCGCAGCAGCGGGCTGGCCGCGCCATCCGGCAACATGCCCTGATTCGAATAGACCTCCGCGGCCCAGGGCACGAGCTGGACGAAGTGCACGAACAGGTAAGTGCCGAACAGCATCCGGAACAGCGAGTACTGGCCGCCCGTCCAGCCGTTGTTCACTTGCATGGCGGCGCCAGCAGCGTCGGCAGCTTGGCGGGCATCTTGCCGTCGCGCGGCAGGTAGCGCACCCGTGCATGGCCCCGCATCCGGTCCGGGTCGAGGCCCATCTCGCGCAGCAGCGGCGCCCGGCCGCAGAGCGCATAACGCAACACAGGCCCGCGCAGCGACTCCGGCAGCACCGGCCCGTAGGCCAGCACCGCGCCATAGGCGTTGCGCCGGGCATAGGGGCCGCGCAGCAGGCTGTACAGTTGCGGTGTCATCGCCATCGAGAAGCGGTTGCCCAGGCGGTCGTCCCACTCGATGAAGAACCGCGTGCTGTAAGTCTCGTAACCACGCACCGCGGAGAAGACCTTCGGTGCCGGCGAGGCCATCGTCGCCGCCCCGATGCCCTTGAGCGCGCGCACCCCGAACAGGTCGCCCGTCATCTGCAACAAACCGACGATCAGCAGCAGGCCAGCCAGCAAAGTGGTCCGGTCTCGCGGCAGGCTCGTCATCGCGGCGCGTCCTGCGAGACGTCGACGCCCAGTAACATCTCACCCAGGCGGTGCTCGTTCTTGCCGAACCCCGCACGCAACTCCCACTGCTTCGGATTCTTGAAGGTCCCGAAGAGCATGTCCCACAACGGCAAGTCGGCGAAGTTATAGGAGTGCAGCCCCTCCTGGTGATGCACGCAATGACTCTCCGGTCGCTGCAGGATGAAGCCGATCCAGTAGGGCGTGGGCACGTTCCAGTGATAGAACAGCTCGGCCAGTCCGGTGGCCAGCACCGCCAGCGTGGCCGCCTCGGGGGTCAGCCCGCAGAGCGAGTAGAGGATCGCGCTCGAGAGCAGACTGTTGAGCGTGATCTCGAGCGGATGCTTGTAGAAGCTGGTGATCACCTCGATGCGCTGCGGGCTGTGGTGTAGCTGATGCACCCAGCGCCAGAGCAAAGGCACCTGATGCCGCCCGCGATGCCACCAGTAGTAGATGAAAGTGATCGCCAGGTAGCCGACCAGCGCGCTGCCATTGACACCCAGCGGCCGCGCGTCGAACAGTCGGAAGCCCTGCAGCCAGCCATCCCAGGCCACGCCGGCCACGAAGACCATGCCGACCTGCACCGAGTTGAGCAGCAGGGCGCGGCCCCACCAACCCGCGACGTCGGGCCAGTCCCGCCCGGTGCGCGTCAGCTCGACCAGCAGCATCAGCAGTCCAGTGCCCAGAACGATTGCGAGAATCATCATCGTTTCGTTAGCGCTTAGCATATCAGACCTCAGGCAATCGACGTGCCAGATCCGTCGGACCCCCGCTCGCGGCCAAATGGCCCTCTGGGCTGCCGGAGATTGAAATCCGTGCACCAGGTCAGTACACGCAGTGTCCTGGCTTGTAGCCCCAAAGGGCTATGGTGATGGATCGGAAAATCCGGACAATGAGCTACGACACATTGTGACTTCTTGGCTGAACGCTCGATGAGAATTAAAATTTGTTGGTTTGCTCTGTGGGTCGCCAAAGCATCGCAGATGGCGGAAGCATCCCTGATCAGCGAGGCGACTGAGTTGAAAGGCACCGACTTCCAGATCCGAAACCGCGGCGAGAAACTGTGACCCAAGGGCCCGTCAGTCGGTTGTTCCTCGCGGCGAGAGATGACGGGCAGGTTCTTAGCACGGATAATGAAAGAAATTTCCATGTCACGCATCCCAGTAAGATCGAGCAATATTGCTGCTATCGGATACAGCGCTGATAGTGAAACTCTTGAGGTCGAATTCCTAGATGGCTCTGTCTATCAGTACTTCCATGTTCCGAAGGAACGACACACAGGTATCATGTCGGCCGAATCTCATGGAAAGTACCTTGCGCGGTACATCAAGGGCGTCTTCAAGTACGAGGAGGTTTGACGCGGAGAGGGTGCAGTCCAGGAAACCCCAATCTGCAAAAGGCATATGATCACCAGCATCCGCATTCAGAACGAGGCAAGCTACGGGTGTGAGCCTCAGGACTTGGAGGGGCTCTCCAAGCACAACTTCCTCTTTGGGGCAAATGGCACCGGCAAAACTACAATATCCAAAATCATCGCGGATGAATCCGCATATCCGCATTGCTCCGTAACGTGGCTCGGGACGACCAAGCTCCGGTCCTTGGTCTACAACCGCGACTTCGTACGTGAGAATTTCGATCAGCCATCCGCGCTGAAGGGCATATTCACACTGGGCGAAGCGAACAGGGAAGCCCTCTTCAAGATCGAGACTGCCAAGTCCGAACTGGATGACCTGCGGAGCCAGAAGGAGAGGCTCAGGAAGCAACTGGACGGGGAATCAGGATCAGAAGGTAAGCGGTGGGAGTTGAGAGAACTGGAATCAGCGTTCACAAGCAGGTGCTGGGTACTGAAAAAGAAGTATGATGACATGTTCAGAGAAGCATTCGAGGGCTGCCGGGGTAAAAAGACGGCCTTCAGGGACAAACTCCTCACAGAGGCCAAATCAAACTCAGGGAAACTCAGGTCTCTGGCTGAGCTCAAGCTTAGAGCCGAAACGGTATTTGGTGAAGATCCTCAGCTCTTGAAGCGAGTCCTCATGCCACAGTTTGATGAGTTGCTGCGGCTGGAAGTAGACCCTCTCCTGCAGAAGAAGATAATCGGCAGGACCGATGTTGATATTGCAGCGGTGATCGAGAAGCTCGGGAACAGCGATTGGGTCAGCCAGGGCCGGACCTTCTATGATGCAAACGACACGGTCTGCCCGTTCTGCCAGCAGAGTACCGGGGAGACTCTCTCTGCCAGTCTCGGCGAGTATTTCGATATGACCTTCGAGGGCGACATCAAGGCCCTCGCAAACTTGAATGCGCAATACAGCCAGCTCTGTGTAGGTCTCATTGAGGACCTACAACAGAAGCTCGTCGCTCCCTCAGAGTTTCTGGATGATCAGAAGCTGAAGTCAGAAATGGTACTTCTTCAGGCTGCGATCCAAATGAACCTACAACGGATTCAGATGAAACGTGACGAGCCAAGCAGATGTGTAGAACTTGACACGCTCTCCGAACAGCTGACACGTATTGAGGAGATGATCGAGAGCGCAAACCGGGCAACGGAGGAACACAACCGAGTCGTTACTAACTTGTGCGAAGAGAAGCGCGACCTTACCAATCAGGTGTGGAAGTTTCTGGTGGGGTCCGAAATCAAGGGCGACTGTACTGCGTACATCAGGAAGCGTGATGGGCTCGTCAAGGGGATCGATTCGATTTCCAACAAGATCAACGAGCGCTCAGATGACATGAGAGCAAAAGAGGCTGAGATCGCCGAGCTGGAAAAGGTAACGACGAGCATACAGCCGACAATCGACGGAATTAACGACCTACTTGCGTCATTTGGCTTTACGAATTTCACCCTAGCCAAGTCCACGCAGGAGAGATTCTACAGTATTGTGCGGTCTGACGGTACGGATGCGAAAGAGACGCTGAGTGAAGGCGAGAAGAACTTCATCGCGTTTCTTTACTTCTACCACCTGCTCAAAGGGAGCGACACCGAAAGCGGTGTGACGACCGACCGAATAGTCGTGTTTGATGACCCGGTGTCAAGTCTCGACAGTAATGTCCTCTTTATTGTCAGTACGCTAATCAAGAGCTTGTTTGAGGAGGTCAGAACCGGCGAGGGAAATATCAAGCAGATCTTCGTGCTGACGCACAACGTGTTCTTCCACAAGGAGGTCTCCTACAAGCCCAACCGTCGCAACGATGACGTGTTGAATGAAGAGACGTTTTGGATTGTGTGGAAATCGAACGATTTGTCAATGATTGAGAGGCACTATGAAAACCCAGTCAAGACATCCTACGACTTGTTGTGGATGGAAGTGCGAAGCGGAACCCGATCGAACCTCTCGATCCAGAACACACTAAGGCGAATTCTGGAGAGCTACTTCAGAATACAGGGGGGTGTCAATATCGATAAATTGTGTGCTCAGTTCGAGGGCATGGAGAAGCTGGTCTGCCGCTCGCTCATCTCTTGGGTTCACGCCGGTTCACATTTCGAGCCCGACGACCTTTTCGTTTCAGGTGACAGTAAGTCGATTGAAGTATACCTGAGGGTGTTTCGGAAAGTCTTCGAGAAGAAAGGCCACGGTGGGCACTACCGGATGATGATGCAGGAGGGTGGCGAGGAGTCGAACTCAGAGAGGCACGATGAGCGATGAGGCTGATGGTAGGGTTAACCGGCAAAGACCTAATTAGTAGGTCTGCCGCCTGGCTATGCGTGAGTTCGTCGCTGCTAGTGAGTCGTTC
>CAZMLI010000105.1:0-12772 GCA_964566865.1 uncultured Planctomycetota bacterium
AAGTAGGCGGGAGGAACAAACCTCCCCCCAGCACTACCCGCTAGCAGCTGAACGCCAAAAATTCAACTCGACGAACCGCCCGCACCCCGAATCACTCCCACCTCCTCGATTCGCCCGACCCGGAAACACACATCATGAGCAAAACGCAGGATACAGAGGCTGTGCAGGCCTTCTGATTCCTGTAAGGAATTCTGACCACCCAAGCCCTCGGGAACCAGGAAGTGCTATTTCGTTTTGCGCAACAACCGGATGAAGTAGGACGACGACTTGCGCAGCTTCGGCGTCAACGTGGCCAAGCGCTCGAGATCGCGCAGGGCTCGGGATCGGTGCTGTCTTCGCACATCGCCCTTGCTGCCTTCGGCGAGGAACATGTAGAAGAGTCCGCGAAGCCCGTAGAGGTACCCTCGCTGGGGTTGTTTGTTGATGTGGCCAGTGATCACCATCGCGGCTGTCTGGCAGACTAGCGGGTATCGCAGTAGGCGGTAGCGCATCACCTTGTAGATCGTGTGTGGGTACTTTCCGGCGTAGAGCATGTCCTGCTCGGCCAGGTCGTAGCGGCCCAGCAGGGTGCCCGAAAAACCTCGGCCTAGCAGGGTGATCTCGTTGCGATTGCGCTCGAGTTTGGCTGCTTGGTTGAAATCGCGGAAGGCGTCCGCGGGACGCATGGCCGCTAGCCGGACCCAACCACGGAACTGCAGCACCCAGGGGTTCTCGGGCACCACGCGCGCGGCGGTGTCGAAGTCCTTCAGCGCGTCCATATTGCGGCCGAGGTCGATCAGCAACATGCCTCGAAACGCGTGGGCCTGCCAGAAGGTGCGCTTGCTGAGCGCGATTGCCCGACTCAGTAGACGAATACTCTGCTGTTTCTGTCTTGCCTGATTGGCCGCGGCAAACAGGGACAGCGGACTGTCTGGTGCCAGCTGGCGCAACGCGACCAGCACGGCCTTTGCCCGCAGGTCGTTGACTTGCCAGGTGAGTGGATCCCGTCGAACATAGCACCAGTAGTGGTCGAGCAGCATCGGCGCGAGCAGTTGTGCGGTGACTCGTTCGGCGAGGCCGGCGAGGTGGGCCTTTTCATAGGCCCGGATCGCGGGAACGAAGTGGCCATGCTGCTTCAGGTAGGCGCCGAGCATGACGAGGATCTCGAAGCGGCGGGGTGCGACGCTCACGGCCTGTTCGAACAGGGCGATGCCACGCTCGACGTCGGTTTCTCGCCGGGCCAGACGGGCCGTCTCTCTGGCTGTGCTCTGTCGATCGCGACGCTTCAATTCGGCCACTTGCAGCTCGATCGTCTGTCGCTGCTCGCGCGCCCGGGTCATGGCCGTTTCGGTCAGGGCACGCTGGTGACGCGCCTCGTCTCGAGCTTCACGCGCGTTGCCCAGCGCGCGACGCAGCGAGACGACATAGAATCCGCCCAACAACAACAGCAGGAAGGCAGTCAAGCAGGCGATCCGATTTCGGGCATAGGCCTTGAGCACGCGCCCGAGGATCCCGAGGGGACGTGCGAGGGTCTCACGCCCTTCCTGCCATGCTTGTAGATCCTCGACCAGCTCACGCGCCGACGCATAGCGCTGCGACGACTCCCGTGCCATCGCCTTGAGAGCGACCGCCTCCAGTTCGCGGTCCACGCCGCTGGCAACTCTCGAGAGTCGTATCGGGTCGGACCCGATCACCTGGGCGATGATCTCCATCGCCGACTGCCCACGAAACGGCGGCTGCCCGCAGAGCATCTCGTAGAACACGGCACCCAGGCTGTAGACGTCGCTCCGCGCATCCTGCTTGTCGCGCTGGCCGCGCGCCTGCTCCGGTGGCATGTAGGCCGGGGTCCCCATCGGCGCCCCCGTGCGGGTCAGGCGCACATCTGCCTGATCGACGCCCTGGGTCGCCAGCCCGAAATCGGTGATCAGCGGGCGATCATCCCGCATCAAGATGTTGCCCGGCTTGATGTCCCGATGCAGAATCCCGTTGAGGTGCGCATAGTCAACCGCCTCGGCCACCTGGCAGATCAGCGCGACGGCCTGGCGCTCCTCCATCGGCCCATCGAGCAGCAGCTCCGCCAGCGTCGGCCCCTCGACATAGTCCATCGTGAAGTAGTAATGTCCCTGATCGAAACCGAAGTCATGCAGCGTGACGATGTTTGGATGGTGCAGGCGAGCCGTCGACTGCGCTTCGCGCTTGAACCGCGCGACTTGATCGGGCGTGGCCAGCTCTCCGCCCAGAATGACCTTCAGTGCGAGGATCCGGTCCAGATGAACCGAACGCACACGATAGACACCGCCCATCCCACCCTCGGCGATCAGCCCCAGAATCCGGTAGTTACCCAGCAACTTGCCCACGGCCAGCGACCCTGGGTCGAGGGCAGCTTCCTGTAGAGTGGCAGATAACCCGCCGATCGTGGGCCCCAGCGCCAGGGCCTGGCGAATCTCGTCGAGCAGTTGGGTTTCCGCGTGGGTCAGTGTTGCGAGCGCAGGATCGCCGACTGGCGGCAGACCGCTGAGATAGCTACCCGCAATCAGGAACTCCGCCAGGCTGCCCTCGCGCGACTCATCGTAGCGACGGCTGGCCTTCTCCGCGTCATGGGCCTGGATCGCGCCCAGTCGAATCAACAGGTCGAGCATCGGGGGATCGAGTATAGTGTTTGTTGCCCTGATGCAACAGAGACGATGTCCTCCCTGTGCCGTGGCCCTGCTGGCACTCTTCCTCGCGACGCGACTGCTGGTCCTGTTCTGTTCGCCCCATATCGTCGACTACGAAGAGAGCTACATTGCTGCCGCGGCGGTGGAACTGGCGGCTCCCGACCGCCTGCCGCTACAGTCCTATCAGTACACCCACTACGAGGGCGGCACCCTGCTGAACATCCTGCTGACCGCCCCGCTGGTGGCCACGTTCGGATCTGGATTCCTGGTCGTCAAGATCCCGGCACTGCTGATGGCACTCTTGCTGGCATGGCTGGGCTTCTGCTACCTCGACTGCGCGGTCGGCCGCGACGCGGCGCTGTATGGACTGGCCGCCTGGACCTTCGCACCGCCATACCTGCTGCAGCTGAACCTGCTCAACTGGGGCTGCTATCAGGAGGTGGCGCTGATTGGCCTGGGCTGGCTGATATTGATCGAACGCGCGCGGCGTCGAACGGGTCCGGATGGCCCGGGCTGGTGGCTGACGATCGGAGCGCTGGCCGGTTTTGGAATCTGGGTGCACTACAGCTTCGCCCTGGCGCTCGCCGCGGGCGCGCCATCGCTGCTTGACCGTCTGCGAACGGCGGGCCGGTTGCGCCTGTGGATCGCGACGCTGACCGGACTGGCAGTCGGACTGGCGCCCTGGCTGGCCTACAATCTATCCCACGACTGGGTTGGCCTGCAGCGCCTGGCGGATGGCGCACCGCACGAATCTCTCGGGCAAGCGATCGGACTCAGTGTGGGGCGTTTCTGGGCCATGCTGGTCGAGTTCATGCCACCGGCTTACCACCTCCCCGGCTTCGGCCACGAAGGCCTGGCGCTGGCTCTGGGCTGGAGTTGCCAGCTGATCCTGCTCGGCCTGACGGCGACGCTGCTGACCAATCGGACGCGACCCAGACCGCTGCTGCTCTGGTATCTGGCCGCCTTCGCGCTGGCCTTCAGTGTCAGCCGCTACACGGGAGCGGAGAAACTGGGCCCGCACTGGGGCGGCATGTCGACACAGAGTCACGTCCACATGTTGCCGCTGTTGCCCATGCTGCTGCTGACGGCCGCGGCGGGCCTGCAGACGCTGCGCGCCAGGCGTCCACGACTCTGCGCCGCCCTGGGCGGCACCTGGGCTGTCCTCGGAGTCGTCGGGCTGGTCGGCCTGCTGCTGCCGACGAACGTCCCTCGCGTGCAGTATCAAGACGCGTCGGTGCCGCAGATGCTGGACTGGTCCTCGGGGCTGAAGTCCGGACAGCTCGGCCGGCCGCCCGACCGGCCATCGAATCGTCCTGTCGCGGGCGCTCCTTTTCATGCCCTGGGCTATGGCGCCGGCGCCTGGTCTCGGGTCCTGCGAGGTCTCGCGCCCGAGTCGCGCTTCCAGGAACATCGCCGAGGCTTCCGCTCGGCCTTGCAACCCTACGTCGACATGGGCCGGGGCATCGCCAGCGGAATCAGCCGGATGGGCGACCCCTCGGTGATCGAGCTGGCCCGCCAGCTTCCGTGGCAAGAGCGTGCACCTTTCCTCTGCGGCTGCGCAATGGCGATCGTCATCAGCGAGCAGCGGCCGCTGGGCGATGCCCTGGCCGATGTGGGAATCCAGCCGTGGCGTATTCCACCGGGCATGTTGCGACTGATGCACGTGGCGACGGTACTGGTCAGCAACAGCCGTGAGCTGGATCGCGCCCGACGTCTCTGGCCGATGCCCGGCGGCTGGTCGCCGCAGACCCGGGACTGGATCACGGACCTGCGGCTGGCCTTCGCCGCCGATGCCCCCAGCTTGATTGGCCAGCTCGACGATGCGCTGCGCCAGGTCCCGAACTTCCCGCAAGAGGCGCTGCTGGATGCCCTCGCGCATGAGAAAAACGCGCCGCTCTTTCCAATCCTGGCCGAGCTGCTGGGCGCGCGTGGAACGCTCGACGCCGTCGACCCGCTGATCGCCAGGCTCGCCGACTCGGGTGGGCCCGACGGGCTGGCAATCGAACAGGCGCTGGTGCGATTGCTCGTCGGTCCGCCCGCCGGGCAGCCGGTACTGACCCACCCACCACGGCGCTGGTCCGAACGGGCCGAGCACTGGCGCGGCTGGTGGGACCGCACACGACATCTGGCCAGCGCCAGCAGCCGGCGTCTGTTCGCGCTGGACCGGCTGCGTCAGGCCGGGCTTGGATTGCCGGCGAACGTCGAAACCCTGGCGCCTGCGGACCTGGCGGCTGCGCTGGAAAAGGGACTGCAGGACGCCCGCCCCCATGTTCGCCAGGCCTGCAACGACCTGCTCCGCTAGACGGTCATTTCTTCAGCTTCGCGCGCGCCGATCGCAACAACTTTGCCGCTTGCGGCGCAACCCTGGGCTCGAGGGACACGGCCGTTTGCAGGTGTTTGACAGCGCCCGCCCAGTCCTTCTGCAGATAGAGCACAAGACCCAGACCAAAGTGAGCACGACCGCTCTTGGGTCCCAGCGCGACCGCCTTCTCGCAATCTTCCCGCGCCCGCTTCCAGTTGCGCTTGTAGATCCACAACAGACCGCGACCGCCGTATGCTTCGTGACGCTTGGGATCCAGCTTGATCGCCATATCGTAGTCAGAAATTGAGCCGTCGTAGTCCCCACTGCGTTGCCGATAGCTCGCACGGTTGATGTAGCCCTCGACGAACTTCGGTCGCAGCGACAGCGCCCGGTCGAGCGCCGTAAGCGCGCCTTTCCAGTCCCGCTGGTTGGCCCGATGCACCCCCAGCCCGTTCCAGGCCAGATGGCTACGTGGGTGTGCCTTGACTCCGCGTTCAAAATCCGCTCGCGCCCTGGCTGTCTCTCCGCGTTGCTCGTGGAGCATGCCACGCTGCATCAGCGCGCGAAGATTGTTCGGCCTTCGCCGCAATGCCGCATTGAATTCGGCCAGCGCCTTGTCCAGTTGCCCACCGTCGATCAGCAGCTTGGCCCGTCGCAGCGCCTTTTCCACATCCTCGTGCCGCTTGTTCCCCAGCGCCCCCCAGAAGACGTTGGCCAGCTCCGGCCTGCCGGCCTTCTGGTGCGCGAGGGCCAACTGCTCGTAGAGCCCGTGGCCCACCATGCCGAGTGAGAGCGCGGCCGAGAAGGCCTTGGAGGCCTTGTCATACTGCTTCAGCGCCATCAGGTTCAACCCCTTGATCATCCAGTAGTCGGGCATCATCGCATCCCGCCGGAGCACCAGCTTCAAGTTGCGCGCCGCCTCCTCGTGCTTGCCCACCACATAACGATAGGCCGCATGCGCAAGGTAGTAATAGGCTTGCCCCTTCAGCTCCCGGTCCCCCTTGCGCGTGGCGTTGACATCGGTGCGAATCAACGCGAGCAGCGCTTTGCGGTTGGGCGGCGGGGTGGCCGCCATGTACAGCGTCTCCAGATTGATCAGCGCGCGCATCAATCGTGCCAGCGACTGCTTGGGCTTCAGCTCGAGCGAGCGGTTGATCTCGCCCATACCGGCCTCGCGCTTGCCCTGGAGGTAGAGGCCCAGCCCGTGCAGCCAGAGCGCCCTGGGATGCTTCGGATTCTCCTCGAGCACATCATCGATCGTCTTGAACAGGATCAGGTTGGGCTCCGCCAGCATGCCCTTGGCTGCGAGCTGCATCCTCCGGCGATAGAGATCGAGAATCGTCAAGGCCGAGAGCCAGAGCCGCTGATTCAGCCGCATCTCCGTAACCTGCGCCTTCGCCTCGGTGACCCGCTGCTGATCGAGCGCGGCGCCCCTGAGCGCCAGGGCCTCGCGCTTGTGCGCCGTCTTCACCCGCTCGGCCAGGCGACGTTGTTCGATCAACAGATTGGCCGATTCGAGCGCCGACTGCTTGCGCCAGGAGTCGAGGACGAACGAGCCGGCGGCGATCAAGGCAACCAGCGCGACTCCGACGACGGTGGCAAGCATCCGGTTGCGCAAGACCCAGCGCCCCCAGCGATGTACGACTCCGGCCCGCCTCGCCGCCACCATCTCCCCGTCGAGGAAGCGCTGCAAGTCAGCCTGGAGCGCCCGGCCGTCGGGATAGCGCCGCGCCACGTCCTTCTCCAGACAACACAGCACGATCGTCTCCAGGTCGCGGCTCATCCGGCGATGGTGCGAGGGCGGCAACGGATCGTCGAGGATGATCCTGTTGAACAGCGCGGGCATCGTCTCCGAATCGAACGGCAGCAAGCTGGTCAGGCCATCGTACAGCGTCACGCCCAGCGACCAGACATCCGACGGCGGCCCCACGTCCCTGCCCCGCTTGCACTGCGCCTGCTCCGGCGACATGAAGTGCGCCGTGCCGAGGATCATCCCGGTTCGCGTCAGCTGGTCCACTTCGAGGTCCTTGGCCAGCCCGAAATCGGTCAGGTAGGGTGTCTTGCCGCCCTCGAGCAGGATGTTGTCCGGCTTGATGTCCCGATGCACCAGACCCGCCGCATGCGCCTCACCGACCGCGCCGGCAATATCCCGGATGATCTCGACCAGCCCGCGATCCGACAAGGGGGGATCCGCATCCAGCCGCTGAGACAGCGTCGGACCATCCACCAGATCCATCGTGTAGTAATGCCCCAGCTCCGACTCGCCCACCTCGTGCACCGGGATCAGGTTCGGATGCTGCAGTCGGGCGGCCAGCCGCGCCTCGCGTTGAAAGCGCGCCAGCATCTGCTTGCTCGGCCGCTGCTCCCCGGTGCCGACCAGCTTCAGCGCGACGTCCCGATCCAGCTTCGGATCGTGGACCCGATAGACGGTCCCCATCCCGCCTCGGCCGATCAGTCCGACGATCGTGTAGCGACCGATCGTCTCCGGGGGCGCCTCGTCGGAAAACTCCTGGCAGATCGTCGCGCGATCGACCGAAGAGGAGGCCAGTTCCTCCGCGTCGGGCATGATCTCGGTCACCCCCGAGCGCCGTACGCCCTGCCAGGCTACCTCGCTCAAGAACCCCTGTGACACCAGGAATTGACCCAGCGGCTGCTGCTTACCGCTCTCGTCGTGGGCCACCACTGCGCGCTGGAATTCGGATTCGGTCAGCACCCCCTGCCTGACCGCCATCTGGGCGAAGTTGACATCTTGCACGGCGGTCCCAGTATACCAGCTACGTCAATACCCCAGCCGCACCAGTGCCGCGTCGGTATCGTCGAGCAGCGGCTTGACCGAGATTTTCTGTCCGATGGCGGCCCTCATCCAGCTCTGGGGGCCGATCTCGCCCAGCGCGCACATGCGCTCCATCTCCCGCGGCAGAGACTTGCCCTGAAGATGGCGCCGCACCTGATGCCCGATCAGGTATCCCACCGGATACTCCGCCAGATAGAAGTCGCCCCAGAGAATGTGGCTGTAGACCGACAGCAGACCGTGCCCGTCGGGTCCCAGGATGCGCGCGTAAAACTCCTGCCAGACCCCGTCACCGATCTTGCGCATGGCCCGCATCATCTGCCGCGCGGTCGCGTCCGGGTTGTCGTAGAGCCAGTGGAAGAAGCGGATCTCGGTCAGCGCCGCTCCGCCGATCTCGAATGGCTCCCAGAACCGCATCAACATCTGTCGGTCGGCCGCAGCGCCCTGTTTCTCCGAGCCGCGCCCGAGCACCTGATCGGTGCGGTCCTGGAAAGTGAAGGCGAAGCCCTCGGTGAACGCCGTGTTGGGCACGCCCCAGAGGATCTTGTAGTCCATCTCGTAACTCGACAGCACCCCCTCCACGCAGTGGCCGAGCTCGTGCATGAAGGTCTCGAAATTGAGCTCGTCGCAACCGCCCTTGTCGACCCGCACCCGCAGCAGCTGCAGGTCGTGCTCGTGCTGCGGAGGCCAGGCGTGGCCCGCGCTGCGTCCGTTGTCGACCCGGATCCGATCGCGGATCCACTGCGCTCGTTTCTTGCGCCAGCCCAGGCTGACGAGGATCTCGACGATCGCGTCGTTCAGCGCAGCGGCCGTCGGGTAGCGTTTGCGGATGTCGTAGGGCAGCGGCGCCTTGCCGGGGCCGTCGCTCTCGAAGTCGCAGTGGTAGATGTCGAACGGCTGAAGCTCGCGCCCCAGCTGGTCTCGCATGAAACAGGCCACCCGCTCGGCCAGCGGCGAGGCGAGCACATCGGTCAGCATGCCGACCACCATCTCCTCCGGCATTTCACGTTCGTCGAGGAACTTGTTGTCGATCAGATTGCCGTGCCGGGTATACGGGTCGATCGCGCGCTGTGCCTGCCAGACCTTGCGAAACTTCTCCCAGCGCAGTGCCCCCTGCCCGCTGACCTTGCGCCAGGACTTCTGCCCCGCTCGGCGGATCCGCCCCCGCGGTACATCCCAGCTGACCTGCGGATCGTCGAGCAGCTCGGCCGGCACCTCGCCATCGACCACTTGCCGCATCAACCCCATGATCGCTTGCTGCCGTACCAGCGCGTTGCGCCCGCCGTTCAACGACATCATGTAGTCGCGCAGGCCCCAGTGAGCAATCAACCGGGTGCCCTTGGGAAAGCGCACCCGCTTGTCGCCGAACTCGATGTTGTTCAGGTGCAGGTTGTAGCCGGAGATGAACCGGTCGACCGCGCCTGCCGCGCTCGCGTACTGCGCGCTCAACTCGGCAGGAATCACCTCGCGCCCCACGCGCGAGAGGCGCCGCGCGGCCCAGCCGGCGCGCGTGCGCGGCGCGCCCGTCTCGTCGGTGCCGAAGTTGAGCTGCACCACCGCCGCGATCTTGAAACGCCGATAATCTTCGAGCAGGTGACAGCGCGGCGCAAAGGCGCCCAGGACCTGATCCACGGCCAGCTCGGGCAAGTCGGCCATGTCCTGCCCGGCCCGCGCCACCTTGAGCACCGCGCCCAGCGAACCGGCAAGCAGATGGTGAAACTCGTCGAGCCGCGACATCAGTTGCTGACGTTTCTTGCCACGCGGCACGTACTGCTTCAGGCAGAACGCGCGAAAGGCTGCGCGCTTGTCTCGCGAGAAGTCCCAGACCCGCTCGCACATTTCAACACCGCGCGCGATATCATCCGCGTGCCCGGGACCATGTTTGGCCACCAGCTGCACTATCGTTTGCTTGCTCATGGCCGCATGATACCTGATGATCTGTGACCATGAGCTGGGTTCCCCATCCGACGCTGGCTGAGTGCGGGACCTTCCCCGACGTGCCGCCGCAATTCACCGCGCTGTTCACGCTACGTGGTCGCAGCTATCTCGATGCAACGCATGGCCGCATCGAGCCGGACTACCGGGCACTCGCGGTCGAGCTGGGTCTGTCCGCCGATCGCCTGGTGCGCGTCCGTCAGGTGCATGGCAAGCAGATCCGCCTGGCCAGCGAAGCGGGACAGCTGGGCCCGCACGGCGTGCGGCTGCTCGACGAAGCGGACGGCCTGCTGACGGCCGATCCTGACACACTGCTGGTCGGCCTGTCTGCCGACTGCAGCCTGCTGTTGCTGGCCGATCCCGCCACGGGCGCCTGCGGCATGGCGCATGCCGGTTGGCGCGGCGCCGCGCAGGACATCGGCGGCCGCCTGGTCGCGCGCATGCGTGAGGAGTTTGGCAGTTCCCCCGACGCGCTGCTGGCTTTCATCGGCCCGACCATCGGACCCTGCTGTTACGAGGTCGGCGACGAGGTGTTCGACGCGCTGGCCGAGAGCCTACCGCTGGCCGACAGAGTGCGCGCCGAAAGCGACGGCGACCGCGACCACCTGGACCTGGCCGAGGCCAATCGGCTGCTGCTCTGCGCGGCGGGCCTGCGCAAGACCCATATCATCGACAGCGGGCTCTGCACCCACTGCAACCCGGACCTGCTGTTCTCCTATCGCAGGGACGGCAGCGGCTGCGGCCTGTTCGCCGGCCTGATCGGCCGGACCCGCTCGTGAGCCTGCAGCAACTGCTCGAACGCACCAGCCGCTCCTTCTACCTTTCCCTGCGCATCTTGCCTGCCGCGACCCGCTGGACGGTTGGCCTGGCCTATCTGCTGGCCCGCGCGGCCGACAGCATCGCCGACACCGAATTGCTGCCAGCGCAGGCCCGCGCGCAGCTGCTCACCGACTACCTGCCGGCGATGGACGACGAGGGCCGCGCCGTCTATCTGCAACAACTGGCTGCACAGCTGACCACCCGCGCGACCAACCCCGACGAGCAGCAACTGCTGGCGTCGCTGGATCAGGTCTTCGCCGAGACCGACCGGCTGGCGCCGAGCGATCGACCGCTCGTGCGTCATGTGATCCGCGTGATCACCGAGGGCATGCGACTCGATCTGAGCTGGTTTCCGCCAGGCCAGCTGACCGCCCTGGCCAGCATGCAGCAGCTCGATCGATACTGCTATCAGGTCGCCGGCGTGGTCGGAGAATTCTGGACCCGGCTTCACGCGCAACACTTCCACGACATCGATCCCGAGCTGACCTCACTCGGCATCAACTACGGCAAGGGCCTGCAACGGATCAACATCCTGCGCGACATTCCACGCGATCTGGCAAATGGTCGCTGCTACCTGCCGCTCGACCGACTGACGCTCATCGAATTGACGCCCGAAGACCTGCTGCGCCCCGATAGCTATGGGCGGCTGGCACCGCTCTATCGAGACCTGATCGCGCAAACACGCCTGCTGCTGGCGGACGGCCGCCGCTACCTGCGACGCATCCCCCGCCGGCGGCCCGGCCTGCACCTGGCCAGCCGCTGGCCGCTGGAGATCGGCCTGGCGACACTCGCCGCGCTGGAGCGTAACAACCCGCTCGACCCCGGCCGCGTGATCAAGATCCCCCGCCGCCAGGTCTACGGAATCCTCGCCGGTTCGCTGGTGCGCGCGACACTCGAGGAGCAGGAACGAAACGGGAGGGCGAGGCTCCCGCCGAGCCGAGGGCGCAATCCAGTTTCCTGAACTCCCACGATGCAACGCAGTGAGATAACCAGTTCATCGGACCCTCATTCTTTACAGACATCCCCGCTAGCGCTATCCTCCAGCGATGACCGAATGCGCCTTCAGCTCCTACTTGAGCACGCAACCCGATACTTCCCAAGCACTTGAGGAAGCTTGTGCCGCCATCCGCGCCGATCTGGGCGACCGGCAGGTGTCGCTGGTGGCGGTCTTTGTCTCGCCCCACCATCAGGCGGAACTCGATGGGATCGCGGCCAGCATCACGGCACGACTGCAGGCCCAGCAGTTGATCGGCTGCACGGGCGAAGCGATCGTCGGACGCCAGCAGGAAATCGAGCAGTCGCCCGCGCTCTCGATCTGGGCCGCGCACGCACCGGCGCTGGTGGTGCGTCCGTTTCACCTGCAGTTCGAGCAACTCCCGGAAAAGATCGCCATGCATGGCTGGCCCGAGCCAGCCGAGGTAGAAGGCCAGCCCCCCGTTGTGCTACTGATGCCGGAGCCGTTCTCCTCCGTACCACAAATGGTGCTCGAGCGCTTCGAGGCCGAGTATCCCGGTGCGGTCGTGATCGGGGGCGTCGCCAGCGGCGCGCAAAAGCCTGGCCACAACAGACTGTTCCTCGGTGACCAGAGCCACGAGCACGGCGTGGTCGGCATGCTGCTCTCGGGTCCGATCGGGGTCCGGGCGCTGGTCAGCCAGGGCTGCCGGCCGATCGGCAAGCATCTGGTGATTACCAAGGCCAGCCAGAACGTGATTCACGAGCTCGGCGGCAAGGCGGCCTTCAGCCAGTTCCAGCAGATCTACCAGGCCATGGGCGAGGCCGACCAGGAGCTCGCGCGCAAGGCGCTGCACATCGGCTGTGTGGTCAACGAGTATCAATCGGAGTTCCAGCGCGGCGACTTCCTGGTGCGCAACATCATGGGCATCGACCAGCAAGGGGGGTCGATCGCGATCACCGACCAGGTGCGCGTGGGACAGACCGTCCAGTTCCACGTGCGCGACGCGGGCAGCGCCACCGAGGATCTACAGCAGATGCTCGCTCGAGAGCAGAGCGCGAGCGGCGCCCTGCTGTTCACCTGCAACGGCCGCGGTACGCGCTTGTTCGGCGACGCCAATCACGATGCCTCGCAGATCCACAGCGCGCTCGGCAACATCCCGCTCGCCGGTTTTCTGGCGCAGGGTGAGATCGGACCGATCGGCGAGAAGAGTTTTCTGCACGGTTTCACCGCCAGCATTGCGCTGTTCGGCTAGTCCGTAGCTGATTCCGCCGCCAGCTTCTCCAGGAAGAACGCCGTCGGTCCGTCATGCGGGTGGGACTCTCGCAACTTCTCCC
>CAZMLI010000106.1:0-12695 GCA_964566865.1 uncultured Planctomycetota bacterium
GTCGAGCCGGAAGCGGTCGAGCCGGAAGCGGTCGAACCCGAGCCGGAGCCAGAGCCCGTTGTCGAGCAGGAAGCGGTCGAGCCAGAACCGCCCGCGCCCGCGGAAGAAGTCGACGGACTGGACAGCCTACTGGCAGAGCTGGACGGCGGCACCAGTCCCGAGCCGACGCAAGCCGAAGGGGAACCCGAGCCGGAGGCCGCGCCCACGCCAGAGGCGCCCGCGGCAGCGGATGCGGATGGGGCGCCCGAGCCGGAACGCTCCCAGTCCGAGGCAGAGTCCGAAGCTGACGCGGACCTGGAGGGATTGCTCAGCGAACTGGGCGTCTCCGCCGAACAGGAACAGCCGCACGAGCCGGCGCCTGCCGCCCAGCAGCCCGACGAACAGCAGGTCGACGACGACCTGGAGAACCTGCTCACGGAGCTGGGCGGGGAAGCGCAGCCGGCCGAGCCCACGCCCGCTGCCAGCGAGGCGCCGCAGCCAGAACCGGAACAGGCCGAGACCACGGATGAGCTGGAGGGGTTGCTCGCTGAGCTCGGGGCGGATACAGCCGAGCCCGAGCCTGCGACCGTCGACGCGACGCCCCAACCAGCGCCGGAACCGGAACAGGCCGACACCACCGATGAGCTGGAGGGGTTGCTCGCCGAGCTCGGTGCAGAAGCAGCAGAGCCCGAGCCTGCGACCGTCGACGCGGCGCCCCAACCAGCGCCGGAACCGGAACAGGCCGCCACCACCGATGAGCTGGAGGGGTTGCTCGCCGAGCTCGGTGCGGGTGCGGATGTGGCCGGGCCCGCGACCGACGACATTGACGCGGCGGCCGTGGAGCAACCCGCACCACCGGAGCCCGCCGCGGATCGCGACCCGCTCGACGGCCTGCTCGACGAGCTCGCCGGAGAACCCGCGGCCGCGCCCGAGCCAGAACAGCCGCAGGCACCCGCGCCCGACGAGACCGATCAGGAGGGCGCTGAACTGAATGGCCTGCTGGCGGAACTGGCTGGCGAAACTGCGCCGGGCACAGAAACGGAAGCCGAGCTGGATGGCATGCTGGAGGAGGTCAGTCCGCCGCCGTCAACGGAAGAGGCGGAACTCGGCGACCTGCTCGCGGAACTCGGTGGCGAGCCGCAGGAGGCGGCGGACGATGGTCCATCGGAAGCGCCGACCAACGATCCGGACGCGGACCCGATGGACAGCTGGCTCAACGGCATTGGCGCCCCGCCCGCAAGCGATATCGAGCCGGAGACCGAGGATCCGGAAGAGAAGGAAGATCTTGCCACGGCGGCTTTCATGGAAACCGTGCCAATGCCCGAACCGGTAGCGGGCGAGCCCGAAGCTGAAGCGGGCGAACCCGGAGCGGAAGCGAACGACCTGGACCAGCAGTCACAGGAGGGCGACCAGGCCGAGCCCGCCGCCCCGACCGAGTCGGCGGAGCAGTCGACGTCGGAACTCGATACGCTCTTGACGGAGCTGGGGCCGGAGGGCGCCGAGCAGGCCAACAGCTCAGCGACTGAGGCGGAGGACGCTGGCGCGGAGGGGCTCGATCAACTGCTCAACGACTTGATGGAGCCAGACCAGCCCGAGGCACCTGCGGCGGCCGAGGCCGCGGTGGAGGACCAGGGGGAGCAGCTGATCGATCAGCAGACCGATGTCGACACCCTGCTCGCGGATCTGTTCGAGGAGCAACCTCAGGCGGCGTCCAGCCCCACAGTCGAGAGCGAAGATGAGCTGCCGACCATCGTCGACGTCTCGCTCGAGTCCTTCCGCGAGCAGGACCGGCTGGAGAAGCTAGCCGAGGACATGGAGCAGCTCGCGGATGAACCGCCGAGGGCATCCAATCCCACCGAGTTTTCTGGCTCGACCAAGACCGGGACCTATGACGAACGCGCGGCCTCCTTCCGGGACAAACTACAGGATTCGGGCAAGCAACGCCGGCGACGCAAGACCAGGGGCTCCGTACAGCCGGGAGACCCGCCCTACACGTACGACGCGGCCGAGGAGGCCTTCCTGGCCAAGGTGCGGGGCGCCGAGATGCCCCCGCCCGATGCGAATCCGGAACCTGCTCCTCGGTCCGAGGGCTCCGCGCAGCAAATCGACAAGCCAGCCGTACAAGACAAAGACAGCCTGAGCCCGCCCCAGCCCGCCAAGCAGGCCTCCGCACAAGGCGGGGCCGCGCTGCTCAAGGAACTCACGAGCCTCGGGAAGAAGCAAAAAGGCGGATTCCTACGGACCCTGTTCAAGCGCAGGCATTGATGGCAGGGCGGAATTATCCATTTCCTGCACATTGACAGAGTCCGGGTCGCTAAATAGAATTCCGGGTTCTCACCCAGCCGCCGTGTTGTTCTCACGGGCTTGTGGTGAACGTATATTAGGGGTCTGAACATGAAGTCCTACATGGCCAAGGCGGATATCTCGCGCCAGTGGGTGCACATCGACGCCGAGGGCCTGGTCCTGGGCCGGTTGGCTGTCGAAATTGCCCGCCGGTTGCAGGGAAAGCACCGCCCGGAATACACCGCGCACATCGACACCGGCGACTTCATCGTGGTCACCAACGTCGACAAGGTCGTGATGACCGGCAAGAAACTGGATCAACGGATGATTTCGCGCTACTCGGGCTACCCGGGCGGACTCAAGCAAGAGCCCGTTGGCCGTCTGCTCGCGCGCATCCCCGAACGCGTCCTGCACCTGGCGGTGCGCCGAATGCTGCCCAAGACAAAACTGGGGCGGGCGATGCTGAAGAAACTCAAGCTCTATGCCACCCCAGACCACCCGCATCAAGCACAGCTGCCGACGACGATCCAAGTCGAACAGGCGAAGAGAGGCTAAGCAGAAGACATGGCTGAGATTCAACAAACCTGGGGAACCGGACGCCGCAAGACCGCGGTCGCCCGAGTCCGCCTCCGCGAGGGCCGCGGCGCGATCGTCATCAACGGCAAGACTCTCGACGAGTACTTCCCCGAGGCGCAGCAGGTCGAGACCGTTCGTGCGCCACTCGTGGCGACCGAGACGCTCGAACGCTACGACGTGTTCGCCAACGTCAATGGCGGCGGGTACAGCGGCCAGGCCGGCGCATTCCTGCTCGGCATCGCCCGCGCCCTGATAAAGGTGGACGCCTCGCTCGAGGACAAGCTGCGAGAAGGCAACTTCCTCACGCGTGACGCGCGCATGGTCGAGCGCAAGAAGTACGGTCGCCACAAGGCACGCCGTGGCCATCAGTTCTCCAAGCGTTAGCACGCAACCAAAGACGATCAAGACAGGCCTCATTGCTGCTCTGGCATGGGGCCTGTTGCTTTGCTCTACCACCGCGCGAGCCGATACGCCCAAGCACGCCGCGTTCTCCAAGATCCCCAGCTACCTCGACCGGGTGCGCGCCGGGGACTGGGCCATCTACAAGGTGGTACTCGAACAGTCCGGCGCCAAGCCGCAGACCGTCCAGCTCAAGACCCGCATCCAGCGGCTGACGGAGCAGCGCTGCACACTGCACGTCGAACGCAGCACCCCGGGCGAGAAGTCCAGCGTGACCAGCCAGAACCACCTGCCGCGGCTCAAGACCTGGCGAGAACTGTGGCACAAGATGATGCGCGAAAAGGGAATGAACGTGCGCCTCAGCGCGTCGTCAGTATCGCGCGATCAGCTCTTGTTCGGCCAGCGAAAGATCCCCTGCACCCGGGTCACGCTGACCTATGCCGGCACGTTTGCGCTGCGCGGACAGACGGTGCCGATGACGGGACGCACTACCTACTGGCTGAGTCGAGCATTCCCGATCCAGGGCATCGGCAAGAGCATCTCTCGCTTCACCCTGTCGCAGGCGAACAAGAAGACCAGCTATCAAGTGCTCTTGACTCTCGAAAAATCAGGTCGGGGCGGCCCGAAAAAATAGACCGCCGGGTAGGCGCAGCGCTATACTCGGGCCATCGCCCATGAGCATCATCCGCAAACTGGAAAGGTCATATTACCTGCTGTGGGCGACCCCAGCTGGCGAGCAGGTCCCGTTCGAGGTCTCGAAGGAGGTCACGCGGCCGCTCCAGCCGCTCTGCGAAACCTCACCCTACTGTCCGGACGAGCGGATCCCGCGGATCCAGGGCGAGTCGGTCGAAAGCGCCAAGAGTCCGCCCAAGATCGCCAGCGTGGTGCAGTATGTGCCCAACCCGAATTTCGATGGCGTGAAGGACTGCCCCTACGACTTCCGCAACAAGGAAGACTGCTACCGGGACATCAACATCAGCGCGTTCAAGCAGGCGCTGTTCACCGAGCATGAGCGAACGCAGATCACCAACTATCTCACCGCGCTGGGCTACAGCATCGGCGCAGAGCGCATCGGCGCCTCCGACATCGACGGCGCCAGAATCCTCAAGGCGCACGGCGTGATCTACAACTTCCACGAGACACGGTTCGAGATCGGACCGGGTCACCTCTCGTTGTGCATGATCCGCAATCCCTACGAGACGAGCTCAGAGACGGCCGAAGACGAGGAAAAAAGCCCTTGCCGTTCCTGATCCTGGACAAGGGCGGCGACGAGATTGCGTTCGAGCTGGACGGCGAGAAGATCACCATCGGCCGGGGCGCCGACAACCAGATCGCAATCGACGATTCCAAGTCCTCCCGGACCCACTGCCAGGTGCAACTCACCGATCGCGGCTACCTGGTCGAGGATCTCCAGAGCAAGAACGGCACGCTGCTCAACGGCGAGCCGGTCACCTCCGACCTGCTTCGGCCGGGAGACCGGATCTCGATCGGCAAGACCCATTTTACCTTCCAGGAAGACCCGCAGGTCACCCGCGAATCCGACCCTGGCACGCTCGAGGATGAAGTCCGCACCCTCCGGCTACTGCTGACGGCGACGAGCAAGCTGTCCAGCCAGCTCAAACTCGACGGTGTGCTGAACGAGATCCTCGACGCGGTGATCCAGCTCACCGGCGCCGAACGCGGTTTCCTGCTGATCGAGGAGGGCGGTGAACGAGAGATCCGCGTCGCGCGGAACTTCGAACAAGAGAGCCTGGAGCCGCTGGAGGTGGAGTTCAGCAATTCCCTTTGCCAGGATGTGTTCGCCAGCGGGAAGGCGGTGCTCTCGGCCAACGCGGCCGAGGACGATCGCTGGTCCGAGGTCAAGTCGGTCACCGACCTGGCGCTGCGCAGCGTGATCTGCGCGCCGGTCAGCTACCGAGGAGACGTGCTGGGCGTGGTCTACATCGACAACCGCTTCAAGAAGGGCGTCTTCACCGAGCAGCACCTCGAGCTGGTCGAGAGCTTCTTCTCGCAGGCTTCCCTGGCGCTGAAGAACGCGCACCTGCACCAGGAGCTGCTCGAGAGCTACCGTTACATCGAGGCGCTGAACAAGGAACTCGAGAGCGACCTCGAAGCCAAGACCGCCAAGCTCGAACACGTACTGGCCGACCTGCAGCAAAAGCAGCGCGTACTCGAGACACGCTACAGCTACGGACGCATCATCGGCAAGAGCCGACGGATGCAGGAAGTGTTTCGCTTGCTCGACCGGATCACCGACTCGGACGTGCCGGTGATGGTGCAAGGCGAGTCGGGCACCGGCAAGGAGCTGGTGGCCAGCGCCCTGCACTACAACGGGCCACGCAAGGACAAAGCCTTCATCAGCGAGAACTGCGCGGCGATCAGCGAGTCGCTGCTCGAGAGCGAGCTGTTTGGCTACGAGGTGGGCGCCTTCACCGGCGCCAACAAGCGCAAGGAAGGCCTGTTCGAGCTGGCCCACAACGGGACGCTGTTTCTCGACGAGGTGGGCGAGATGTCGGTCGAGATGCAGAAGAAGCTGCTACGGGTGCTGCAGGAGGGCGAGATCCGGCGCGTCGGCGGCAAGGACAAGATCCAGGTCGACGTGCGGATCATCACCGCCACCAACCAGGACCTGCGCGCAATGGTCGAGAACGGCTCCTTCCGCCAGGACCTGTACTATCGGCTCAAGGGCGTCACGCTGACCCTGCCGCCGCTGCGCGAACGGCGCGTCGACATCCCGGATCTGATCGAGCACTTCATGGACAGCTTCTCGCAGAACTCCGACGAGCGCCAGGAGATCGACCCCCGCGCCAAGGAACTGCTCGAACAGTACAGCTGGCCCGGCAACATTCGCGAGCTGGAGAACGAGGTGCGCAAGATGGTGGCGATCTGCGGCCGCGGGGTGACGGTGAGCGACCTGTCGCCGGAGATCCGCGGTGACCTGACGCCGGCACGCGGCTTCGGCTCGCTGGCTCTGACCGGCACACTGAAGGAAATGGTCGAGACCCTCGAACGCCGCGTGATCAAGAACGCACTGCTCGAGAATAAGGGCAACAAGACCAAGACGTCCGCCGAACTGGGACTCTCCCGGCTCGGACTGCGCAAGAAACTGGAACGATACGGAATCCAAGGGTGAGCGATCTTCAGCCATTGAAAACCGGCGTGCTGCTCTCAGGTGGCGGCACGACCCTACAAAACCTGCTCGACCTCGCAGGAAACGGCGAGCTGCCGCTGGACATCCGGGTCGTCATCGGCACCAAGTCCGGCGCCTACGGCCAGCAACGCGCGGAGCTTGCGGGCATCGATAACCACCTGGTGCCGCGCCGCGACTTCAGCTCGGCCCAGGAATTCTCGCGGGCGGTCGCCGAATGTCTGGCCCCCCACGCCCTGGACCTGGTGCTGATGGCCGGCTTGATCCACCTGTTCTACATCCCGGACGCAATGCAGAACAAGGTGATGAACATCCATCCCGCGCTGATCCCGAGCTTCTCGGGCCGCGGCTTCTACGATCGACACGTTCACGATGCCGTGATTGCCAGCGGCGTCAAGTTTTCCGGCTGCACCGTGCACTTCGCGGACAACCGCTACGACACCGGTCCGATCATCTTGCAGAAAATCGTGCCGGTCACCTTCGACGACACACCGGAGACCTTGCGCGAAAAGGTCCAGGCCGCCGAGCGCGAGGCCTACCCGGAAGCGATCCGCCTGTTCGCCGCGGGCAAGCTGGAAACCGCCGGCCGGCGCGTGCGCATTCTTCCCTGAACTACATCGAACAGACGCGCTGCAGCAGTGGCCCGAGATGTTCGATGGCAAACGGCTTCTGCAGGAAAACGGTCGGGCCCGCCAGGTCAATCCAGCTGGCGACATCTTCTTCGGAGTATCCGCTGATCATGATCACCGGCGCGTCCGGCGCGATCTTTCGTAGCTCCAGCAAGACCTCGCTCCCGCTCATCACCGGCATCGTGATGTCGAGCATCGTGCAGAGCAACTCGGCGCCCTCGGCTTGAAACATATCGAGGCCCTGGCGCCCGTCGACAGCGAAGATCGTCTCGCAGCCCAGTTCTGTTAGCATCTCGCCGAGCACGGAACGGGCTTCGGGCTCGTCGTCGATCACCAGCACACGCCCAGTAAAGGGCGCGGAAGCCGTGATCAACGACACCGGTTGCCGCAGCTTCTCCTCCCGGCCCGCCATCGGCAAGCGGACCAGAAAGGTGGTGCCGCTCCCAGGCGCACTCTGCAATTCGATCTTCCCGTCGAGCGCCCAGACGATGCCCTGGACGGCTGCCAACCCCAGCCCGCGACCGACAAACTTGGTACTGAAGAACGGTTCGAACAGGCGCGCCTGGTTGGCCTCGCTGATGCCGCAGCCGGTATCCCTCACCGTCAGCAACAGGCTCTCGCCTTCGACCGCGGTACTCAGCGTGATCTGCCCGGACTCGTCGCCGATGGCCTCGCCCGCATTGACGATCAGGTTCATGATCACCTGGGTCAGCTGGGCCGAGTCGGCCACGATCAGCGGGAGATCCGACTGCAGCTCGAGCGTCAGGGTCGCCTTCTTGGGAATCGACACATCCAGCAGGTCGCTCATATCCCGGATCAACTGGTTGAGCTGCAATGGCTCGGGGACCACCTGCCCGCGGCCGGCGTAGGCCAGCAACTGGCGTATCAGGTCGCGGGCGTGCTTCGAAGCTAGCTCGATCCGCTCGACCCTGCTCCGGAGCTTCGGGTCGAGATCGGTCTCGCGCAGGATCAAGCTCGCATGGCCGAGCAAGGGCATCAGCAGGTTGTTGAAGTCGTGTGCGATCCCGCCCGCCAGCAGCCCCAGGCTCTCCAGCTTCTGCTTGTGCAACAGGCCACGCTCGAGCTCGAGCCGTTGTTCCTCCGCGGCCCGGCGATCGGTGATGTCGACGATGCTACCGCGGATCAACCTTCGGCCCACCGCCGGAAGCCTGAGCAGATGCACCTCCGCGAGAAACAGCCGACCGTGCGCGTCCCTGTGTAGCCACTCGGTGAGCACCTGCTCTCCGTTGAGCGCCCCCTCGATGTGCTTGCGTACGACCTCGGCCGACAGCCTGCCGTCCGGCTGCCGTTCCGGGCTGAGATCGAGCACCCCCGATTTGCAGAGCGCCTCGCGATCCAGGCCGAACAGGCGCTCCGCCTTCTGGTTGACATCGATGAAACACTGCCGGTCGGCGTCCAGCACGACGATCGCGTCGGGGGCCCACTCGACCAGGGTGCGGTAGCGCTCCTCGCTGTCGACCAGCTGGGCGGTCCGTTGCTGAACCAGTTCTTCCAGCCGGTGCTGGTGCTGCTGGCCTTCCTCCTCCAGCCGCTTGCGCTGAAAGAACTCCGGGATCGTGATCTTGTTGCCGCCGACCTGGGAGACCGATGCGAGGTCCGCACCCGCTCGCTCCAGATGCTCCTGAATCCGAGTCGGCGGCGCCATGATGAAGTGACAGCGCAAGTCCCCCATCGCCCGACAAGTCAATTCGACCGCGACCAGCGACAGCCCATAACACTCCCCGCACCAGCCCGAGGAGTAGCCGGCGTTCATGATGCAGACGGGCACCGCCGACACACTCCCGCGGTTCAGCCAGGCGTCCGCCTCGAACGAATAGGGATGGTCGTACACCAGCAGGTAGTTCTCGTCCGGGGTGGGCGAGCTCTCGGCATCGATATCGACGAAGGCCCAGCCTGCGTGGGCGAAGTGAATCGGGCCGGCGGAGAGCATCTCCAGCGGTTCGGTGACGTTCATCTTGCCTGAGAAGCAACGCGCATCCGCCGTTCCCAGCGAGTGCGCGATGTCGAACAGGAACCCGTTCGCCACCCTGCGCGCTTCTTCTTCTCCGCGATCCGCATAGAGTGCGCGGATCTGGTCGAAGAACTCGATCGACATCGAGGCCGCCCGAACCAGGATGTAGCGCTCCCCGGAGATTTCGATAGAACCTTTTTCCGGGGAAAAGCGCTGGTTGGAGAAGTAGCGCCGAACGTAATCCTCGGCCTTCTTGAAGATCGGGATCAGCTCTTCGGGTACATTGACCGAGCTCACCTCGGGCACGGCACCCTTGTCCTGCGCCATCTTTTACTTCAGGTCCCGCTTCAGCTTGCCGCTCTTTCGGTCGGTCCCGAAAGCCAAGAGCACCCCGCTGACATCTTCGGCCTGGAACTTCACCAACCGCGTGAATGGCACACTCGACGAGAGCCAGGCCTGGCCCCCATCCGGCAGCCTGTGAATCGAGCAGACCAGCTTTGTGCCATTCAGCTCGATCGTTTCCTTCTTTCCGGTGTCCTTGGCGCCCTGCAACGGATCGCGCTCGACCCGTAAGCTGGGATTGACCTTGCGGCGCTGTCCCGGAGTGCCTGGTTTGCCACGATAGGCCTCCAGCACCTTGCCCTCGGGTGAGACCAGGCGCAAGGTGACCTCGTCGAAGCCCTGCAGGTCGCTGGTCTCCTCGATCCAGAGATTTTTCCCACGCTTGCCGACCACCGCCCGCTCGCGCTTGAACTCCTTGTCGAACTCCTCGAAAGTGGAGCTCCAGCGAGCCCAGACACCGACGGCCGCACCCTTGGGATACGGAAAACTGCCTGCCACCGGCCGGGGGTCGGTCTCTGGTTCGCCTCCGTTACTCGCGGGCAACTTCCGGTCCCCGCCATTGGGACCGACCGGCTTGTCCTTGCGGTCGCCATTGGGCGGGAGCGGCTTTTTCTCGAACAGCGCAGTCATGCTGTCGCAGCCGTACAGGCCGAGAGCAAGCGTCAGGATCAGCAGCGGACGGGTGAGTCTTTGCACACAACTACTCCATCAAGGACGCTCATCGTTTCATCGGAGAGGCCACTCATCATATCACCGGCCGGGCTCGAAGCGGAATTACAAAACAGTCGCGTCGCCTGACCCATGGCTGATAAGCTAGACTGGCATGGATATATCCCTGGCAGAACTGCTGATCTTCGCGCTACTGCTGTTGCTGTCAGGTGTTTTCTCAGGCGCGGAGACCGCGCTGACAACGCTCAGCCGCATCCGCGTCCGCCGACTGGTGGAGGATCTCGGCGACCCGGCGCGCCTGCTGGAGCAGTGGCTGGAAGATCCCGAGCGCTATCTGACAACTCTGCTGATTTGCAACAACGTGGCCAACGTCGGCGCGTCCGCGATGGCCACCGTCCTGGCCACGCGGATCCTCGGCGCCAGTCGGATGGGGCAGGCCGCCTCGCTGGCCACTGGCGTGGTCACACTGCTGCTGCTGATCTTCGGCGAGATCACCCCCAAGCACTTCGCCCGCCGCAACGCGGCCCGGATCGGCTTGCTGGTCATCCGCCCGCTGCACATCCTGACGATCCTGCTGAAACCGCTGGAAAAACTGCTCTCCTGGATCTCATCCTCGATCGTCTACGTCATCTCGTTCGGCCAGACACCGGTCAGCAGCACCTTCGACGAGGCCGAACTGAAGGCGGCGGTCGCGCTCTCCGGCGAGGCCGGCGCGATCGAACAGCACGAGCAGCAGATGATCGAGGGCGTGCTGCAGTTCCGTGAAACGACCGTACGAGAGGTGATGGTCCCGCGGGTGAGGATGACCGCGCTGGCTGCCGACACCAGCTCCGACGCGCTCAAGCAGATGGTACTCGAGTGTCGCTACCGCCGGATTCCGATCTACGAGGGTTCGCGCGACCAGATCATCGGCGTATTGCACCTGTACGACCTGCTGCAGGCCTGGGCCAGTGGGCAGACGCCAGAGGTGCGCCTGTTGTTGCGGCCGGTGAGTTTCGTGCCCGAAACCAAGCCCGTCAGCGACATGCTGGCATTCTTCCAGCTCGAGCGCGCCCATCTGGCGATGGTGATCAACGAGTACGGCGGGATCGAGGGGTTGATCTCGCTCGAGGATGTCCTGGAAGAGATCGTCGGCGAGATCGTCGATGAGCATGACCGGCCGAGCACGCGCGTGCGACGGATCGAGAGCGGGTTGTTCCTGATCGACGCCGGCGTGGAGATCAAGCAGGCGGCGCGCGAGCTGCAGGCCGAGTTCGGCGAGACCAGCGCCGCCTCCCTTGGTGGCTGGCTGACCGAGCAGCTCGGCCACATCCCGACCGTCGGCGAAAGCCACCAGCTGAAGGACCTCGACTTTTCGGTCACTGAGGCCACCAGCCGAGCGGTCAAGAAAATACAAATCAGGCGAATCAAGTGATGAAAGCAGCATACATCGAGGCATACGGGGGTCCCGATGCAGTTCTGGTCGGTGACCGGCCGCAGCCGGTCGCTGGCGCGGGTCAGGTGCTGGTCAAACTGGCGGCCGCCGCCCTCAACCATCTGGACATCTGGGTCCGGATGGGAATCCCCGGTCTCGAACCGCCACTCCCGCACATTCTGGGCTCCGACGGCGCGGGCGTGATCGAGGCCACCGGACCCGGTGTCACCCACCTCGAACCCGGCACACGCGTGCTGCTCAATCCCGGCATCTCATGCCGCAACTGCCGCTTCTGCCGCGACGGCGAACAGAGCCTGTGCGACACCTTCCACCTGCTCGGTGAACATATCGCCGGGACCTTCGCCGAGTACATTGCCGTACCAGCGGAGAACGTCTACCCGATCCCCCAGACGATGACCTTTACCGACGCGGCAGCCCTACCGCTGGTCGGCGTGACCGCCTGGCGAATGCTGTTCGGCCAAGGCCAGCTACGCCCGGGCGAGACCGTGCTGATCGTCGGCATCGGTGGCGGTGTGGCGGGCGCTGCACTGCAACTGGCGCTCAACGCGGGCGCACGGGTCTTCGTCACTTCCGGCTCCGACACCAAGCTCGATCACGCCCGGGAGATCGGCGCCGCCGCGACGATCAACTACCGCCAGCAGAAGTACTGGAAGCAGATCAGCGAGCTGACCGACGGCCGCGGCGTCGACATGCTGATCGATTCCGTCGGCGGCAAGACCTGGTCCCACAATCTGGCCTGCCTGCGCAAGGGAGGCCGGCTGATCACCTGCGGCGCGACGGCCGGGCCGCGACCCACGACGCACCTGCAGCGCATCTTCTGGAACCAGCTGAAGATCTTCGGCTCGACGATGGGATCCGACCGGGATTTTCGGGAGATGCTGGCGGCCTACACGACCGGCGCAGTCAAGCCAGTCATCGACCGCGTCTATCCGCTGGAGCAGCTGCGCGAGGCGCAGGCCCGCATGGAGGCGGGGGAGCAGTTCGGCAAGCTGGTGCTGACGATTCCGGGGTAGCTCACCGCAGATGACCGGCTTGACCGGCGTTTGGTTGCGACGCACCCTTGCGAGCCTTACCTTTGCCACAGAGGACACAGAGGTCACAGAGGCCGGCTTCGCCGGCGTTTGGTTGCGGCGATTCTCCCTGTGATCCACTAAACGAAATTCGCACAAAGGCCCGCCAGAATCGCGGCCGCAGGCCGCCTCTGTGTCCTCTGTACTACTAACGTCTCAAGTCTTCTCGAAACAGGAAGATTTAATCACGCAG
>CAZMLI010000107.1:0-5846 GCA_964566865.1 uncultured Planctomycetota bacterium
CCACGACCCAGGCCATCACGCAGAAGAAGAGCCAGGCGAAGCCGGTGTGCCCCGCATGTACGGCGTCCAGCAGCGTGGGCGTCGAAAACACCATCAACAGGGGCAGGAAGAAAAAGTTGCGCCCCAGCGCGGTGCCGATCAAGAGGCAGACAAGGAGCAACAATGCCAGCTCGATGTAGCGCGGATCCAGACTCCGGTTGGGGTCGGCCACGCGCAGCGGGACCAGCACCAGCGCGGCGCCGATCGGCTGGCGAAAAGCAGGCTTCTCGGCCTTCGCCTTGGGTAGGTGAGCCAGGCTGTGGGGCTCACCGGAGTCCTCCGGCTTACGCGTCTCCTTGGGGTCATACGGGTGGCGCCCGTCGATGATCATGTTGGCCGCGATGTAGGTCAACCCCATCTCGGAGCTGCGATAGCCACGCCCCAGGTTGTGCACGTGCACCACCGTCATGCCGACCAGCAACCCGCTGGCGAGCAGGAAACCGCAGATGTTGCGCATCCAGGGCGACTTGAACAGACCCAGCAGCAGGAACGCGATGCTGGCGCTGAACAAGCCGGCCATCAGCACACCGCCTTGTTCGATATGCTGCACGTCCGCGAACACCCGTTCCAGATGAAACAAGGTCGCGCCGCTGGCAAACAACATGAGCAGGCCACCCGGCCCCTGTTCCCGTACGTTCATCGCAGTATCCCCGGTATCAGTGATGGGAGCAGAATGATTATAGGACAGGCCCTTTCAATGCGGAATGCGCAAGAAGGGAATCGGCTGCTGGCAGGCGCTCGGGCGATTGGATAAGATCAGTTCACGTGCGGTCCAAAACGCTTGCCCTCCCGCTGGTTCTGACAGCTCTGCTCTGTCTGTTCGCCAGCCCTCTGCCCGCCCAGCAGGACGTATTTCTGCCCGGAGATCCGGATGCGCGAGCCTTGCTCGAGGTGCTCGAAGAGCACCGCCGGGCCGCGCGCTGGCCCCGGGCGCTCGAGATTTTCGGCCAGCTGCTCGATGGCCTGGCGACGAACAAGTTCAAACCCGGACTCTACGGACGGGGGGACATCGCGCGCTCGCTCGACGAGGCGCTGCTCGACCAGCTGACCGGCTGGCCGCCGCAGGCGGTGACCGCCTTCAAGGCCAGTTTCGGCGCCGTGGCACAGCAACAGCTGTCCCGAGCGAAGACACGCCGCGAGATCTGGCGCGTCACCCGCTACTTCAACACCGAGGCCGCAGGCGACGCCCTGCAACGCCTGGCGGCCCAGGCGCTGGAGGCGGGCGATGCCGCGGAGGCGCTGCGGGCGTTGCAGCTGGCCGGACTCCACCCGGACCAGCCGATCGGCGAGAATCAGCGGCTGACCCAGCGGCTGCTGATCTGGCGGATGCTGGGGCGGGAGGATCGCACGCGCGAACTGCTGGCCCGCGCGTCGACCACCCACGTGGTGCTGGGCGGCAAGCGCCTTTCGCTGGCGCAGGCAATGCGTCAGTTCAGCTTGCGTGAGGTGCGACGCGCCGAGCAAACCCGCTGGCCCGCGCTCGGCGGACGCACCGACCGGACCGGGATCGCCGGCCTCGGTCCGTTGCCTGGTGCTGCGCGCTGGACGGTGGGACTGGGGCCGGCCGCGGTGCCAGAGGGCAGCAGCGGACCGGCTTGCTCGGACGGACAGCGGATTTACATCGCGGGCTCGGCGGGGCTGGTCGCCCTGGACGCGGCCAGCGGCAAGCTGATCTGGCAGTATCCCGAGCTGGCCCGGCCCCGGCCCACCAGGACCGACAGCCGCCCCTGGAGCTGTCGGCTCTCGGGAGACGCGCTCTACACCGTCCTGGCGGAAGGTCTGTTCTGCTTCGAAGCGGCAACCGGCAAGCTGCGCTGGAAGATCTCGACAGCCGCGCTGAAGGACCAGGATTTCTTCGGCCGGGTCAGGACGCTCTCGAGCCCGAGCGTGGACGGCGACCGGATCTGGGTCCTGGCCACGCGGTTTGCCGGCGATGTCGAGACCCACTTGCTCGCATTCGATCGCCGAGGCCCACGGATCAGCGAATCCGCCGGCCTGCTGTCCCGCAGCCTGCTCTCGACCAGCCCCAGTCCGCGTTTCCTCGCCTTCTCCTATCCGACCGTCACGACCTCGATCGACGGCAGCCGGATGGCCCTGCAGACCGGCCACGGCGCCGTGCTCCTGCTGGATCGCGAGACCGGCGCCCCGCTGTGGGGGATGCGCTACAAGCGCTACCCTCAGCGCCGGCTCGACCAGCTACTGCGCGGGGCTGGCCTGCGCCCGCCCGGCCCGATCGGCGTGCTGCGCAGCGTGCTCTTTCTGGCGCCGCCCGACTCGCCCTACTGCCTGGCGATCGATACGATCGGCCGGCGCCAGCTCTGGCGCCATCCGCTGACGCCCGGCGAACGCCTGCTGGCCTCGACCCCGGACGCCATTCTCGTCGGCGGGGGCACGCGCTGCCGTGCGCTCAGTCCACACGACGGCCGGGTCCTCTGGAGCTGCGACCTCGGCGCGCCGATCGTCGGGCTGCTGCCGGGCCGCGCCGCGCTGGCGATCTCGACCCGGCGAGAGTTGCTGCGCGTCGACGCCAAAAGCGGCAAGATCCTCGATCGCGCCAACGCACCGTTTGCGGGTCGGCTGATCCCCTGCGGAGACCGCCTGGTGCTGATCGGACAGCGCCGAGCGGCCTTGATCGCCGATCGCACCAGGAAACCCGCCAGGCCGACACCCGCTCCGACACTGGTCGAGCGGAGCCGGCTCGCGGTCGCCAGCGGCAAGGCGAACGACGCCCTGCTGGCGGAGCTGCTGCGGGCCGGCAAGCGCCCGATCGACCCCGGTTTCGGCGTGAAGTATCCCGCGGCCGAGCTGGCCAGCCTGCTGGTCAGTGATCCCGGGCGGGTCCCAGCGCTGCTCGGCGGGGCGGCCTCGGCTCCCAGCCGCCCGCGCACGGTCTGGAAGTCGGCCTACCCGACCAGCCTGCGCTCGGCCAAGACCCGTTTCGCCCCGCTGCTCGGGGCACACGACAGCCCGGTGCGCCATCCGCTGGGCATCAGTGACCGCTCGCGCGTGCAGTTCCGCGACGGCTATTCCGGCGCCCTGCTCTGGCGCGCAAAGACCCGGGCCCGACCGCTGGGCATCGCCAGCGTCGGTCAGCGCGGCATCCTCGTCTTTGAGGGACTGGCGCTGGCCTTCGAGCTCTCGACCGGCGCGCCGGCCTGGGCCTACATTCCCGGGGTCGGGCATCGCGCCGGGGCAGAGGCGGCGACGCCCAGCGTGCAGCACTGGTTCTCATCCCGGCTGGTGCAGCATGCCGCGCTCAGTCCCAGCCTGCTGCTGCTGGCCACGGACAAGCAGCTGATCGCACTCGATCCCAGCAGCGGCGAGCCGCGCTGGCGTCAGGTTCACGGCGCGCTGAGAATCCAGCGCTTGGTCCTGCTCGACCGCGCCCTGCTGACGGTCGACCAGGGCGGTCGGATTGCGCTGCGATCCCTCAAAACCGGCGCGCTGCTGCACAGTCTACCCAGCCCGGCCAGGTCCCAGCGGCTGATCGCGGCCACGCGGCGCGGCAAGATCGCCCTGCTCGGATACCGCGGCTCGGGGCAGCAGACCTGGGTCGCAATCGACCCGCTGCGCAAGAAGCCACGCTGGCGGCTGATCGTGTCGGGGGACGCGACATCCGTCCCGGGGTCGCAGCGCTACCTGGTGCTGCGGGAGACCAGCCGGGTGTCGGTCTACGGCATCGACGACGGCAAGTTACGCTGGCGCTCTCGTCCGCTGGGACTGCCCCGCAACAGAGCGCTGGTCTGCGCGATCAGCGGGCAGGACCTGTTGCAGGCCTGGCTGATCCGGGCGCAGCTGCACGTCCAGCGTAGCGCCCTGCACAGCGGCAAGCTGCTCTGGCATCTGACCCGGTCGAGCACGCGCGCGCCCCGAACCATCTTGCCCGTCGGGCGACGGGTGCTGGTCTTCGGCAAAGCCCCGTTTGCGTTCTTCTTCGAGGCCGATGGGCAAACCCGCAAGCTGCGGCAGCGTTCGCTGCGCCACCATCACGACGCGATCCATCAGGTGCTGCGCAGCGGCCCGACCACGGTCTTTCTGACTGACAGCGGGGCGGTCGGCCGCAGCCGCCGCCTACCGCGTTATGCCCGCCGCGACCTGTTTCACTTCTGGCCCGCCAGGCACCACCGGCTCGGGGCGATGTCCGTGGCGCGCAACCTGGCCGAGCTGGAGGGGCACGGCGCCGCGACCGACGCGCTCGCCCGGGCGTTCGACGTACTGCGCGACGACACCCAGCCGATTCAGCTGCGTTTCATCGACGCCGCCCAGGGACACCAGGAGCTGGCCTACGAGGGCCGCAAGGAACGCCTGGTGCTGCGTGCTCGCAGAATGGCCCGCCCCCCGCAGATCGACGGAGTGCTGGACGAGCCGTACGATCGCCAGCACAGCCTGCGGATGGACGGCCTGGCCAACCTGCGGCTGATCGTCGACCCCGATCGCCCCTGGCAGCCCTGGCGCGGGCTGGAGGACCTCTCCGCGCGCGTGTTCACCGGCTGGGACAAGCAGTACTTCTATCTGGCGATGGTCGTGCGCGACGACCGCGGCACCCTGTTCGGGGAGGAGGATACGCGCTGGGTCGGCGACGCCGCGATCTTCAGCTTCGACTCCGCCGACAGCGGCGGCTATCAATACAATCGCGCCAAGGACTACCTTTTCTGGGTCTTCCACCCCCGACCGCGCAAGAAGAAGAAAGCACGCAGGCCCAAGCCCAAGACCAGCGGCGTGCCCGGCGTCAAGAGCTCGATCCGCTGGAGTCGCAATGGCCTGATTCGCACCTACGAGCTGGCGATCCCCTGGAAACTGATGCCCCGCATGCGCCCCAGGTCGGGCCGGCGCTTCGGCTTCAACATCTTGCTGCTGGACGACGACAGCGGACTGGGCGTGACCCGCGCGATGAGCCTCGCGCCGGGCAACCTGCTCGATCCGCTGAAAAGCAACTTCGTCAGCCGGCGCTTCCATCCACAACGCTTCGCCTCCGTCGAGCTGATTGATTAGCAAACGCCCAGTCACAGCGGGAGCCGTCCTGTTGTTGCTGGCCGGGGTGCTGGGCGGTGTGTGGTTCACGAGCCGGCCCGGCTGGCGTACCACGCGGCTGTTTGATCGTGAGGTCGAGCGCTTGCGCGAGGCGAGCGCCGAGCGCTATATCAAGGACACGCGCCGCTACGAATCCCTGAACTACGTCGTCGCGCAGGGCGAGCCGGCTGTGGCCGTGATCCTGCCGCGTCTGCGCGAAGGAGATGCCGCCGAGAGATTCGTCGCGGCGATGATGCTCGGCACGGTCCTGCGTCAGGTAATGGCAAAGACACGCGGAACCAAACAGGCCGGGGCGATCTCTGAGTCGACGCTCAAGCGGATCGTGGGCGCGCTGCGCGAAGCGCACGATGTGGCGGCGAAGGACAGCTACCTGAAGGGCATGATCGCGCGCGATCTGCAGCACCTGGACCCTTAAAGGGAGGGCGAGGCTCCCGCCGAGCCGGGGCCGCGAGTTGACTTATTCCGGCGCTTCGCGCCGCGGCTCGGCAGGAGCCTCGCCCTCCCTTTGGGTGCTGACTCCTACCAGAATCGACGGGTTTCTTGCTCGTGGCAGCGCACGATGTTGGACAGCAGCGTGGCGACCGTCATCGGGCCGACGCCCCCGGGCACGGGCGTCACCGCCCCCGCAACCTCGAGTACGGCGTCGAAGTCGACATCGCCGACGGTCTCGACCAGTGGCTTGCCCTCGTCGTTGCAGACGGGCTCGCCCGCGGCATCCAGGCGCGGCACTCGATTGATCCCGACATCGATGATCGTGGCGCCCGGCTTGATCATCT
>CAZMLI010000107.1:5946-12519 GCA_964566865.1 uncultured Planctomycetota bacterium
CGCGGCACTCGATTGATCCCGACATCGATGATCGTGGCGCCCGGCTTGATCATCTCAGGCGTGATGAAACGAGCCTTGCCGACCGCGACGACCAGCACGTCGGCCTGGCGGGTATGGCGCAGCAGGTCGCGGGTCTCGATGTGGCAGACCGTCGGGGTGGCAAAGCGATGCAACATCATCTGCAGCAGCGGACGGCCGACGATCGAACTGGCCCCGACGAGCGTCACCTCGGCGCCCTTGAGCGTCACGCCCTCTCGCTCGAGCAGGCTGATCACCCCGGTGGCGGTGCAGGGGGACATCACGTTGGGTTCCGAATAGAGCCGGCCGAGGTTGATCGGACTGATGCCCTCGACATCCTTGCCCGGATCGATCGCGGTCTGCACGACCTGGGCGTCGATCTGCTTCGGCAACGGCAACTGCAGGATGATGCCGGTCACCTCGTCATTGCAGTTCAGCGAGCGCAGATGACCGAGCAGTTCCGCCTCCTCGGTATCCCAGGGCAGCGACTCGTGGGTGTACTGCACCCCGATTTCCTCGCAGCCGCGCCGTTGGTTCCTGCTGTAGAGCTGGACCTCCGGGGCCTCGCCGACGGCCAGCGAGTGCAGGCGCAAGCTCACGCCGCGGTCGGTCAACTGCGCGACCCGCTGTGCAACCTCGCTCCGAATTTTCCCTGCGTGGGCCCGCCCGTCGATCACCCGTCCCATGGAGCGGCACTATACCTGACACCGAGTTGAACTGGTTTGGGCAAGTCGGTATAATTTTGCACATAATGACGCCCGCGCCCCGCACCTCTACCCGACGGCTCGTCGGCCATCTCTATCCGTCGCTCTTCGTCGGCGGGACCTGGACGGTTGTCGTGCTGTTGACGCTGGCCCTGCACGGGATCGCCTATCTCGCCATGCTGGCCGCCCCGAGCATCCTGCAGCAGGGCGCTCTGGGCTACGGGGCGTTCCGGCCCTGGCAACTGCTGAGCTACATGTTCCTCTTCGATCCGCAGAGTCCGGTGCACTTCCTCTTTAGCATGACGCTGTTCCTGATGGTGGCTGGAGACGTCTCGGTGATCATGGGCTGGCGGCGATTCCTGCTCTACTACCTGGCCTGCGGTCTGGTTGCCGGTCTCGGTAGCCAGCTCTGGCTGCTGGCCTGCGGCAAGATGTTGCCGGGCCTGCAGCCCATGGGCGTGGTCGGTCCGACCGGCGCTGTCTGCGGCTTGATCTTTGCTTTTTCACATTATTTCAGCCGGCGGCGGATCTACGGGTTCATCCCCGCGCGCCTCTATTGTGGTTTTCTGACGCTGCTGCTGGTCGGCGGCACGATGGTCTACTTCACGGTCCAGTACGGGCGGGGCACCGGCACACCCACGCTCGGACTGCTCAGCGGAGTGGTCGGTGCCGTGCTCTACTTCACCCTGGAGCCGCGGATTCGACACTGGCAACTGGTACGCCAGACGCTGCGCGAGCTGGACCAGATCCAGCAGGACGCGATCCTCGAGGAGAACCTGGACAGCCTGCTGGTCAAGGTCAAACAGCACGGCGCCGAGAGTCTGACCCCCAATGAGAAACGGTTTCTGGTCCAGGCCAGCCGGGTGGCGAGCCGCCGCCAGCGGGAAAGGTCTTGACCGGCTCTTAACACCACTTCTATAATCTGGCTGTCGGTGGGTTGCTCCGTGAGCAGTGCCAGGTTGACCGGCCGCAATTCATCTGTATCCGTTTAGAGGTCCGTCTCAGCGTATGTCCACTCCAGAAGCGGAAGGGGCAGCACCCAGCAGCATGGTGCAGTCGATGATGCGCAAGGTCCGTGAAATCAAGGACCAGCATCCAAACCTGTCAGAGCGGATTGATCACCTCGAGGGCGATCTGCGTCGCTTGATGACTGACATGCTGGCCGATCTCGGCGTGCTCAAAGAGGAGCGGAATCAGAAATTGATGACGATTTATGTGATCAACTTGATTCACAAGGCGATCGACGAGATCCTCGCCGACTAGGCAGTTGAGAAGCAGTGGCAAAGGGTAAGTACGCACTCGGTGAGCAGTATTTTTGCGAGCGCTGCGGCAACCAGATCAAGGTGCTGGATGCGGGCGGGGGCAATCTGATCTGCTGTGTCAAGGCGATGCAGCGCGCCAAGAAAGATGTGGCCGACTCATCGCCGGTTGCTGCGCCGAAATCGGTCGCAGAACCCCAACCCCAACCTGGGCCTACCGCCCTTGCCACGCCCGAGCCGAAGAAGAAACGAGACCCGGTGGATCCCGCCACGATCCAGCCGGTCTACTTTTACGACGTTTCCGAGTTCGGCGCCAAGGAAGCAGTCCGGAAGCCGATGTTCAACGGTGGCGACCAGAACATCGACTTGATTTGCCTGCGGTACAGCCAGTCATTGCCGTCCCAGGAATATGAAACAGATCAGGCCATCCTGCTGATCGAGGGCCGCGGCACGATCACGCTGGGAAGTCGACAAGAAGACATCACCACAGGCGCGTCGCTGGTCATTCCCGCAGGGGTCACCTATGGCATCAAGAACACGAGTCCTGACGACATGTTCGTGGTGGCCATCAGTGCGAGTTGAATTTGATAGAAGCCAGTCGTGAAGTCGAAGTCCTCAACGAGAACGGTGTGCATGTGCGCCCCTCCTCCCGCATCGTCGAAGTTGCCAACAACTACACCTGCAGGTTAGCGTTGATGCACGGTGAGGTGACCGCCGACGCGCGCAGCGTGATCGAGCTGCTGCAACTGCAGGCCGTTCAGGGCAACAAGATCAAGATCCGCGCCAAGGGCGAGGATGCAGAGGCTGCCGTCGAGGCGTTGGTAGCGCTGTTTGCCGACCGCTTCGGCTTCGAGTCGTGACCCGCAAGTCCGCCGCAATCTATCGCTGTCAGGATTGTGACAAGAAGTTCCGCGCACGAGCGGACCGTGAGCAGATCCCAGCCTGCCCCTATTGCGGCGGCACGATGTCGGTCAATACCAAACGCGGAGGCGCCTCGCGCGTCTCCAACCTCTCCTCGATCGGCAACCAGGACACGATCCAGGTCCGGGAGCTGGCCCATCTTGCTGAGCTGGGTCACTACCAGATCCAGTGCAAGATTGGCGAGGGTGGCATGGGCGTCGTCTACAAGGCGATGGATCCCCAGCTGGAGCGACTGGTCGCGATCAAGATCCTCCGCGGCGAGGTCCTCGACAATCCCGAGATGCTGCAACGCTTCCGGCAGGAGGCGGAGGCGATCGCGCTGCTGAAGCATCCGTTCATCGTCAACATCTACGAGTTCCGGCAGGAAGGCGATCTGCACTACTTCGCCATGGACTATGTCGGGGGCCACACGCTCGAAGACCTGATCATCAGCGGCGACCTGACGCTCAACGAGAAACTGGGGATCTTCACCCGCTTCCTGCGCGCGCTCGGCCACGCCCACTCGCAGAAGGTGATCCACCGCGACATCAAGCCGTCGAACATCATCGTCGACGATGATCTCAACCCGCACATCACGGACTTCGGCCTGTCCAAGCGGTTGGAACGGCCCAGCAAACTGACCCGCGAGGGTCAGACCCTGGGTACGCCGATCTACATGTCGCCCGAGCAACTGAGCGGCAAGTCCAGCGAGATCGATCAGCGCTCCGATCTCTACTCGGCTGGCGTCGTGTTCTACCAGCTGCTGACGGGTCAGGTGCCTTACCGGGCGAAGAACTCGCTGGAGCTGTTCGAGCAGATCAACTCGCCCCAGCCGATCTCGATGCGCGGACTCGATAGCAAGGTGCCGCGGCAGATTCGCGAGATCGCCGCTCGGGCACTTGAGAAAAACCCCGATCAGCGCTATCAAGACGCGAACGCCTGGGCCGACGATCTCGAGCCCTTGATCGACTCCCCGAAGCGCCGCCAGTCGAAGCGCCAGCTCGAGTTCAACCCGGGCGTGCTGATCGGCCTGTTCTGCATCCTGGCGACACTCTTGCTGATGGGCACGCTGGTCATGCGCGAGCTGCTCGAGCAGCCACCGCGGGCAGCGGCCGGCAATCCAGCCAAGAAGCAGAAGCCTGCACCGGTCCAGCCCAAGCCGAAACAAGCCGCGGACAAGCTCGACGCGTTGTTTGCTCAGGCCAAGGCTGACATGAACGAGGGGCGGTTCGAGCCGGCGCTGCTGGCGCTGGTCGCAGCGCACGACGAGGCGCAGCGCACACGCGACGAAAGAACCCTGCTCAGGTTGTCCAGGCGTTTGCGCGGCTTCTTGACCTTTCCCGAGCCGATCAACAGCTTTGGCCAGCTCGCGCCGCGCAAGACCAAGCAGCTTTGCGACCTCGCCTGGAGCGATAGTCCGGATCGACTGGAGAAGCTGGCCGGCCAGCTCTTCGGCTCGGGTGTGCCGATGATCAACCAGGCTTCGACCTTCAAGGCGGGCCTGCGACTGATCGAAACGGCCTTCTATCTGGGCTTCGAGAAGCCGCCCGTTTTCTTCACTCTGGGCTGGGGCTACAACCGCGAGAAAAAATACGTCCTGGCCCTGGAGCGGATCGACAAGTTCGTCAGCTTCGGTACCAGCCAGAAGTGGCGGGGGCTTTTTCTGCGCGGCCAGATCTACCGCCGGCAGGGGCTGGACTTGAGCGCGAGGCAGGCGCACCAGAAAGCCCGCGTCGCTTTCGAGAAAGCGGTGAGCGATTTCGAGGCTGCGATCACGGTGCGAGGACCGAACCTCTCGACGCCGGGCGCAGCACCGGCGCGCAAGATGCTGCTGGAGTGTTATCTGCGGCTGGGTCGAAACCGGCAGGCCATTGCGCTGGTCGGGAGGTACGCCCGTTCGCTGAATCAGGTATTCAACCCATTCTCGCTCTGGACCGCCGATGTCTGGGCCAAGTGGGTGTCCGGGCGGGATGGCAAGTTGGTCGCCCGGCCGGCCTACAGCTGGCGTTTTGACCAGCGTGACATGCAGGTCAACGCGCCGATCGAGCTCAAGTGGATTTGCCTGATTCCGCGCAACATGCAGCAGTTCCAGGGCAACGGCAGGACGCATCTGCACTTCTCCAACCCGGGCAAGAGCGTCGCGACATTGCAGTTCGTGCATCCGTCAGCGGGCCGGAAGATCATGCTCAGCCTGGAGGGAGAGACCCCGACTGCGAGCGGGTCAAAGCGCAAGGTGAAGCTCACGATCACGGTCAACGGCCAGACGCTGATCGACCGGCAACAACTTTACCCGCACGGAGAGTCCGGCACGCGGCGGTTCGACATCACCAGGCTGCTCAACAAGACGGGCAACAACCGGATTCGGATCAAGCTCGACAAACGCACGGGTCTGCAGTTCTGGCTCTACCGCGTGCAGGTCTACGGCGAGTAGCGCGGCCCGTTAAATGCGAAAAGCCCTGGGAAACTTCCCAGGGCTCTTGCTCGATCAGCTGTCTTACATCGAGAGGATATCGTGCCCCTTGACAGTCTTGCGCCCATTGGCCTTGGCGCGATTGACGGCCTGCTCGAGGTACCAGTGCATGACGCCTCCGAGTGCTTCGAAAACATCACCCGCACAGTTCATTTCACTGGCCTTGATCGTCTCCTTGACCTTGCTCTTGACGCACAGGTCACCAAAGCTGCCCTTCTTCTTCTTTGCCACGTCTGAAATCTCCCAGGAAGGCTAGAACGGACTCCACTGTTGGTTTTTTAGCACATTGTCCGATTGTGGAAAGCCCTTTCTTGGCAAAAAGGGAGGCTAGACGCCCGCTACTGGCCGTTTACGCTCGGCGCAGCCGGCCGACTCGGCGTGCTGGACGGTCGCGAGGGACGGCCGGCCTCGTAGTAACTTCTTGTCTACACAATGGTAGCGTTAGGCGGTCGCCGCGCGGCCCGGTCCAACCAGCTTTCGCTCGCCGCTTGTTTTCGCGCCTCGGCCAGGACTAACCTCGCTCCGCCAACTTGCGGAAGTAGGCTTCGAGCAGCTTGCGGTACTCCGGGGAGACCCTCTCGAGATGGCGCTGCTTGAGCTTGATCGCGTCCTTGCTGGGAGTGCTCTTGCCACCGGTGACCGAGCGAGACTTGTCGAGCCCGGAGCCCGAGGAGATCTTTCCGGGCTCCTCGCCACGCTTGCCCGGTGGCCGCTTGCCTTTCAGTAGCGGCGCCTGGCCGGTTCGCGCGAGCAGCTGGCGCAACCTGCGTGCGAACTGCTGCACGTCCTTGGCGCCCCAACCATGCTTGGCCAGGAATTTCGCGTCGATCTTGCCCGTCTTGGCGAAGTGGTCGAGCAGGACCGTTTCCTTCTGACCAAGCCTCGTCCTCTTCTGCGAACCGCCGCCACCTTTTCCAACCGCCTTGTCGTCGGCGCCCTGGCCCTTGCCGTTCTTGCCGCCAGGAGCCCCGGTCCCACCCGGTGTGCTACTCGCTCCACCAGAGCCGCTGGCACCACCCTTGCCTTGCCCTTGGCCCTTGCCTTGCCCTTGGCCCTTGCCTTGCCCCTTGCCCTTGCCTTGGCCCTCGCCCTTCTGACCTTTGCCCTTCTTACCTTTGCCCTTCTGGCCTTCGCCCTTCTGACCGTCGCCCTTCTGACCGTCGCCCTTCTGACCGTCGCCCTTCTGGCCTTTGCCCTTCTGGCCGTCGCCCTTCTGACCGTC
>CAZMLI010000108.1:0-12509 GCA_964566865.1 uncultured Planctomycetota bacterium
GACCATCCGGGCGTCGAAGACTATGCGGGCCATCGACCGCGGATCTTACCAGGCCCTTCTAACGCCAGACCATGTCCCCGGTATTGGCATCGGAAACCAGCCCGTAGTAGAGCGGTCCGTCCTTCCAGATCAGGACCCGATAGCCCTGGTGGAATCCATGCCAGCGAGTCAGGCCGCGAATCTCCACTTTCTTCAGCCCGACCAGGTCGATCGTCTCGGCCGGGAAGATGAAGTATGAGATGCGCACGCCCCGGTCCTCGTAGAAGACCAGTCCTGCCTTGTGCTCGTTGACCGCGCTGATGCGGGCGCCGAGCAGGTCCCACGCGCCATCCGCAAGTTCCACGCGATGGTCCAGACGGGCCTCGATCCAGCCGGCCAGCGCCTTGCTGTCCGGGGTCACGACCTGGTATGGGGCTTCCTGCTGCTTGAGGTAATAGACGTGAGTCTGGACCATATCGCGCGACGGTGTCCAGCCCGGGCGGATCGCCTGCGTGTAGTAGATGCCCAGGCCGACCGCCAGCAGCAGCACGGCCGCGGCGAGCAATCGGCGCGCGCGCCGGCGCCGAGCTGGGGCAGCTTTCGCAGGCGCTGCCAGCGAGGCCTCGATCCGCTGGCGCAGCGCGGGCGACGCGGTCACGTCCTGGCCGCCACGCACGAGGGATTGCCGAATGGCGCGGTCGAGCGCCAGCTGGGCGCTGCAGGCCGGGCAGTCGGTCAGATGCGCCTCGATCTGTTCGCGTTCGGAGGCGCGCACCTCGTCGACCAGGAACAGGTCGCTGAGTTCTGTGAACCGCTCACAGTTCATGGGTTTGCTCCTGTGGCTCTCGGACCAGCCCCATCCGGCTGGCATGGGGCGCGAGGCGCTCGCGCAGCACCGAGCGGGCCCGCGAGATACGGCTTCTGACGGTTCCCACCGGGCAACCCATCACCTCGGCCACATCGCGGTAGCTCAACCCTTCGACATCGCACAGCACCAGAGCCTGCCGAAATTCATCCCCCAGATCGCGCAGCTCGCGCAGCACTTCCTGGTCGAATGCTTCCTCGCCTTCTTCGCAGATCGCGGGCGCAGGCGCAGGATCCGCCACGACATCGAGCGACACCGTTACCGGACGCGCACCGTTGCGGCGATGCTGATCGATCTGCAGGTTGCGCACGATCGTGAATAACCAGGCTCTGATGTTCGTACCCGCCTTGTAGGAGCCATAGGCTCGAAACGCTTTCAGGTATACCTCTTGCGTCAGATCCTCTGCCAGAGCATGGTTTCCCGTCAGCTGTAGCGCGTAACGAAAGACCGTGTCCAGGTGTGGCAGCGCTTCGCGATTGAACGCTTCGTCGCGACGATCCACCGAGGGTGTCTGACTCATGGTGATAAACGTATCCGTGGTCCTGGTTGGTTCCCGAAAATCAGCAGTATTGTAGGCTACTCGCTCGGATCTCAAAGCGCGAATTGAGCTAGCAAACTGGCCTCCAGGGCCTATTGTAGCCCCTGTGGAGTCGATTTCTGGAATCACAGCCCGATGAGCAGCCAGGACTTCATCGAGCGCGCCAGGACGGCCGACGACTACTTTTACGGCGTCGGCGCCCTGGGAGCCATCGGCCACACCGATGAGCTGCGGGACCTGTTCGGCGCCTATCTCGCGGCAGGATACGACTCACGGGCGCTCTACGAAACGGTGCTACAGCTCTATCTGTTCGCCGGATATCCCCGGGCGATCAACGCCCTGACCGAGCTGCACCAGGCCGGCGTGGGACCGCTGCCCGACTGCCCGCAACCGACGGCAGAATCACTGGAGCGCTGGCGCGAGGACGGTGAAGCACTCTGCGCTCGGATATACGGCAACAACTACCCCAAGCTGGTCGCACGAATGAACCAGCTCTCCCCCGAGCTGGCCAGCTGGATGATCCTCGAGGGGTACGGCAAGGTGCTTTCACGGCCGGAGCTGCCCGCCATCAGCCGGGAATGTTCCGTGATCGGCGCCCTGACCGCCCTCGGCGTCGAGCGCCAGTTGACCAGCCACCTGCTGGGCAGCCTCAATCTGGGCCTCTCGGCCGAGCAAATCCGTCGCGGAATCGCGCTGCTCGAGTGCCTGCTGCCAGCCCATGCGGTGGCCTCCGCACAAGCCTTGCTTGACAGGTTGGGCACCTTATCGAGATAATAATGGAATCAACTTCGAGATGAGGACTCCGTGAGCGCAGGACCACCGGTGAAGGGTGGCACCCGACGAATGCGTCGGCCCTCGCGCATTTTCAAGCGCCGGGAAATCGACTTTCGCCTGGGATCGTTCGCCGTACAGAAACGGCTGCTTTCCAGCTATCAGGTCAACCTTTGCCTGCTCGAACTCTCCGAACGCGAGAAGGCAGGCGAGTCGGGCACGCTGCCCGAGCTGCTGCTCGATCGGGAACTGCTCACCGAACACCAGATCGAGGCGCTGCAGTTGCAGCTGGCCGAGGCCGGCCCCTCGCTCGAGAGCGGGGACTTGCTGCTCGGCCGCCTCGTGCTGGACAAGGGGCTGGCCGATCCGGAGGCGGTTCGCAGCTGCCTCGAAAAGCAGGCAAAGCTGGCCAAGGAGGGCATCAACAAGCGACTCGGCGAGCTGCTCGTCGAGGAGGGACAGCTCTCCTCCAGCACGGTCGAAAACCTGCTCAGGCGCCACCTCCAGCATGTGCTCAAGTGCGGCAAGTGCGGCGTCTTCTTCGGAGTCCGCGGTTACAACCCGGAGAAAACCTATCGCTGCAAGCGCTGTGACGGAGCACTGACCGAAGGGTCGCAGATCAGTCCCGCGCTGGACAGCACGACGCTCTATCCCTCGGATGAAGTGACCGAGCCGTACGAACTCCGCGAAGGCCTGGCCAGCAGCGATTACATCCCGGGCATGACCAGCAGCAACTTTGCCGGCTACGAGATCCAGGAGCGTCTGGCCGAGGGCACGATGGGCTACGTCTTCAAGGCCACCAGGGACGGGGAGGTCTTCGCGCTGAAGGTGCTCAAGGAGGCACGCGACGAGCAACAGATGGCCCGCGTGACCCGCTTCAAGGGCGAGGCCAAGGCCTGCAAGCGAATCGATAACCGCTACGTCGTTCGGATCTACGACGAGGGGGTCTACGAAGACCACCACTGGTTCGCCATGGACTACATCGAGGGTTCCTCGCTGAAGACCTACATGGACGGCAGCAAGATGCGGCTGGACGAAGGGATCTCGGCGGTGATCAAGATTGCCGAGGGCCTCGCAGCAGCGCACGAGGCCGGGGTGATCCATCGCGACCTGAAACCGGCGAACATCATGATCGCCCTCGCTGGCGATCCGGTGATCACCGACTTCGGCCTCGCCCGCGACCTGATCGACGACCCGAAGATCACGCGCGCCGGGTTCGCGGTCGGCACGCCCAACTACATGGCGCCCGAGCAAGTCCGCGGCGAGAGCGAGCTGATCTCGCCTTGCACCGACATCTACGCCCTCGGCGTGATCCTTTACCAGGCGCTGACGGGGGAGGTGCCGTTCAAGGCCAATACGACGCCCGAGCTGTTCATCCGCATCGACGAGGGCAACCCGACGCCGCCCTCCGCGAAGAACCCCAACGTCACCCGCAAGCTGGAACGGATCTGCCTGACCGCCCTGCAGCGCAACCCGAAAAAGCGCTACCAGAATGCCACCGACTTCGCCACGGCGCTGCAATCGGTGCTGCCCGCGGGCAAGCTGCGGATGCCAGGTTATCGCGAGCGCAAGCGCTCCCGCCGCCGCAAGCAACGGTTCATGGAGCTGATCACCGACGGCTGCCAGGGACTGCAAGAGGGCCGCCATCAGGAAGCGCTGGCCCTGTTCCGCAAGGCGGCGGCCGAGACCGAGGAGCACGCGCTGCTGATCAAGAACGTGGCCAACTACCTGACCACGCCGAACGACGACTATGTCGCGGGCGCGGCGACGGTCCTGCTCCAGCTCCCGGAGCTGAACGGCCATCGCCCGTTGATGGAGCGCCTGCTGCAAGGCGACGACCGGCTCGAGCGAATGCTGGTCAAGCTGGGCGGCAGCCATGTGCTCTCCTTCCTCAGCCAGGCCTCGCGCAGCCACTCGCAGATGCTGCGCGAGACGGCCGTGCGCCTCAAACGGCGGATCTACCTCGATCAGGAGCAGTTCCTGCGGATCTGGCTGCTGCCGGACAAGGGCGAGGAGCAACAGCGAAGCGACCTGATTTATTTTTTCAGCTCGACCAAGAATCGCGGCAAGGACCCGGCGGAGGAGCTGACCCTGATCCTCGACAAGATCGACCAGATCCACTGCGACCGGATCAGCGTCGTACTGTCGCACCAGAGCGATCACCTGCTGGGCCTGGCCCGTGAGCACCTCACCCGGGGAGAGGTCGAGCAGGCGCTGCACCAGCTCGAGCTCTGCCTGCTCTTCGGCCCGGTCAACCAGCTCGCCCTGCTCACACGGGCAGACCTCTACGAAGCCGTGGGAGAAACAAAGCAGGCCCTGGGTGACTTCAAGCGGGTCCTCAAGCTCTCGCCCAAGAACGAAGCGTTGCAACGCCACATCGAAGCACTGGAAAAAGAAGAAGCGAAGAACGGCTAGCAAGACCACATCGTCTTGACTCCAAACTGCGAGTCTCTCGTTAAGTAGCGATATGGAAAAAGTCGGACCTGGACGGATGATTGGCGGCTACTTGCTCGAGGAGCGCCTCGGCAGCGGCGCCTTCGGCGAAGTGTTCAAGGCGCACCGCCCCGAGACACCCGACCAGAAGGTGGCCCTGAAGCTGGCGCTCGCCGCGCAGGGCCGCACACTGCTGGCCAGCGAGCACGCACTGGCCGGACGCGTCAAACATCCCGCGGTGGTCCAGATCCACGAGGTCTCGCTCGACAGCAACCCGCCCTACCTGGTGATGGAGTATTGCCCGGGCGGCAACCTGCGACAGCGACTGCAGCAGGTCGGACGCCTGCAGGCCGACGAGACCGCACACCTGCTGGCCCAGCTACTGGACTGCCTCGAAGCCGCGCACGCGGCGGGCGTCGTGCACCGCGACCTCAAGCCGGAAAACCTGCTCTTCGACGCCGCAGGACGGCTGCGCCTGACCGACTTCGGACTCGGGCAGCTGAACCATCAGACACGCAGCATCTTGCTCTCGCAGGGCATGCAGAGCACGGGCATCGCCGGTACGGCCGACTACATGGCGCCGGAGCAGAAGACCGGCGAGGGCGACGAGCGCGTCGACCTTTACGCGACGGGGGTCATCCTCTTCGAGCTGCTGACCGGCAAGCGCCCCGACCGCAACGATCAACTCGAGGACCACGTCGACCTCGGACCGGACCAGGCCCGATTCGATCGACTCTACCAGGGCCTCTGCGCCCGCCTGGAAAAACGGTTCCAGGATGTGCAATCAGTGCGAGAAGCGTTGGCTCGTCGCAAGCTCAAGACGATTCGCAGGTGGCGCAAGGACGAATCGGACACCGAGCAGGCCGATGGCCTGCGGATCGCGGTCTACATGATGCTGATCTTGATCTTGCTGGTCGGCATCGCGATGGCCCTGCTATTAAGCGGTACCGACTCGGCAGATATGCCCGAGCCCGCTCCGACGGAGCCCGTCAAGGAGCTCACCCCGTACAAACGAGAAGGACGATTGTGGTATCATCGGCCATCCCCGCAGGATGTCCGAGGCATGCGTAATCATTCGGTAATTACCTAACTCGTCTCGAGAGTAATGACCTATGGGTTTCTGGGAGCAGATGTCACAGACATACAACATCTTCTACGCCGTATCTCTCGGCGTGGTGCTGTTCTTCCTCGGCTTTCAATTCATCGGATTCTCGCTCGAGAATCTGCTCAACCTCGACTTCGACATTGACACCGATACGGACATGGATATGGACGTGGATGTCGACGTGGATGTGGATGTGGACGTCGATGTGGATGCGGACGTGGATCTGGATCTCGGCGGGGCGACTGGCGTCGGCATGATCAGCAGCTTCTTCATCTTCTTTTCGGTGCAGATGGTGCCGACGATCGTGATCATCTTCTCGCTCTTCCTCTCGTTTGGCTTCTTCGGACTGTGGTTCAACCAGCTGGCGATCGCCCATTTGGGTTGGAGCGGCAGCCAGCTCTTCGCGACCCTGCCCGCCGCCTTCCTCGCGGCGGTGACCTTCAGCAAGCTGCTGACCTCGGGCATCGCGCGCTTCTTCCCAATGAAGCACAAGTACGGCACTTCCAGCCACGACCTGGTCGGCAACAGCGCCAGGGTCATCAGCGCCAGGGTCGACGAGTCGTTCGGCAAGGCGGTGGCGATGGACAACCAAGGCCACGAACTGATCGTGCACTGTCGCCTGGAGCCGGGCCATCCGCCCGTCTCGCAATCAAGCCAGGTGACGCTGACCGAATACAGTCGTGAGAAACGCACTTATCTCTGCCGCCCCGCTGACGGGCCGGCGAGCTAGAAGGAGGAAAAATGATTTCGATTCTGGCACAGAGCACTGAACCCATCCTCCCTTTTTGGGCCTGGGTCGCGGGCTTCATCTTCGCCACCATCCTGTGTGGGTTCTGGATCTGGTACAAGCTGTACAAGCGTTGCTCGCCCGAGATCGCGCTGGTCAAGACCGGCTGGGGCGGGATGAAGATCGTCACCGACGGCGGCATGACCGTGCTGCCGGTGGTCCAGGAGGTCCAGCGGATCTCGCTGATGACCAAGACGCTCGAGGTCCGGCGCACCGGCGACGATGCGCTGATCACCAAGGACCCGATCCGCGCCGATGTCGTCGTGCACTTCTACATCAAGGTCGAGAAGGACAAGGAGCGGATCGAGATGGCCGCCCGCTCGCTCGGTGAAAAGACGATGGAGGCCTCGGCGATCCAGAACCTGGTCGACGCGAAGCTGGTCGGCGCCCTACGCAGTGTCGCCGCGACGGCGACGCTGCAAGAACTGCACGAGGACCGCCAGGCCTTCGCCGACGCCGTCGAGAAGGAAGTGCTGCATGACCTGGCACACAACGGCCTGACGCTCGAGTCGGTCTCGATCGTGCACCTCGACCAGACCGACAAGGACATCTTCAACGAGGACAACGTCTTCGACGCGCAGGGCCTGAAGCTGATCGTGCAACGCACCGAGACCGCCCGCAAGGAGAAGAACCTGATCCAGCGCGAGGCGGAGGTGACCGTGCACCGCCAGGACATGGAGGCGATCAAGCAGCGGCTCGAGCTCGACCGGGAGCAGGAGTTCGCCCAGGCCGAGCAGCTCAAGCAAGTCGCCAACCAGCGCTCGGAGCAGGAGGCCGAGACGCAGAAGTTCCAGGCCGAGCAGGAAGAATCGGTCGCGCAGCGCGAGATCCAGAAGAACGAAGCGATCCAGGCCCGTGAGATCGCCAAGGAGAGGCTGGTCACCGCGGCCGACATCGCCAAGAACGAAGCGATCCAGTCCCGCGAGGTGGCCCGCGAACAGGTGATCGAGCTGGCCGAACGCGACAAGGAGATCCAGATCGCGCAGAAGCAGCAAGAGGTGGAACACCAGGAGGCGGAGCGCCTGCGCGCGGTGGCCGAGAAGGAACAGGCCGAGCAGGACGTGATCACCGTCGAGAAGAAGGCGCAGGCCGAACGTGAGAAGGAGGTCACGCTGATCAACCAGACCGCCGCGTCGGAGAAGCAACTGATCGACCGCTCGAAGGCGGCCGACGCCCAGGCCTACGAGGTGGAGCGCGCCGCCAAGGCCCGTGCCGAGGCGGCTGAGATGCAGGCGACGGCGATCGAACGACTGGCCAAGGCGAACCTGGAAGATGCCACCGCCGAGGCGACCGGTAACCGGCAGCTGGCCGAGGCGCTCAATACCAAGCGCAACGAGGTACTGATGGCCGAAGCTTTCACCACGATGGTCTCGCAGTTCCCGGAGATCGTGCGCGAAGCAATGAAGCCGGCCGAGAAGATCAGCGACATCAAGATCCTCAACGTCTCCGGCATGGGCGGCAGCAACGGCAACGGCAACGGCCACTCCGGTGCGGGCGGCGTGGTCGGCGCCTTCCTGGAAGCGGGTGCGGCCTATCCGATGTTCAAGGAGATGCTAAAATTCGCGGGCGTCGACGCCGACAAGAACTCGCTGAGCGAGATCATTCGCAAGGGCATGCAGGCCTCGCCTGAGGTGAAGCGCTTCCTCGAGGAGAACATCCCGGCGGTCGTGCGCAACAAGCTCGACCTGTCCGACGACAAATCGAAGAAGAAAAAATCAGCGCCCATCACGACTGCCGCCGCTTCGCAGTCGAAGAAGCGCAAGCAGCGTGACGGAGGGGGCGACGCCTGAACCGCTAGTCCCGACGATCGACACTGACAAGCAGGGCACGGCGCTCGCGCGTCGTGCCCGCTGTATTTGACCCCGGACGACCCACAATATGCACGATCTCGATCACGATCAGGAATACGAATACGATTACGACGCTCCCCGGAAGGCTACCGGCGCCGTGCTGGTCTTCGCTGTGATCAACATGGTGCTGGGCGGCGGCGGGCTGATGATGAACATCCTCGTCATGCTGGGCACCGTCGCGCTGAAGGCGCCGACCCAACCGACTGTGGTCCTGGTTCACATGGCCGCCAACATGTTCGTTGCGCTGATGCTGTTCGTCTCCGGTATCCTGCTCTACCGACTGGCGTCCAGCGCGAAGAAATTCGCCATCGCCGTGGCGTCCTGCGAGATGCTCGTATTTCTCTCCGGCGCAATCCTCAGCTTCACCGTCTCCCTGCCCATCCTGCAACACGACTTCGCCAGCCAGGGATTTCCCAATGCGAACGCGATGGCCTTGGGAGTGACCATCTTCGGTGTTGTGACCGGTGCCCTGTTCGGCCTGCTCTATCCGATGTTGCTGCTGTATTTCATTACCCGGGAGAATGCGAGCAGACAGTTCACGGGAGCGCTGCGGCCAGAAGAGGTCGATTCAATCTTCGACTGACCTCGACTTGGCTTGACCCCCTGATTCGCCTCGCTGTATAATCTAGGGGATGTCGGGATATCCACGCGTACTCGAACAGCTGATCGAGGAGTTCGAGCGACTCCCCGGAGTCGGCAACAAGACGGCCGAGCGTCTCGCGTTCTTCCTGCTCAAGTCGAGCAAGACGGATGCGCTGCGCCTGGCGCACGCAATCACCGAGCTGAAGGAGAAGGTCGGGCATTGCCAGCAGTGCTTCAACCTCTCCGATACCAACCCCTGCCGGATCTGCGCGGACACCACGCGCGACGCCTCGGTGCTCTGCGTCGTCGAGGAGCCGAAGGACGTGCTGTCCTTCGACAAGACCGGCCGTTTCCGCGGCAGGTACCACGTGCTGCTCGGTCGGATCGCGCCGCTCGAAGGACAGGAGCCGAAGGACCTGACGCTCGACCAGCTCGAGCGACGCGTCAGCGACGGCACGGTGAAGGAAGTGATCCTCGCGACCAACCCCGACATGGAGGGCGACGCGACGGCACTCTATGTCGGCCAGCTGCTGGCCAAGCATGCGGTGCGGGTGACGCGCATCGCCAAGGGCATTCCAACCGGAAGCCACATCGATTACACGTCCACGGCAATCCTGGCCGACGCCATCGCCGGCCGCCGCGAGATGATGCAGGACGGGGGATAGGCAGACTCACATGGACGTGATCGAAACGGAAAGGACCTGACCATGCGCATGGAACTTGCGCTGCATCAGCGCCAGATACAAACGCTCCGGCTCGCGCCGCAGCTACTGCAGAAGGTCGAGATTCTCCAGCTGACCAACATGGAGCTGGAGAACCGGATCCAGCAGGAGATGGACGAGAACCCGACGCTCGAGATTCAAGATCCGACGCCGGAGCAGCAGGCCGAGAAGGAGGATCCGCGCGAGAAGGAGAAGGAAAAAGAGTTCGAGAAGGAGTTCGAGCGACTCGAGAGCATGCAGGACGAGTGGAGCGAGAACTACATCCAGAACCACATCCCCAAGCGCTTCGACGGCGAACGGGACAAGAAGCTCGAGGCGCTGGAGAACACCGCTTCCCGACCGAACACGCTGCAAGACCATCTGTTCGAGCAGATCCGCATGCGGCAGATCAGCCCGCGGCTGCACGAGCTGTGCGAGTACATGATCTACAACATCGACAACAAGGGTTACCTGCAGTTCGACTACGAAGAGCTACAGGACATGCTGCCCTACGAGGTGGCCGAGGAGGAGTTCGACGAGGCGCTGACGATCGTGCAGTCACTCGACCCGCCGGGCGTCGGCGGCCGCGACCTGCAGGAGTGCCTGCTGCTGCAGCTCAAACCGAGCCACCCGGACTACCAGTTCCTCAAGACCCTGCTGATGTTTCATCTCGAGGACTTCAAGCGCAACAAGCTGCCGCACATCGCCAAGAAGCTCGACCGCCCGATCGACGAGATCAAGCTGGCGCGCCAGAGCATCTCGCAGCTCAACCCGATGCCGGGCTCGATCTTCTCGATCGAAGAGACCCACATCGTGATTCCCGACGTGATCGTCGAGCTGATCGAGGGCACCTACCAAGTGCGCGTCGAGGACAGCTACGTGCCGACGCTGCGCATCTCGCGCCAGTACCGCGACATGTTCCACACCAAGCGCAAGGATCCCAAGGTCCGGCAGTTCATCAAGAAGAAGCTGGAGTCGGCCAAGCTGCTGATCGAGTCGATCGAGCAACGCCAGATGACGCTCTACAACGTCGCCAGCGAGATGATCATCCGGCAGAAGCAGTTCCTCGACCACGGCCTCGGGCACCTGATGCCGCTGAAAATGCAAGAAGTGGCCGACGTCGTCGGCATCCACGTCTCGACCGTCTCGCGTGCGATCAACAAGAAGTACATCCAGACCCCGCGCGGCATCTTCGCGATGAAGTACTTCTTCACCGGCGGCCTGAGCACTCGCACCGGCGACGAGTCGCAAGAGACCGTCAAGATGCGCGTCTCGGCTGTGATCGAAAAGGAAGACAAGAACAGCCCGCTGTCGGACGACGAGATTGCCAAGATCCTCAAGGATCAAGGCGTCGACATCGCCCGCCGCACCGTCTCCAAGTATCGCAAGGCGCTCAACATCCCCTCGTCGCGCCAGAGGCGCGAGTATTGAATCAGGTCGTACAAACGCTGCGCCTGATCCGCCGCCGCTGGGTGGTGCTGCGCGCGCTCGAACTGGCCATCAGCGGGCTGGTCGCAGGCAGCCTGTTCGCCGCCATGCTGCTGGCCTGCGAGCTGCTCGGTTGGTTCGGCGGCATGGGCCTGGGGCTCTACCTGGCCTGTGGTCCGCTGGGCTACCTGCTCGCGCTCGTGGCAGCGCTGGCCCGTCCCGTCACCCTGGAGCAGACCGCGATCTTCGCCGACCGCATGGCCCACACCGGCGAGGCGCTGAGTTCCGCGATGAAGATCGAGGCCGAGGCGAAGGACAACCCTTTCTCCCCGCTGGTGCTGGGCGTCGCGGTCGCGTTCGCGCAGAAGATCAAACCCAGCGGGGTGGTGCGCTTCGAGCTGCCGCGGGGCCGGCGCCGACAGCTGGGCGTCGCCGCGCTGCTCGCGATCCTGCTGGCGGGCGGCTGGACCTGGGCCCCCCGTCGCAAGATCGTCCCGCCGGCGAAGAAGGCGGGCGTGCGCAAGGCGCAGATCGACGTCGAGCAGATGGACGAACTCAAGCGACTGGCCAAGGCGCTCGAGGCCTCCGGCGACGAGGAGGAGAACGCGCGCAAGCAGGAGCTGGCGGCCAAGCTGAAGGAGCTGATCCAGGACCTCGAGCAGGGCAAGATCAGCAAACGCGACGCGCTCGACCGGATGCACGAGCTGACCGAAGAGCTGCAGCGGGAGCGTGAGGCCGAAGCGGGCCGCCAGGAGGCCTACAAGGAGCTCAAGGGACATCGGGCCAGCAAGGGTTTTGCCCGCTCGATCGTCGAGGACAAGGCCAAGCAGTCAGCCAAGGCGATCGGCCGTTCGGCGCCGAGGATGCCAAACGCCAAGCGGGCGAGCTGGGAAAAAGCGCTCGACCGCTCGGCCCGCAAGGGCCGCGGGGCGTCGGAGGTCCAGGATTCGCTGCGGCGCGCCGAGGAAGCGGTCGGCGCGCGTCGGAGCAAGGATCTGGAGAGAGCGCTGGCCGACGCGGGACGCCAGCTGAAGACCTCGGCCAAGTCGGTCGAGAACGGCACCGCCGGTAAGCGACTGCGCCAGCTGGAGCAGCAGATCGAGGCGCTGAAGAGAGCGGGCAAGTCGATCGCGAAGAAGTCGGGCGGCGCTGACGGAGAGAACGACCCGTTTGGCAAGGGGCAGAGCGGTCGTCGACTGGATCAGGGCGACGGCCGGGACTGGCGCAATCCGGACATGGGGCAGCCGGGCGATCGCAAGCGTGGGGATCAGCTGGGTGAGGGACAGCAGCGGGCTCAGGGGCAAGATAAGCAGGGAGAAGGACAACAGGGACAGCAGGGACAGGGAAAACAGGGGGAAGGACAGCAGGGACAGGGAAAGCAGGGCGAAGGACAGCAAGGACAAGGACAACAGGGAACAGGGAACAGGGAACAGGAAACAGGGAACGGGGAACGGCAGGGCGGAGGACAAC
>CAZMLI010000109.1:0-12390 GCA_964566865.1 uncultured Planctomycetota bacterium
CCGATCATCGGCAGGTGCTTGGAGAGCTTCTCTTCGATCGTCAACTGGTTGAACGGCTTGACCACATAGTCGTTGGCGCCCGCCTCGCGTGCCGCGATGATGCTCTCCTTCTCCTTGCGCGCGCTGCACATGATGATCGGCACCTTCTTCAACGAATCGATCTGGCGGATCTTGCTGCAGAGGGTCAATCCATCGATCTGCGGCATGCTGATGTCGAGAAACATCATGTGGAATTGCTGATCGCGCAGCGCCGCGATCGCCTCGCGCGCGTTGGCCGCCTGGGTCACCGTGGCGCCGAGCGATTGCAAGATGCGCGAGAGGATACGCCGGATCGCGCGGTCGTCGTCGACGATCAGGATATCGGGATTCTGCACGCGTTTGCCCTTGGTGCGAACCTCGGTGACCCGGCGCACGTTCAGCGCCTTCATCAACTTGACCTTGTTGAGGATCGTCTCGCGATCGAACGGCTTGACGATGTAGTCATCGGCGCGATGGCGTTTGACGCGCATGATGGTGTCCTTGTCGGTGCGCGCCGACAGCATCACCACCGGAATCGAGCCCAGTAACCGATCGCTCTTGATTTGCTGCAGGATCTGGATGCCGTCGAACCCCTGCAGTGAGATGTCCAGCAGCACCATCTGGATCTTGTTGGTTCGCAGCTTGTCCAGCGCGGTGCGACCGGCGTCCTGGATCACACGATATCCCTCGGCCTCGAGGATTTTCCGCAACAGCTGACGCGTGGGGTGGTCGTCGTCGACGACGAGCACGGTGAACTTCTGCCGCTTCATCTCGGTCCAGAACGACCCCGCCCGGTTGAGCAGTTCCTCCAGCGAGAATTCGCTCACCGGTTCACTCATCTGCAGGATCGTCTCGCTGACCGGTTCTTCGAGCACACCGGCCGCGTCGGCCTGGGAGGAGGTTCTGACGGTGGGCCGCAGCACGACCTGACCGCTCTCGCAGTCATACTCGATGGCGCACTGCGAGACCCGCTGGGTCACCTCGTAGACCCGGCCGAGAATGTTGACCCGCACCCCCGGATAGACGCTACCCAGAATCAGCACGCTGGCCTGGCGCCGCTGTCTGTTCAGCTCCAGCAGTTGATCCTGAACCTCGTCCAGTTTCTGCATGTTGCGCTGGTTGCGATCGCGCCAGTTGAGCACTTCCTTGAACGTGCTCATCTCATCCTCCGGCAGGACCAGGAAGCGTTCCATGTCCGGGTCCTCGCCGATCAGCCCGGTGATGCGTTCGAGCTCTTCCTGGAACAGTGTTCGTGCGACGGCGATCTGCTCCAGGTCGCCGTAGGTGATGCCCAGCACCACCTCGGTCTCGAGGTGAGATTCCGCCCCCAGGGTCTTGACCACCATGCCGAGTCGGGCCTTGGCTATCCCGCCCATCAGCTGTGCATCGGGCAGCAGGATCTTCTCGCCACTCTCCAGCTCGCTGTTGACCACGGAGTTGGTCACCTCGATCGACCCGCCCGCGGTCATCCGCGCATTCTGCGCGTGGGTGCAGTGGATCTTGCCGCCCGCGACAATGCTGCCGTTTTCCTTCATCAAGACGCCACCACCAATGGTGATGTTGGCGCGCGTCTCGATCATCCCGTCCTCAACGTCTTTCTTGATCCAGATGTCCGCGGATGAACGAACTTCGAAGCGGTCGGCGACGGATCCCTCGACCTCGATCGCCGCCGTCTCGGCATGGATGTGGCCGGTCTTGAAGTGAACGTCTCCCTCGATGACCAGCGGATCGTGCACGCCCGGTTGGCCCTCGTCGAAGACCAGACATCCGTCGATCAGCGCTTCCAGATGTTTGCCGTCTTTTGAGAGGATGATGTTGTGCAGTCCCGAGACATCGGCCGGGCGGCCCGCAATGACCGGGATCTCCTTGCCCCAGATGTCCATCCCCGCCATGCCCGGCGTGGGCGCGACCCGGTCGCCGATGACCTCGCCCTGCTCGACGTTGATCACCAGGCTGCGCTGGTAATAATCCATCGTGCCGTCTTGTCGAGTCTTGCCGGCTGCCTGACCGGTTTCGTGAAGATAGTCCAGCCGCCCGTCCTCGCCGTCCTCGGGCGGCAGCGCCTGAGCCACCGAGACCAGCCCCGGCCGACCATCCTCGAGCACCGCCTCGATCATCATCTCCGCCATCTCGAAGTCGACCTCGATGCCGAACTCCTGCGCGGCCAGCGCCTCGCGCAGATCGTCCAGGCTGACCTGCGGTTGCCCGGCGCGCGGGGGGAAGACTCTCAGGTCCAGGCTCGTCTTGTCCTCGGAGACTTGCAGTGGAGGCTCGACATTCAGCTCCCAGTGTGTCTCGTCCTTGCGCGTCAAATTGACGTATCCCCAGTGGGGGATCGTCGTGCGGAATTCGTTGCTATCTGAATCCTGTTCGACGTTTGTCCCTGAAGCCAGAAAGACCGCCTGCATGCCCGAGGCGTACGGCACGTCCTCGCCGAACAGGTCGATCCCCATGCGCGGGTTCGAGGCGGGAGTCGAGCTGGCCAGCCGCTGGCCCCCGCGCGCCATCGGTTGGATCACCTTGGCGGGATCGAGCTTACCGGAATCCACATCCCGCGCCACGTCGATCGGATCCCGGCCGTCGAGCATGAAGGTGAACTTGGCGGCGGCGCAGCCGCTACGCGGTCGTTTGCCGCGGGCCAGCAGCAGATTCGGCTCCGGCTTCCCCAGATCCCGGGCCCGGCGCATCGCGGTGTCGACCCGGTCGTCGATCAGGATGCCGTAGGTCACGCGCGCAGATTTCAGCGCGCGCAGCAGGTCCTCTTCGGTCAGCTCCTTGCCCTGTGCCGAGTAGGGGTGGATATCGGCAAACGCCTCCATCTTGTCCTCGGAGATCCAGACCAGTGGCTCGACCGCGGGTTTTTCGCCGTCGATCAGGATGCCGTAGACAGTCGCCTGGACCTCGTTGTCGTTCATTCCGATGAAGCAGTTTTCGCCGAGCTCGAGCTCCGGCGCAGCGCCATAGGAGACGAGCTTGCCCTGCAGGTTGGTGCCGGTCTGGCCCTCGTCGACTGGCTCCCCGCGCCAGACCACCTCTCCGGAAAGCACCATACCGCCCGGCTCGATGATCGGCTTCCAGAGCAGCCCGGGGTTGATCGGCGCCTCGCCCTTGGCGATCACCACATTGCGGACTATCTGGCCGGTGTCGTTGACCTCGTTGCAAACCCGCTGAATCTCGTCGATGTCGATGCCGTAAGAGACACCTTTGGCCTTCAGCGCGCTCATCACATGCTGGACCTGCCAGGTGCGATCGCCGTCCGCATGGGGCGCCATTTCCTCGATCCGGGCGACATAATCGCTGACCGAGAGACGGAATACCGGGTCGCTGGAATCGGTCTCTGACATGGGCCCTCAGCGCGTAAAACTAGTCGGAAGCCCCGCTAGAGTCAACTGTTCCTTACCCCGACCATTGATCGGTTCGCAGTCGCTGCTAGCAGCGACTGAGTCGTCTGCGACGCCGCAGTCCCAGCAAGACCAGCCCCAGAAATCCCAGTAGCAGATATGCCGGGCGGCGGTCCTCGCCCAGAGCCACACCGGCTCCGATCACTGCGGGGCGGATCACCAGCCAGCGCACGGCCGTTCGAGCGGCCGGGCGATGCCGGATACTCCGCGCCAGCGCCGGGCTATGCGTGTAATAATTGCGCACGAAAGCCTGTCCCGGTTCCCAGCGTAGCAGCACGCGATTGCGGAACCGCCGCAGCCGGTTCAGCTCGGCCAGTCGGCCGTCGCTCAGCTTGTAGCTTCCCGTCCAGTTGGTCACGGTCGTCGCGGTCGTCGCGCTCGCCGGCTGCGGGCCACGCACCTGCTCCAGCGATGCGGTGGCCAGAAAGCAGCCGATCTTGGCCAGCGGGTCATCGTCCGCTGGGGCACTGGGCGTGGTGGCGACCGATCCGTCGTTTTCCGACCCGAACCCACGATCCTCGACCGCCAGCCCGCCCCGCTTACCACCCGAGCGCGAGTTGCGCGGCCTGCCTCGACGGCCGCTGACGCCGCGGCGTGCACTGCGGATCGGCACCATCGGCCGCGCGCGCCACTCTGGCCGGTCGGACGCATCGCGCTCGATCACCACCGGATCACGGTAGCGCTGGTCCGACTCGTTCTGCGGATCATTGCGACCGTCGATACCGCTGTTGTCCGTTCCACTGCCGTCGCGGGAGGAGCCACCCGTCCCGTCAGCATTGCGTCCGCCCGCGTTGCTGCCACCCCTTGCGCCCGTCGTCGGCCTGGTGCCGCTGCCTGCATTGCCACTGCCGGAGCGGGGGGCGCCGCCGCTGACACCACGGCCCGTGCCTTTGTTGCCGCTCTGGCCCGTGCCGGGCCCCGTGCTCCCAGCCGTGCCCGTGCCCGTGCCCGGGCCCGTGCCGGACTTGGCGCCATCGACGTTCTTCAGGCCGCCCGCGCCTTCGGTGTTGGGGTCGCCAGGCGTCGCGCCGCTGTTGCCGGCGCCGTCGGCATTGCCGCCGGTCCCGTCATTCTCGTGGGCCCCGCCAAGCGCATCCCCGTCGCCGAGCTTGACCTCGATCGGCAGCTTGAAGGCGACCGCGTTGAGCGGGTTGCCGTTGATGTCCTTGGGGATGTCGTGGAAATAGATCAGCAGCGAGACCGTCTTGTTGTCCGGATAGCGCTGCAGGCGGGCCAGCGGGATGGCCTTCTTGTTGGTCAAGGTGTAACGCGCGCTCGCGGTCTTGTTCTCGCTGCTCCAGCCCTGCGACTCGAGAAAAACCAGCGGTGCGTCGGAGATGTCGGTCGTGCGACCATCGGCGCCGAGCACCTTGACTGCGATCCGGTAGTCATCGGGTGTGATCGAGAGCGGAAAGTGAAACGCGATCTTCAGGCCCTTGGCCGGGATCGCGCCACCGGCCTGCTTCAGCGAGGCCCGAACATCGACCGGGATGACCCAGATCGGATTCGTATAGCACCGCGCGTCGTCGGGTGCCAGATCGTCCGTGTCCGGGTCTGCGCCGGTGAAGGCGCCCAGGTAGAAGGCGCTGGGGGTGTCGACCGCGCCCTCCTGCTCCAGGTTGATCGGCTCGGCCAGCTCCTTGCCCGACCCGCCGGGCGCCAGCGAGCCGACGCTCACCAGACGATCGAAGGACTTGGCCGAGAAAAAGCCCGCGCCCGGGATCTTGATCTTGCGCGTCGGGTTCGGCTTCGCAGCCGTATTGCGGTAGATCTTGATGTGCTTGATCTTGCCACCGTCGGTGCCGAACTCCGGCGTATTGAAATAGCGGTAGCGGAAGGCCATGTAGGGGCTCGAGCGAATCACCAGCGCGGTCCGTCCGCCACCGAAAGCGCCGCTGCCGCCGAGCCGGCCGTTGTCGTTCTCGTGCTTCTCGACTCGGTCATGATAGGTTCGCGTGCGCGAGTCGAACTTGGTGTCGGCATCCACCGTGAAGTGCACGATCGGACCGTCCGTCATCACCGTATTGCCGGCTGCCATCGCCTGCATCAAGCGCTCCTCAGGCGTCGCGCCCGGCATCTCATCAGCGAAGGCCAGCGTGCGAACCTTGCCCCAGGCATTGGAGTCCAGCGAGAAGGTCGAGCTGAAGCTGATGATCGTCGCCGCTCGCGCGCTGGAGAAGTTGAAGTCGCCATGGGCGTCGGTCCCGGCCTCACCGTAGATCTTGCGGATGAACTTCTGGCTCGGTCGGTCGTTGAAAGACCAGATCAAGTTCTTGGTGATGAACTGATTGTACTTGTCGAGCGTCTCCCAGAGGGCCGTGTCCCAGCGCTTGTTGCCAGCGACGAACTTGCTGTTGGCCCAGGGGTTGAGCGACTGGAAGTCGCCGATCGCCTTCGACGGCAACGAGCGTTCGCCCTTGCCGTTCCAGAGCTGCAGCCCCTTGAAGACGAACTGCCGGGTCACGGTATTGACGTAGCGCTCGTTGCGGTACTGCTCGCGCAGACCGAGCGCCATGTCGAGGTGCTTCTTGTTCCAGCCCTGTCCCGAGAACGGATGGGCCGCGTAGGCGAAGGCGTGACGGTTGCGCTCGGGGTTCTTCTTGGCCAGTGTGTGCAGCACCGTATCGAGCTCCAGCTTCTCGCCCTCGCCGATCGCCTCGCTGAACCCACTGCCGCCATGCCAGGGGCCGTCGAAGTGCTGGCCCATGTAGGTCAGCAGGTGGGCGCCGAGCGGCACGATGCCGAGCGCCTGGCCCTGGGAGATGGCCACTTCCTCGCCGGCCGACAGACCGAACAGATCGACGTAGCGCTGCCATTCGCTCTTCAGCTTGCCGTGCTCGTCCCGACTGTTCTGCGGGGCCGTCGGGCCGAAGGTCGGGCGGTAGGTCGGGTCGGTGGTCGGCTTGCCCGGCGTCAACTCGTTCATGAAGAACACATTGTGGTCGGTGGTGATGACCCGGTGCTTCATCTGCTCCCGGCTGTCGATCAGCCCCATGACGTAGGCCGACTCGCGGATCATCTGGATCGGACCGCCATAGGCCTTCTTGGGTGCGAACAGGTTGAACTTGTCGCCGATGAACCACTCCGCGATCGTATGGTGGTGGGCGTCATAATAATGCTGCGCCATGCCCGGCAAACGCGGGAACGCGTGCGGGGTGAAGCGCACCTTGAGCACCCAGCTGACGGTGCCGCTGCGATCCGCCTCGAAGAAGTAGAACATCCGCCGCATGTGGTCCCACTCGAGCTTGACCTCGAAGTACTTCTCGACGATCCGGGTCTCGTCGGCGGAGATGCCGAGTGCCTTCAGCGGGATTCGAAAGATCTGGTGCCGTCCGCGGTTGTGCAGCCTGGCCTCGCCCCCGAACAGATCCGCGGCGCCATCGACCGGCCGGCCCATCTCGTCGACCAGCGTCAAACCCTCCACGGTGATCAGCGGGGGCGCGTCCGGTTTGTCCTCGTAGATCGTGCGGCCGCTGCCGGTCGGCGTGTCGCGCATGCTGATCGTGGTGCGCTTGATCTGCAGGTAGCGGTCATCGCCTTCGCCGCCCTGGTAGGGCACGAAGACCTGGATCGGCAGGTAGCCGCGGTCGATCTGCACGCGATGCGGCGCGTCCGGCAGGATGTCGATCCCGCCCGCCTGCTGGTAGTACAGTTCGGCGCCCTGATGCAATGCCAGCGGCACCAGCAGCAGCCCCTCGTTGTTGCGCGGCGTGGCGTCCCGATCGGACGGGGAGGCGCGCAGCAAGACACCCAGCGCGCGGCCCTTGCGATCGTTGACCGGAATCCACAGACGCGCGCTTCGGCGTCCACCGACCTTCAGCGGGAGGCCGGCGGTGGTGGCCAGAAGCGCCTTGCTGGACCGATCGTGCGCCGAGATGATCGAGTTCATGATCGGCTGGTTGCCCCGGTTCTCGATCACGACATCGATCGGCACCTGGCCCGATTCGAGCGGCAGCTTGTCGATGCGGGCGCTGATGATCGCCAGATCGTGGGTCGCCTCCGCCGTCGGTACGACGCTGATCGTGGCGGCGTTGTCTTCGGTTTGTGTCTCGCCGGGGCCGACCGAGAGGCTGAGCTTGAGCTCGACCGTTTCCGCGGGCGTGACAAAAGCGACCCGAATCTGCTGGCGCTGCCCGACGGACAGGCGCGGCGTCTGCGCCTTGACGGTCTGCTGGCCGATGGTCAGTGTCAGTCGGCCCGGCAGGTAGGCCACGTTGCCGCGGTTGGCCAGCTCGACCAGCAGCGTTGCGGCCTGACCGGGCTGTGGTTTGCGCGGCAGCAGCGCCACCGAACGAATGCCCGCGTCGGGCGTGGACTTCTCCGCTTCTTCGAGTGCCTTGAGCACGTTGATCCGGCCAAAATCGTAGAACCCCTGCTGTGAGATCAGCGCAGGGATCGGATCGACCGCACGGCGCAGGATGGCGCGCACCTGCGCGGCATTCAGCTCGGGCCGGTGACTGAGGATCAGGCTGGCGACGCCGGCGATGTGGGCCGAGGCGCAGCTGGTGCCGGAGAGGATCGAGTAGAGCGACCCGGGCACGCTGCTGACGATGTTCTCACCCGAAGCGGCTACGTCGACCCGATGGCTCAGGTTGGTCACCAGGCCAATGTCGTCCGCGTTGGTGCTGGCGACGGCCAGCACCTCGGGATAACGTGCGGGAACCGCCAGCACGCTGTGGTTGTCATTGCCGGCGGGGGAGACGATCAGCGCGCCCTGACGGGCGGCCAGCTGACAGGCGCGGCGGAGCAGCTGCGAGTCGGCCCGTCCACCGAGCGAGACGTTGATCACGCGGGCGCCCTGCTCGGCGGCCCAGATGATGCCGCGGGCCAGGTTGCTGAAGGTCGCCTGACCCTGGCTGTCGGCCACCTTGACTGGCAGGATCCTCGTATTCCAGCAGAGTCCGGCGATGCCGACCTTGTTGTCGCCCGGCGCACCGATGATGCCTGCCATCGCGGTGCCGTGACCCAGGTTATCCTCCGGCACATTGTCGTCGTTGACGAAGTCCCAGCCTGGCAACAGCACGGACTTGAGATCCTCGTGGAACGGGTCGACCCCGGTGTCGACGACCGCGATCTTGACCGCCGAGCAGCCGGTGCAGTACTTCTTCCAGGCCTCCCGGGCCTGAATATCATCCAGGGCGGGCTGCGCACGGTGAATCGGATCGAGCGATTTCAGGATGCGCTTGAGGAACGCGGCGCCCTTGCGCTTCTTGTGCTTGTCGTGGCTGACCTGCGCCAGATAGTCCGGTTCGGCAAATAGTACGCCGGGCTCGCGGTTTAGGCGTTCGATCACGGTCGGGACATCCGCGCCGCGACGCGTGGCCAGCACCTCGATTCCCAGCTGGGGAATGTGATGCAGCCGCTTCAGGCCAAACTCGCGCATCAGCCGGCTGCGAGCTGCCGGCGAGAAAGCGGCCACCAGGCGCCCGACGGCGGCCGGCTGGACCGGACCGTCGAAGGCCGGCGTCAGATTGTCGTAGCCCTGGGGCCGGGAGGCGCCGCCACAGCAGCCGAGATCGACGCGGGACTGCCCGCAGCGGTCGTGGTGGTAATACAGATAGCCCGCGGGGACCGCGAGCAGTGCAGGGCGAACCGTCGGAAGGGCATTCAACCCCGACTGTCCAATGAGGCCGATCAGGGTGGCGATACCGGTGATCAGCAGGAGGATTTTGGCGACCGTTTTCATTTAGTTCGTCCTGTCTCGTTTTCGGGCAATCTCACGATAGACCCGTAGCTAGACGCTGTAAATGCAAAAGATGTGCCAGACCGCGCTTGTCGGCGACAAACATAAGTGCTTGCCGGCATTGATCATATGCTTGCAAATCAGGCACGCTCGACCCAAGCACCGGGCGACATGTTCCAAAAGGTAACGACAGCCCGAATCCGTGACATGTCGCGACGTGCAAGAAAATGCACACAAAACCGCACGCTCGGGACTGTAACGGGTGTGGGTCAGTTGAAATTCGCGTGACCAGCGGGATAGGCTTGGGGGTTGCGTGAGGCGCGATTTGTTGGCCGGCTCCGGCCGGCAGTCAGGGGGGGTGAGTGGATGAGCCTGGCTGGATCGAACAGCGGGTCTGTTGTGCCCAGGCTGGTGAGGACTGGGCGCTCGGCGATCTGTACTTGCAGTTCTGTGCACCACTGACGGGGCTCGGGGTACGCTGGATCGTCAGCCATAGGATCGGCGGAGACACCGCGTGGGACATGTCAGTGGAGGTCTTCTTTCGCTGTCTGCGCTGCTACAAGGTGGATCACGAGAGCCGCGCGCGCTTCAAGACCTACTACTTCCGCGCGCTGCGCCTGGAGATGGCCAAGCTGGGCCGCCGGCGATCCATCTCCCTCGACGGCGTCGACATCGTCGATCCGGATCCGACCCCATCCAAACGCGTCGCGCGGCGCGAGTTGCTGGATCAGCTGAGGCGTGGGCTGGAGCAACTCGACCCGCCGATCGCGCTGTTCTTGATGGCACATCTGGGGCATGGTATTCCTATGAGCCACGCCTATCGGATCACGCCCTACAGCTATGACTATACCCGCCGGATGAAGCCGATCTGGCTCGAGCGCTTGCGGCTGGCGATGGGCTCACCTGACAGGGAGCACTGCAGTGTCACTGATCAGTGAGTATCTGTATTTTCTACGGCATCACAAGCGCTGGTGGCTGTTGCCGCTGGTGCTGATGCTGGGCCTGCTGTGCCTGGCGGCCTGGTTTACTGCCCGGGAAACGCCATTTCTGTACCCAGCGCGGTAGGCAGCCTATCCGTGGAGGCCAGCTGCAGGCGGGCCTGGTCCACGACGAAGGCATGCACGTCGAAGATCGCGGAAACCGCATCGAGCGCGCCTTCCTGCAGGAACTCCTTGCCGAGGGGGTGAGACTCGGCCCGGAGGATCAGCTGGGCGACCTCTTCGGTCTGCGGCTCGTACTTCCAGGGCCCCACGATGACCGACTTCAGGACGACGGTGGGGGTGTGTTTGCTCTCGGCAGCCATATCTCGCTCCAGGTTGGAATCGAAAAACTATGCCCGTTGATTCTGAACATGTCAAGAGAGTTGACGCGGTGGATTTGCCGCTGTTAAATGCCCGCATGCCTCTACCTGAATCCGTGACGTTGTGCGAATGCTGGGCTCGCGACGGCCTGCAGTCGATTCCCAAGGTGATCCCGACCGAAGAGAAGATCGAAATGGTCGACCGCATCACCGCTTCCGGCGTGACCAAGCTGGAAGTCACTTCCTTCTCACATCCCAAGCTGCTGCCTCAGTTTGCCGACTGCGTCGAGGTGCTTCGCGGCATCCAGCGGCGAGAGGGGGTGACCCACGTCGTGCTGATGCCCAACGAGAAGGGTTTCGAGCGCTTCGAGGTCTGCCAGAAGGAAGGCTACGGGGCGGAAGAGATCATCCTGATGATCTCCTCGAGCGAAGCACACAACATGGCGAACTTCCGCATGAACCACGAAGAGGCCAAGCGGTCCCACGCCCGGGTGATCGAGCGCGCACATGCCCTCGGCGTGCGGGTCATCGGCTGCCCGGGCACCGTCTACGGCTGCCCGATCTCGGGTGACGTGCCGATGGAGAAGGTGATCGACATCACCCGCTTCTATATCGAGCACGGCGCCCATACAATCATGCTCGGCGATACGACCGGCGCCGCCAACCCGCTGCAGGTTCGTGAGCGGATCGGCGAGCTGCTGAGCTTGTTTCCCGAGGCGAAGTTCATCGCGCACTTCCACGACACCCGCGGCAACGGCATCGTCAATACGTTCGTCGCGCTCGAGATGGGCCTGCGCTACGTCGACACCTCGCTCGGCGCGATCGGCGGTCAGCCGTCCTCCGGCGCCAAGTACCAGTTCGGCTTCACCGGCAATACCTGCTCGGAGGATCTGGTCGCGATGCTGGCGGAAATGAATGTCGAGACCGGCATCGACGTCGACGAGTTCCTCGAGGTGGGCAAGCGCGGTGAAGAGATCATCGGTCAGCAACTGCGCGCCAACGTGATCCGCAGCGGACGCGTCAATCACGCCCCGAAGGAATATAGCCCGAGCGCATGACGCGCCTCGCGCTCGTCCTGCTGCTGCATTGCCTGCTGGCTGGAGGCGCGGCTGCGCAGGCGCAGGACGAACCGAAGACAATCAGGGACAGGCTGAAGCACGAGCTAGCCCTGCAAAACATGGCGTTGCTGGTCACGCTCGAGAACAAGATCGCGCTGGCAGAAGGCACCTTGTCGGTCTGGCTGCTGCCGAGCGAATTCATGCTGATCCGCGCGGCGCACAAGGGCTATGATCCGACAGAAGCGGATCTGATCAAACGTTTACGGGCGAGACAGCGCCTGAAGTACGATGTGGAAGTCTGGACCGTCCCGCCAGCGGGCGCGCATCCCCAGTTCGGGAATGCGCTGATTGTCGCGCTCGGCATGGCGTGGCGCGGGAACCGCTCGAAGGTCGAACAGGCACGCGTCATGGACCGGATCGTGCGTGATCTGCGGCTCGTGCGGGAGGACGGAGGCTGGAAACTGCTGGCCAGCAGATCTCGCCTGGATTACACGAGGGGCGGCGTGGACCTGATCTTCGCCGTGTCCAACAAGCTGGAAGACCGACCTTTTCTCACGCCGACCGCACGGCGTCTCGACATCAGAATCGGCGAAGGCAAGCAGGCGCCAGCTGTCCGGCTCGCCCTGCCACTGGCCCTGCCCCGCAGGCCACCCTTGATCTCACGTTATTTCGGCGCGGCCAGCGGGCAGCTCTCGTTCGAACCACCGCCTGCACGAGATCTGATCAAGCGGTTCGAGGGAGGCAAGGACCGTGATGGCTGGCAGCAAGATCTACTGGCCGAAGCGCTGTTTGCCAGTTCAGCGGATCCCGCCGTGGCGCGCTGGCTGGGGGACGGCAAGCGACCGCAGACGCCCGGTTGGATTTATCACCAGCGTCACGCCCGAGATGCAGGCACTGCCAGGCGGCTGATGGATCTCGTGGCCGAAGGCG
>CAZMLI010000110.1:0-1772 GCA_964566865.1 uncultured Planctomycetota bacterium
GGAAGCCCCCTTCGCAAGCGGCCTCCGAGGCATTTATTGACGGAAACTAGCTAGCCTGCGCTGTCGCCAGCCTGCCGGATCAGGGGCAAGGCGAAGATCACCCAGCCATAGAGAAACAGCAGGAACTGCAGCACGATGCCGGTGAAGAAGATCCCGCTGAACAGGCTCCACTTGCGCGTCACCAGGCTGAGAATCCCCAGCGCCATGATCACCAGCACCGGCAGATAACCCAGGAAGCGGTCCTTGGCCAGCCTGTGGCTGACGGTCAGGAACGCGTTCTGCTGGCTGTTGATCTTGATCTCCGGGTTGGCGGCCGTGAAACTCGCTTCCACCTGCGGCAGGACCAGGATCGTGCAGTAGAGGTTGAAGAAGTAGACGATCGCCATGATGACGAACAGGCCCAGGCATTTGGGCGCGCCGCGCATCGGCTCGACTTGGGGGTCCTGCAGGAACGGATCGTCTCCAGGCGGCGGGCTCTGGGCCTCAGTCTGCTCACTTTCGGACATGGCGCCGAATATACCTGCTAAATCCCCATTTTGGACAAAATACCACGGTAGCTCTGGATGATGTGATAGGCAATCGCAGCCGCGATCATCAGGAAGACGACCATCGGCAGGAGGACCATCAGGATCTTCAGCCCGTTGCGCGCCTCGTCCTCCGCGTAGTCGGCCGATTTCACCAGCGTCTGCCCCAGCTTTCCGCTCGTCTCGCCGGTACTGACCATGCTCAGCAGGACCTTGCTGAAGAACCGGCTCTCGGTCAGCACGGTGAGCAGGGTCTCGCCGGCGGCCAGTCGCGATACGCCGGGCAACAACCTGCGGTTGAGCGTGGGGCTGGCCGCGGCGCGGGTCGAGACCTCCAGAGCGTGGGACAGCGGGATGCCCGCCTCGTACAGCCCGGCCAGGCTGCGGGCGAAGCGGGAGCTGACCGTCTTGCGATAGATCCCACCGAGTACGGGGGTGGTCAGCAGCAGCGACTCGCAGAAGATGCCCAGTGGCGACCAGGCACGGGTCAGCCGGTAAGCCAGATAGACCCCCAGCGCGACGCCGTAGAGCGCGCCGAACGCGACCGCCAGCTGCATCCCGAAGGCGTGCAGGCTGTGGCTGAAGATCTTCGGCACCGACGAGATCAGGATCGCCATGTGGATCAGGATCACCGGATAGGCCAGACCCGAGATCAGCTGCCCGATCATCTTCTTGCGGTACTCGAACAGCTCGGCGAGCAGGCCCGCGTTTGCTTCGAGCCGCCCCGACTGCTCGCCGGCCGAGAGCATCTCCCGCTCGATCAGCGAGAAGTGGCGATTGTCGGCCAGTCCCTCGGCCAGGTTGTGGCCCTCGTCGACTGACTGGCCCAGATGAAGCGCTGCCCGACGCAGGGGACCCGAGGTCTGTTCCGCAAGCGTGCTGAGCGTGCTGCGGATCGGGATCCCCGCGTCGAGCAGGGTGGCCATCTGACGATAAAAATAGGCCCTGGCCGTGACCGACATCGACGCGTTACCGCGGGCGCCGTCCCAGAGTTGCCGAGAGCTTCAAGATGTCCAGACCGCGTGTGACCTGGACCTTGACGTTGTCGCCGATCTTCTTCTTGCTGATCAACTGGATCAGGTGCGAGCTGTCTCTCACCTTCACCCCATTGAAGTGGGTGATGATGTCGCCCGGCTTGATATCCGCCTTCTCGGCTGCCGTGCCCGGGGTGACCGAGTCGACCTCGACTCCGGCGCCCTGGTAGGACTGCGAGATGGTGATGCCGAGGAACGGCGCGTTCGGGTTGCG
>CAZMLI010000110.1:1872-12355 GCA_964566865.1 uncultured Planctomycetota bacterium
GCCTTCATCTTGGCCATGAAGTTCTTGATCTGGTTCGACGGGATGGCGAAGCCGATGCCGGAGTTGATCCGGTCGGTGCCCCAGCGAACCGCCACCTGTCCGTTGATCCCGACCAGCTCGCCGGCCATGTTGATCAGCGGGCCGCCCGAGTTACCAGGATTGATCGCCGCGTCGGTCTGGATCGCGTCGGTGTAGTTGCCTCTGTAGACGTGCGTGGCGCTGACGATGCCGACCGAGACGGTCGGCTGGTTGTCGGCGCGGCCCACCATCCAGGGGTTGCCGATCGCGACGACCCACTGGCCGTGGCGCAGCGCATCCGAGTCGCCCAGCGGCACGAACGGCAGGTTCTTGGCGTTGCGGAACTTGAGCAGGCAGAGATCGCCGCGCGAGTCCTTGCCGACCACGTCGGCAACGTAGCGCTTGCGGCTCGGCAGGGTCACGGTCCACTTCTTCTTGCGCCCGGCGACGTGATGGTTGGTCAGCATGTAGCCGTCGGCCGAAATCAGCACGCCCGAGCCGCCGCCGATCATCACGTAGGCCGGCCGCACGCGGGCGACCAGCTTGGTCAACTGCGCCTGGATCGCCAGGGCGGTCTTCAGCGCCTGTTCCTTCTTCGGCGCCTCGTCGGTGTTGTCAGCCGCCAGCCCCAGCGGCAGGCAGACGACCAGGAGTGCAATCAAGGTGAGCTTGAGCATACGCATCTTACTGCCCTGCCTTTCTGGCGCCGAGCACGATCGAGAGCTTGATCGTCTTGTCGCCCCGCTTGATGACGAGCTTGATCTTCTGTCCGACGCGGCAGCGCTGGATCACCGCATGCAGCGTCTGCATGCTGGCCAGCTTGCGGCCGTTGAAGCTCAAGACGATGTCGCCGACGGTCAGGCCGGCTTTTCTGGCGGCGGTGCCCTCGACGACGCGAGTCAGCTTCACGCCCGGGTTGGCGTCTTCGCCCTGGATGCCGAGGAACGGCCGCTTGGGCGCTGCGATCACCTTGCCGGCAGCCAGGTCCGGCATGATCTTCTTCAGGAACGAGCCCGACGCGGCGTAGCCCACGCCCGAGTTCTGTCCGCGGCTGTTGAAGTGCGAGAGCTGGCAGGCGATGCCGATCAACCGCCCGTTCAGGTCGACCACCGGACCACCGGCGTTGCCGTAGTTGATCCGGGCGTCGATCTGCAGCGTGGTGCCGCGGTAGCGGTTGACCGCGCTGACGATGCCCCACTCCGTGCCCGTGCGCTTGGTGCCGGTGCTGCGGCTGGAGAGGATCACGAACGAGCCGATCTTGACGTCGTCGGTGGCGACCGGCGACAGGAAGGGGAACTCCATCGGCTCCTTGCTGATCACCTGCAACATCGCGACGTCGCGATTCTTGTCGACGCCCAGCAGCTTGGCCGGCAGGACCTTTCCACCCGGCAGGTAGACCCGGATGCCGTCGAGCTGGCCGGCCACGTTGTAATAGCTGGTCAGCACCTTGCCGTCGCTGGAGACCAGGAAGCCGGTCACCTTGCCGCCGGGGCGCTTGAAGTAAGCGCCGTGCGTGCGGCGGACGCGCTTGGTCATCTGGCGCATCATCTGCTGCATCCAGTTCTTGTTGTTCTGCCCGCCCTTGCGGGCAGCCGGGCCGACATCCTTGACGCGGCTGACCTCGATCGAGACGATCGCCTTGCGGGCCTTCTCCGAGGCGTTGCGCAGGGCCATCTCGAGCTGGGCCAGCGTGCTATCCTCGGCCATCGCGGGCAGCGCCAGGAGCAGCGCCAGACCGATGGTCAGGGCGTGATTTGTCATTCTCATGATTGTCTCCATTGTTGTTTTTTCGCGCGCTACCAGGGAATGGTGCTCAGCAGGACCCGCTTGCGCTGCATGCGCTGCGTGCGCCGCTGGCCCGGCCGGACGTAGCCCACAACGATCACCTGTCCTGCTTTCAGCACGCCCATCACCCGCGAGAACGACTTCTGCGAGCGGATTGGCAGGCGGTTGAGCTGGACGATGAAGTCGCCGACCTTGAAGCCTGCCTGCTCCGCGGGGCTGTTCGGTGCGATGGCGGTGATGCGGATGTACTTGCGCTTGCCGCGCTTGACCGACTCGACCTTGACGCCGAAGAACCCGGGAATCACGGCCTTGGCCTTGGCTGAGGGCTTGGGGGCGGTCGACTCGATCGTCGTCTGACCCGACTTGTAGCGCTTGACGAAGTTGCGCAGCGGCCTGGCCGGGATGGCGACGCCGAACCAGCGCTTGTAGTTGACGCTGCGATGGACCATGCCGATCAGCTCGCCGGATGTATTGATCACCGGGCCGCCGAAGCTGCCGCGGTTGACCGCGGCGCTGATCTCGATCACCTCGCCGTCATAGAACTTGTCGCCGGTCACGCGGTAGCGGCTGCTGATGTTGCCGAAGCTGGCCGCGATGCGCTGCGTGGTCTGGATCGTGCCGTACGGATTGCCGAGCGTGAAGATGCCCGTTCCGACCTTGGCGCTGCGGGCCCAGGCCAGCGGCTGCAAGGAGCGCTTGGTCTGGATCTTGAGCAATACGGCGCAGAGCCGCTGGTCGATCGCGACCACCTGCGCGCGCACCGTCGAGGCGTCGTGCAGGTAGAGCGTGATGTTCCGGCTGGCGCTTTTGAGCACGCCGGTGGAAGTCATCACAAGCCGTTCGCCGACGACGAAGCCGGTGCCGTAGCTGCGACCGATTCGTACGCCCACGGTGGACTTGCTCGCGGATGCCACGACTGACGCGGTATCCTTGTTGAGTCGCTGGAGCAGGTCGTCCTGGGCACTGGCCGAGCTCCACGTCACGCTGAGCAGCGCTGCGCAGATCATTGGAGCGACACATCTGGTCAAAGGGGTCATCACACCTCCTCACCCACAGAAATCATTTGTATTCGTGCCTGGCAGCGTGATAGCTTGCTTTGACACGGTTGAGGGAGCCGGTTCCGGAGTGGTCGGCCACCATTCATTTTGCAGTCATCTTGTACGCTTGCGCGGGCAAGAAATATGATACGGCGGCCATATCAAAGTGTTAGGTCAAGATGACCCCGAAACTCCACCTTGCTCCACTCCCGATTTCCCATCCCGCGCCGGAGCTCGCCCGATGATCGTGATGAAATTCGGCGGCAGCTCGGTCAAGAACGCGGACCGGATGCGGGCGGTCGGGCAGATCGTCAGCGCAGCCCGCGACCGTCGGCCGCTGATCGTGCTCTCGGCGATGGGCGGTGTGACCGACATGCTGCACAGGCTGGCCACAGACGCGGCGCAGGGGAAGCCTGATACGACGGCGCTCTTCGAACGACATCGGGCGGTCTGCGCAGATCTCGAACTCTCCAGCGAGCTGGTCGACCCGCTGCTGACCGAGCTGACGGAGCTGGCGCGCGGAATCTCGATGATCGGGGAGCTGACCCAGCGCACGCTGGATCGGGTGGCCAGTTTCGGCGAGCGGCTGTCGGTGCGCATCTTCGCCGCCCAGTTGAGCGCCTCCGGGATCCCCGCGCGCGCACTGGATAGCTGGCAGCTGGGGCTGGTCGGGCAAGGACCTTTCGGCAGCGCGCGGTTTTGCCCGGACGAAGGCCGGCTGGTTGCGGCGCTCGAAGCGATGGGGGAGGTGGTGCCGGTGGTCACCGGTTACGTCGTGCACAACGACAAGGGGGAGATCGTCACGCTCGGCAGAGGTGGCTCCGACTACTCGGCGTCGGCCATCGGCGCCTTCGCCGGCGCCGAGGAGATTCAGATCTGGACCGACGTCGACGGTGTGATGACCGCCGATCCCAGCCTGATCGGCGAGGCCCGTCCGATCGGCGCGTTATCCTTCGAGGAAGCCAGCGAGGTGGCCTACTACGGGGCGCGGGTGCTGCATCCGGCGACGATCCAGCCCGCGATCCAGGACGCCATCCCGGTGCGCGTGCTCAATACCTATCGCCCGCAGAGCCCCGGCACGAAGATCACGCGCGAGGCGGTGACCAGCGCGGAGGTGGCCAAGGCGGTGGTGCACAAGCGCGGGATCCAGCTGGTCAACGTCGTCAGCAACCAGATGCTCAATCAGTACGGCTTCCTGGCGCGGATCTTCGAGGTCTTCTCGCGCAACCAGGTGGTGATCGACATGGTCGCGACCAGCGAGGTCTCGGTCTCGGTCACCTGCGACCGGGAGGAGAATCTGGATGATGCGATCGCCGAGCTGCGCGGCTTCAGTGAGGTCACCGTCGAGCGCGATCAGGCGATCGTCTGCGTGGTCGGCCACGGCATGAAGGAAGCCACCGGCGTGGCCGGTCGGGTCTTCGTCACGCTGGCCGACGCGGGTGTGGCGATCCGGATGATCAGCCAGGGCGCCACCCGGATCAACATCGGCATGATCGTGGCGGGCGCCGACGCCGAAAAGGCCGTCAAGGCGCTGCACGTCGAGTTCTTCGAGTAACCGGGGCGCTACTCGCGCACGGTGCGCTGGTAGCAGACGTCGATCGTCTGCCAGTTCAGATTTGCCAGGAAGGCATCGATGTAAGCGCTGCGCTTGGGGCCATGGTCGTAGTAGTAGGCATGTTCGGCCATGTCCAGCACGATCAGCGGAAAGGCGCCCCAGACCCCGTGAGACTCGCTGCTGTCGACATAGTTACGCAGCTTGTCGCCGATCGAGTCCCAGGCCAGCAGGGCCCAGCCCATCGAGGAGCGGGCGCAAGCGACGAAGTCCTCTTGCCAGATCTCGAGCGAGCCGAAGTCGTCGATGATGCGCTGCAGGATCATCGTGCCTTCCGGGTTGCCGTCGCCGCCGAGCACCTTGTAGTACAGCGAATGCAGGTTCATCCCGTTGGTGACGCTGACCTCATCCCGCTTGAGGCCCGAAAACTCACTGTGGCGCGGGTTCGACTCGGAGCGGTCCACCGATTCCAGCTTGCGCTCCACCTCGTTGCGTTTTTCGACGAAACCGGCGTAGATCACGTCGTAGTGCCAGCGGGTCACCTGTTCGGTGATGCCGTCGAGGGCGTCGTAGGCAAAGGGGAGCGGCTTGAGTTCGTGCTTTCCTGACATGGCGAGAGATTATCGGGAGATCGGCTCAGATAACAAGGGCATATCGTGACAAGTACTCTGCATTAGAAAGCTTTCCATTCGCATCGGCCGCTCGAAGAGCTGGCGGGTCAGCTGGCCGAAGACCCAGCCCAGCTCCTTGGGCTGTTCGCCGGACAGCTGCACCCGCTCGGGCGAGGAGAGCAACTGGCAGAGCAGCGCGAGGCTTCCGTGTGAGATGTGGACTGGCTGCCGGAAGGCCGGGCAGTCGTCGCAGAGCAGGCCGCCGGAGGCATAGTCGAAGCGCGGCCGCCCGATGGCGCGGGCCTGCTTGCCGCAACCCGCACAGCGGTCCAGCGCCGGAACGTCACCCGAAAGGACCAGCGCACGCAAGATCAGCGAGTCCAGCACCGGGCGGTGATGCGGCGCTCGGCTGATCTCGACCAGGCCGCGGCAGAACAGCCGGAAGAGCTGGTGGTCCGGGCTCTCGCGCGGTCCCAGCTTCAGCGCCAGCTCGGCCAGATAGTAGCCCGCATAGATCTTCTGCAGGTTCCGTCGCAGGTGAAACCACTGCTGGAAGGCCGTCGTATCGGCCAGCAGATGCAGCGAGCCCGGCGGCTTCTGCGGACTGTAGTAGATCACCGACTGGCCCACCGTCAGCAGGTCGAGCGCACCCTGTTCTCCGGGCTTCTTGCGCCGGATGCCCTTGGCCAGCACCTGCACGCGCCCCAGCTCGCGGGTCAACAGGGTCGCGATGTAGCTCGAGTCGCGGAATGGGATCCGCCGGAGCACCAGGGACGGCGTCTTGACGATCACGGCTGGCTCAGGCTTGCGCCGGGTCGCTCACGCTGACCTTGATCCGCTTCAGCTTGCGCTCGTCAGCCTCGAGGATCTCGAAGGCGATGTTGTGGTACTCGAGGGTCTCGCCCACCTTGGGCACGCGACCCATCGCGGCGAAGATGAAGCCGCCGACGGTCTCGAAGTCGCCTTCCTCCGGCAGGTTGATCTGGAGCCCCTCGTTCAGCTCGTCGATGTGCAGCTTGGCGCTGACCGTCGCTGTCTGCGGGTCGATCAGGTGCAGCGGCGAGCCTTCTTCGGGATCATACTCGTCCTCGATCTCGCCGACGATCTCCTCGAGGATGTCCTCGATCGTCACCAGCCCGGAGGTGCCGCCATACTCGTCCAGCACGATCGCGATGTGCACCTTCTCCTGCTGGAACTGCTTCAGCAGCGCCTCGATGCGCTTGGTTTCGGGGATGAAGATCGGCGGCCTGACCAGTTGCCTGATCGAGACGGCGCCGTTGCGGGCGCCCCAGTGGCGCAGGATGTCCTTGAGGTAGAGCACGCCAATGATGTGGTCGGTGTCTCCCTCGAAGACCGGAATGCGCGAGTAGTGGCCGCGGCTGATGATCTGGCTGATCGCCGACTGTAGCTCGCTGTTGACGTCGATCGAGAGCATGTCGGTGCGCGGGGTCATGATCTCGATCACCTCCGCGTCACGCAGCTCGATGATGCCCTCGATCATCTCCCGCTGATCCTCGGGGATCGTGCCCCGATCCTCGATGTCGACCACGGCGCCGAACAGATCCTCCGGCAGCGTGAACGGCCGGTCGAGCACGCCCCCCAGACCGAAGGCCCGCCCAAGCCAGGTCAGCAGCGTCGCCAGTGGCCAGGTCAGCCAGCCGAACAGCAGCGAAGAGATTCGAATCAGTCCCAGGGTGCGCAGGAACACGCCCTCGGCATGTCGTCCGGCCCAGGCCTGCGTGAATACGCGTCCGATGAAGATCGGGAAGATCAGCGTGCAGGCCAGGGTCAGCCCGACGCTGGCCGCGAGCGGCAGCGCGCGCGCCAGGCCCGCGATCGACAGCACGAACAGCGAGCTCCAGAGCAGGCTGAGGATCAGGCAGTGCAGGTGATAGCCCGCCCGATGGGCCAGCAGCGACTCGATCTCCTGCGGGCGCTTGTCTGGCAGTCTATCTTCCAGGCGGTGCGGCGTGACGGCCAGCTGGGCGTTTTCTGCGAGGGAGTAGAACAAACTGGCCGCGAAGGAGAGCACCGCGGTCAGCGGTAACATGCTGTCGACCAAGGGCTAGTTCTCGCTGAAGCCCAATCTGCCGAATGACTTGCGGAAGAGTGGGTCCTTCATGTAGGCCCGCCGGCAGTCATTGCAGAGATCGAAGCGGAATACCTTGTAGACCTCATTTTCGATCTCGTTCGAGTCGATATCTTCCATCAGATCGATCAGCTCGCTCATCTCGTCCTGCAGATCGATGTGCAGGGCATTGGCGGCGTCCTCGGAATCGAATGCGGCCTTGATCTCGATGTTGACCTCGTAACGGACCTCCTCTTCGATCAACAGCGCTTTGCCGCAGAGGTCACACGTGTAGTGAATCATCGCTCCCCTCCTGGCCCTGACTGGCGACAGTGCATTACGACGAAATTATACGATCTGGTGAGCTCACGGACAATCATTAAACGGGCCAAGGGCGACTGCTGAAACAACGGCTGAAATAGCGGGAACGGGCTTGTTTCATACGCACAACCCATTATAGCTAACCAGGCGACGAAATGCCATCGACCCCGTATGCGCCACCTGGACTACTTGCTCGACGAATGGGATCTCGCTTCCGAATCGGAGGCCGTGCAGCGCTGTGTCCAGGAGATTCGCGACGGTGTGGATCGCTACTATATATACCTCGAGGCGGTCGGCGAAGGCAGCGAGCTGGACCCCGCCGTGGTCTACCGGACGATGTTCAGCCGGGGCTGGTTCGGCCAGCGCTGGGGGCTGCGCCGCCAGCTCGGCCTGCTGTTTCGCTCGGCGCTGGTAGACGACAGGATCCGCCCCACGCTCTGGTTCGTACGCGGTCAGAGCCGCCGAACAGAGCGCCTGCTGCGACGTCTCGAGCGGGCGCGGCAGGCGCTCGATCTTGTCGCGCTCGACACGATTCGGACCGAGCTCGAGACGCGGGACAAGTCGCTCGCCACCCTGGTCAAGCGCAAGGGCTACGAGCTGTTCCGCGAGCCCTCGGACCATCGGTGTCCCAAGTGCGCCGGGCGGTTCGTCACGCGCGAAGAATTCTTTGGCGGCACCGTATTGCTCGGCTGCGAGCTGTGTGCTCACGCCGAGAGCGCGCGCGAAAAAAGTGGCGAGCTGGAGCAGTTGCTCAGTCGCTGGAAGCCGCCGGCCGACTGAGCAGCGTCGCCGCGAGCAAGATCAGATAGGGCTCGATCGGGATGCGATAGCGGATCGACCCCATCGAGATCGTGGTCTGAATCAGCGTGTAGTAAGCCACCGGCAGCCAGATCGGCCAGAGCACCAGCGCCGAATGCCGCCGCCGCCAGAAGGCGACCATCGAAGCGATCAGCACCACCCCGAAACTGCCCAGGCTGGCCAGTATGTAGACCGGCTTGCGGTGCCCCGGATCGTTGGGGATCGGGCTCCAGTAGCGCAAGAATTTTCGCGCGGCTAGCCAGAGAGTCGCGCCCGGATGGCTTCGCACGTGCTGCCAGGTCTTGCGTTTGAGCATCCGGTCCTGCGCCAGCTCGTCCAGGGTGTGGGTCCCCGCCGGCCAGCGAATGTGATCCGCCACCGGACCGCCGGTCGCCTCGGGACCCAGGACCTCCCAGACATGGTGCCCCAGATGGGTCGAGAACGGCACGAACCCGCCGAGCACGGCATAATTGCGGATCGTCCAGGGCAGGATCACCAGCAGGAATCCGAGCAGAATCAGGCCGTACAGGCGGCGGCGCGACCACCACAGCGGCAGCAGGAACAGCGGCAGTAACCCCAGGCTGAAGCGGGTCAGCGTGGCCAGGCCGAGCAGCAGGCCGCCCGCCAGCGCGAGCTTCCAGCTGTCCAGGTTGCGCGCGCGAGCCAGGACCCAGAGTGCGGCCAGCAACAGGGCCGTGAACTGCGTCTCCGTCAGCAGCAGCGCGCTGAAGAAGATCAGATGCGGATAGATCGCGGCACCCAGCCCCGCGATCCAGCTGGCACGGCAGAACCCCAGTTCGCGGCCGAGCAAGACCAGCAGCAGGGGCACGCAGGCGCCGACGATCGCGCCACAGATGCGGAAGAAACGCAGGTTGTCCTGGATCGTCGAGGCCGCGGCGAGGAAGATCGGGTATGCCGGCGCCCGGAACGCGCGCTGGCGCGCGCTGATGATCGGACCCTTGCCGGCCTTGAAGTTGCGGGCCATCTTCAGGTACTGCAGCGAGTCGGCGAAGGTCGGTTGCGCCGGACGTGTCAGGGCGAACCCCACCCGCAGGCCGGCCGCCAGACAGAACAACAACGCGAGGGCCTTGAGGTTGATCGGTCGGCGCTGGTCTTCACTCAAGTTGCGCTAGGATATCAACTTCCGCGTAATGTGATAGAGTGCCGTGATGGCTGGTCGCAAGCCGCAGCTGGCGTTCGTCGGGCCGATCTCGCCCTGGCGTGGCGGTATCGCGCAGTACAATACCTTGCTGGCCGACGAGCTCGCCTCGCGCGCACGCGTCGAATTCTTTTCCTACAGTCGGCAGTATCCGGCCTGGCTCTATCCGGGACAGTCCGACCGCGAGCCGGAGATTCCGCCCGACTGGGAACGTCGCGCGGATGTGGACTATTGCCTCGACAGCCTCAACCCGCTGGGCTGGCTGCGCCTGTTCGTCCGGCTCGACCGCACGCGCCCGGATGCGCTGGTGCTGACCTGGTCGGTGCCGTTCTGGACACCGCACCTGTTGCTGCTTGGCCTGCTGGTCCGGCTATTCACCGGGATCCGCATCCTCTTCATCACGCACAATGTCGTCTCGCACGATGCCGGACCAGTGGCCCGACTCTGCTCGGGCCTCGTCCTGCGGCTGGCACACGGACACCTGGTACACGCCGGCAGCGAGCTGCGGAAACTGGCCCGCCTGGCGCCGCGCGCGCGCGCGGTCCGGGCCAACATGCCCCCGCATTTTCCACCGATGGCCGTGACCACCCGCGCAGCCGCGCGGCAGCAGTTGAAGGTTGCGCCCTGCGCCGATTTGCTGCTGTTCTTCGGCTTCGTCCGCCCCTACAAGGGGCTGCCGATGGCGCTGGAGGCGCTGGCGCGGCCCGAGGCGGGGCAGACGCAGCTGCTGATCGCGGGGGAGTTCTGGCGCGGCAAGGCAGAGATCGAGGCGCAGATCGAGCGGCTGGGTCTGTCCGGGCGGGTCACCCTGATCGATCGTTACGCCACGCCTCAGGAGACCGCGCGCTACTTCAGCGCGGCCGACGCGGTGCTCTTGCCCTATCACAGCGCCACCGGCTCGGGCATCCTGCCGCTGGCCTACACCCTCGGCCGCCCGGTGATCGCCACCCGTGTGGGCAGCTTCGTCGACTGCGTGGAGCAGGCGCAGACCGGCCTGCTGGTCGAGCCGAATGCGCAGGCGCTGGCCTGCGGCATCGCCCAGTTCTTCGACGGGTTCGATCGGGAGCGGGCCCCGGAGCGCATCCGCGCCTATCTGGCCGAGTCCCTCTCCTGGCAGCGGCTGATCGATCAACT
>CAZMLI010000111.1:0-12333 GCA_964566865.1 uncultured Planctomycetota bacterium
TAGTCGACATACTCGCGCGCCCACGGCTGCGGCGTCTTCAGCACCTCGGCATAGCGCCGCGCCGGATCGAAGAACAACGCGCCGAGCGTCGGTGCAGAGAAATCGAAATCGACGGCAAACGGCGAGATCCCCCGGTCGGGGCCGAGCGGGCCGCTGAACCGGTTCGCCTCGTAGAACCGCGGCACGCCGAGCGCCACGCGGCTATCCTGGTAGGGAACCACGCCGTCGAACAACCCGCCTTCGCCGAGCAGCTGCCCGCTGCGCAGGCCCGGCCAGAGCTTCAGCAGCGTCGACTCCAGCCGATAAGGCGCCACCACCCCGTGTCGCGGGGCGGGCTCCTTCACCACCTGCCCCTTCGCGGCGGGCACGAGCAACATGCCCGCACCGTGCCAGCTGACCGACCCGTCCTCGGCCAGGCGGGCATCCGAGGCGCGGTCGCGCAGGCCGTAGATGCCATGCCCGCCCCACTCGACGAAGACGCCGACGTGGCTGCCCTGGGGATCCGGCCGGCCCGACGCGTCGTGCAAGGCCAGCGGCCCGCGGATCTGCTCCCGTCCGGCGCTGAAGCCGCCGTCGGGGTCGGCGTAGACGCGGCCGAAGTAATGCGCCTGGGTGAACAGCAGCACGACCCGACCGTGCTTGCGATCCACCACCACTTGTAGATTCTCGCCGTCGTTCTCGTGTGTCAGATGCAGGCCGATGCGCAGGTAGCTGTAGTCCCGCGGATGAAACAGGTGATAGCTGATGAAGTGGTGCGTCCGGGTTGTCAACACAGCGTAGTACAGCGTGGGGATCAAGCGGAACCGGGGCATCGTCTCCCAGTTGTTGTCTCCCCGCATGTCCCCGTCGAAATCGACCCGCGTGGGGATGTCTTGCCGCCCGTCGCTGGGGTGGATCGCATGATAGACGATCGGCGCATAACGCCGCGCCAGCGCCAGCTTGTCATCGGTCAACAGCGGTGACTCGACGGTTTGCAGCGGTAGGGCGATCAACGGCCCGCCGCCGCAAGCGTTGCAGACCAGCAGCCAGCCGCCCAGCAAGAGGACCAAGGCCAGCAGCAATCGCGAGCGGCTCATGCGCAGGCCCGGCTCATGGTTTCGTCAGCGCGGCCTTCAGCGCCGCTGCGTCCGGCCGTGCGGCGGGGTCCTTGTCCATGGCCGACGCAATCAGCTCGGAGAGATAGGCCGGCGTCTCCGGCCGCAGTTCCACGGCCGGCAGTGGGTCATGCTGCTGGATCCGCATCACCGTCTGCTGCAGGTCGCCGGCATCGAATGGCGAGACGCCGGTCAGCGCTTCGTAGAGCGTGGTGCCCAGCGAAAACACATCCGAAGCCGGCAGCAGATCGTCGCCCCGGGACTGCTCGGGCGACATGTAGGCGATCGTGCCCATGATCAGCCCCGCTTCGGTGATCGAATGCAGTTCGGTCGCCCCCAGCCCCGACGACTCGGGATCGGCCTCGACAGGCCGCGTCAAGCCAAAGTCGAGCAAGATGGCCTTGCCCTCCCGCGTCACACGGATGTTGCGCGGCTTGACATCGCGATGCACCATGCGCTCCGCGTGCACCGCCTCGAGCGCGTCCGCCATCTCTCGACCGATCGCGATCAGACGCTCGAGCGGCAACGGGCCATTGACGAGCAGATCCGCCAGGTCCTGTCCGTCGACATACTGCAGCACCAGGTAGAGGCCGGAGTCCGCATGCTGGATCTGATACACGCCGCAGATGTTGGGATGCGACAGTCCCGCCGCCACCCGCGCTTCACGCAAAAAACGCGTGCGGGCCTCGGCCGAAGGCAGGGCATTCTGGTGCATCACCTTCAGCGCGACGTCCCGGCGCAACTGGGTGTCGGACGCGCGATAGACCGCACCCATCCCGCCCTCGCCCAGCCGCTCCTCGATCTGAAACTGGTCGAGCATCATGCCCGGCCGCAGGTGCCGCACCAGATCCAGCGGCGCCTGGCCCGGTTGCCAGCTCGGTGGGCACATCCCGCCGAGGCGACAGGCCATCAGCACCCGCAAGATGTCGTCCACCGAGCGGCCGACGCTGAGGGAGTGGATCGCCGAATACTGCAGCACGCCATTGGGGTCGATGATGAACATGCCACGCAGCGCCACGCCATGCTGATCGTCCAGCACGCCATACTGCCGGCTGACCTGCTGAGACCCGTCGCTGGCCAGCGGAAAGGCCAGCGACCCGCCGAGACCGCCCTGTTCGCGAGGCGCCGCGATCCACTCCCGATGGCGCTGGAGCGAGTCTGTCGAGACCCCGAGCACGGAGGCGCCCGCCTGCTGCAACTCGCCGTAGCGGCTGCTGAGACCGGTCAGCTCGAGTGGACAGAGCAGCGAGAAGTCCTGGGGGTAGAAGAACAGCACCAACCACTGCCCGTCGTAGTCATCCAGGTTCAGCGTCTCCCGCTCACCCGTGGCAGCGAGCTCGAAATGCGGGGCGCGCCGACCGACTCGAGCCGCTCGTGGCTTGGCTGACATCTCGTCATTCTACCGCCTGAACTGGCAAATGACTGCGAGTCTGCAGTACAATGCCCCTCTTAATTCCAACCGGCGCATCGAGAACCCATCATGAGCCAGCTCAGTGTGAACGAGGCTTTCTCCAAACTCCTGATCCACAACAAGCTGGTCAACGAAGCTCAGGCACAGGAGAACATGGCGATCTCCGAGCGGCTCAAGCAGCTCGGCATCAACATCGCCTTCTCGGACCTGCTGGTCGAGCGCGGGGTGATCTCCGCCAAGGCGGCCGGCGCGGTGCGCAAACTGGTCCAGAAGAAGCTGAGCGCGCCGCTGCCGACCCTGCCGGTAAAAGATCTCAAGCCGACCCCCGCGGAGGACCGCAAGTTCGGCAAGCTGCTGGTACACAACGGGCTGATCACGGATGAGACGCTGCGGGACGCGCTGGCCACCCAGAAGACGATGCGCGAGGAGGACGGCGTCAAGCTGCACCTCGGCGAGATTCTGGTCGGACGCGGCGCCGTGCACCTCGAGATCATCGAGAGCGTGCTCGAGTTGCACCGCGCCGTCGAGCGGCTGAACACCGACGCGGGCTCGGCGGAGGAAATCGCCTGCCTGCCGACCCAGCACCAGGATCTGCAGTTCGCCCAGCTGGCGATCGACCAGCGGCTGATTTCCGCTGAACAGGTACAGGATGCGCTGCGCTTTCAACGTGAGTTGCACGGCGAGCTGGGGTTCAGCCAACGGCTCGGTGCGATCCTGCTGGCGCAAGATGTTCTCAACGAGGAGGATGTGCGTACGATCCTCGAAACCCAGGCCGACTTCACCAACCAGGGCGGCGAGGAGCTGGAGATCTTCCTCCTGCCCGCGGGCGCGACCGAGCAGCGGATGGCCAAGATCCTGGCCAAACACGAACTGGCCCCCGCCGCAGCGATCGAACATTGCCTGCAGATCAAGGCGCAGCTCGAGCAGCTCGGCCTGCGGCGGAACCTGGGCGAAGTGCTGCTGATGCGCGGCTACATCAACCACGACCAGCTCCAGCCGTTGCTGAAAGTTCAGCGAGAGACCAACCGCATCAACCGACGCCAGATGGAGCGCAAGGTGCGCGACCGCGCGCGCGAGCGGCGTCAGGACCAGGAAGAAAAGGGCACCGTACCCAAGCGGCTCAGCAGCAGAGCGCGACAGGCACGCTCCTCCGCGCGACGCTCCGGCGCGATGTCCAGCACGGACAAGGGCGGCCGCAACCCCGCGCTGATCGCCGGCGGCATCCTGGTCATTGCGCTCCTGGTCGGGGGCGGCGTCTGGGCCATGTTCGCTGGCCCCGGCAAAGCAAAGAGCGACGGTAAGAAGGATCAACAGGCGCAGAAGGCAGACGCCAGCAAGAAGAAGCCCAGCTACATCAAGCTGAAGAACGATCTCAAGGTCACCGGCGAAGAGATGGAGATGCTCTCGCCGAGCGCGGCCAAGGAGGCATTGAAGGAACTCGAAGAGCGCGCCCGCAAACTCGGTTACAAGGACCTGGTCGCCCTGGCGCTGAAGCTGAAGGGGCAGGTCAAAGGCGCGCAGCAGCGGTTCGAGGCGGCCGAGCTGACCGAGCGCGTCGAGGAGATCGACGGGTTGCTGGCCAAGCAGCGAGTGCTCGACGCGGGCCAGGTGCTCGCGGACGTCGAGCGCTACTTCGAGGACAAGTTGACCGACCAGATCAAGACCGCACTGGCCGCCGTCGGCAAGCGGGTGGCCACCGCCGAGACGCAGGCGATCAAGCGATTGCGGGACCGGCTGGACAAGGCGCTGGCCGCCACCGACTGGGAAACCGTCAACAACTCGCTGCTCAAGCTCGAGGGGTACGGCAGCGTCGGCAGGGGGCTGGTCAAGGTCTACGAGAAGCGGCTCAAGCGGCGCAAGAAGGAGATCCTCGACGCGCGGCTAGCAGCGATTCGCCAGAAGCGGCGCAACAAGGGGCACATCCGGCTGAGGGTCGCGCGCAAGCAGCTGGCGGTGATACAGGCAGCCGAGCGCGCACACCTCGCAGCGCGCACAACCCAGGGCCGCACGCGCACCGCGAAACGCCCACAGAAGATCTCGCTCCGTGACGGCAGGGTCTATACCAGCTGCAAGATCGAGCAGGTGCACGACCGCAGCCTCACCTTCTCCGGTCGCCTCCGGGGCAAGCAGGTCGCCGGCCAGAAGATCCTCTGGACCCAGATGACCCCCCGCACGCGTTCCCGCGTGATGCCGCTGACATTCACCGACAAGGACTCGCAGGAGTATCTGGCGCTGGGCAAGCTCTGCATCACCAACGGGCTCTACGACGACGCACAGCAACTGATCAACCAGGCGGTCGCGCTCGACCCCAAGTTGCTGGGCAAGGTGCCCAACGTCTCGGAGTACCGCAAGCCGACCACCTTCGCCTCGGGCAAGATCGCGCGGCAAGGCGAGAAGACCACGATCCACTACACCTTCGATCGCGAGGCGGAGCTGGAGGACTTCGGCAAACCCTCGAAGAGCCTCAAGGTCGACGGCGGCATGCTGAAGATCAGCCCGCGGCAGCTCATCGCGACCTCCTCCTATTCGCTGCGGCCGGCGGTCGAGCTGATGTTCAAGAGCGGACAGTCGCCGCCCGGCGGCAAGCTGCTGATCCACGTGACCTACCTGGTCAAGTCGACGCGCAAGGGCGCCTACATCGTGATCAACGACAAGGGCGACCGCTATCTCACCGGCACCGGCGGCAGCTACTTCTTGCCGATGCTGCGGATGATGACCGACTCCTTCAAGCTCAAGAAGCTGAAGAACAAGAGCCGGACCATTCGCTTCCTGATCGACAAGCAGAAGATCGGCATACTGGTCGGCGAGGACTCGGTCTTCAGCGAGGCCGCCGAGGAGGCCACCGACATCTCGTTCAGCCTGATGGGCTATTCGCGCAACCCCGACGCCTTCTTCGAGATCGACGAGATCAAGATCGTCGGCAACGTGCCGCAGGGCAAGTACGACCGCGTGATCGCCGAGAAGCGCGCCTGGAAGCTGCGCCAGATGGACGACGCGAACGAGAGCAGCTCGAGCTCCAGGCTTGCGATGCCGCAGGTCGCGCCGGAGTACAGCGAGCAACTGACCCCCAGCGAGGGCCTGCCCTACCGCGAGATGCTCGCGGCCATCGCGACCTACCTCAGGCAGCCGGACTCGGGCGGGCGCTACGGCATCGTCGAGACGATGGAGCGTTTCGAGAAGAAGACCAAGACCTGCCCCGCGTTCTACTTCTATCGCGGCTGGTTTCGCAAGCTCAGCGGCAAGTACAAGCTGGCCCTGGCGGACTTCGACCGGGCGGTCGAACTCGAACCCAACTTCCATGAAGCGCTCGCCCGCAAGGCGGAGGTGCTGGCTCGCGTCGACCGGATGGACGACGCGGCCGAGACCTGCCGCAAGGCGCTGGCGCTCCAGCCAGACTACACCTTCGCGATGAGCATGCTGGCCAAGCTGAAGTTCTATCGGCGCAAGGACAAGGCAGACGGTCGCAGGGCGATCCGAGAGATGCAGGTGGCCGCCGCGCTGGCCCCGAAAAACCGCACGATCAGGATGGAAATCAGCCAGCTGCAGAGTGTGCTGAAGGGTCCGCCCTGGCCCGGTGCCCGACCGATCCCGCGCGTCAGCCAGCACTACTCGATGCAGAGCGACCTGCCCGAGAAGGAAGCCAAGCAGATGCTCGACGAGCTGGAGGCGATCGACCTCGAGTTTCGCAAGTTCATGCCGCCGCGGGAGCTCAAGATCCCCAAGGGCTACGGCTACATCTTCGCCACGCAGGCCACCTACTCGATCTACAGCGAGCTGACGACCGGCTCGCAGTCACACAATACGCTGGGCTACTACTCCCCGCGTTATCGTCAGCTCCACCTGTTCAAGGACCAGGACGACAGCGGCACCAAGAAGGTCGCCCTGACAGCCGACACGCTGCGCCACGAAGCCTGGCACATGTATGTCGACAACATCGTGCCGACGATCCCACGCTGGCTCAACGAGGGGATCGCCGAGTACTTCGGCGCTGCCACCATCGTGGCTGGCAAGCCGACGGTCTTCGGCCTGCAGGAGGGCCGGCTCGAGATCTTGCAGAAGTATCTCGCGGCCGGAGCGGTCAAGTCGACCAAGGAACTGATGGCGATGAACGCGACGGAGTTCATGACCTACGACGCGAACTACCCCCACGCCTGGGCGCTGGTCTACATGTGCATGGTGCACTACCCGAACAAGTACAAGACTCTGTTCATGTCTTTCGTCGAGGCGCTGCGCAAGGGACAGACCGTGGAAGAGGCGCGGGACAACTACTTCAGCGAGCGCGACTTCATCCAGCTGGACAGGGATTTCAAGGTGATGCTCAAGGCGCTCGAGAAGCGTCAGAACAAGAAGAAGAAAACGAAGTGACTGAAACGAAAACCCGCTGCGGATTCTGCGCCTTCATCGGACGCACCAACGTCGGCAAGTCGACCTTGATCAACGCGCTGGCCGAGACCAAGATCAATATCACCAGCTCCCGGCCGCAGACGACGCACCTGCCGGTGCGCGCAATTCTGACCGAGGGTGATACGCAGCTCGTGCTCTCGGATACGCCGGGCCTGCACCGACCGCAGGACGCCTTCGGCCAGCTGCTGCTGCGCCGAGCCGGCCAGACCGCGGGCGGCGCCGACCTGCTGATCGCCGTCGTCGAACCCGGCGACAGGGCCGACGGAGGCACGCGCTACCTGCTGGACTGGCTGACCCGCTGGGATATCCCGACGCTGCTGGTGATCAACAAGGTGGACCGGATCCACCAGGGCAGCACCAAGGTCCGCGAAACCGCGGACGCCCTCGGGGAGCTGGCCAAGTTCGAGCTGATCATCCCGGTCAGCGCACTGCGCGGCAACGGCGTCGAGACGTTGCGTCAGGCGATGATCGAGCGCGCGCCGGTCGGTCCCCACCATTATCCAGAGGACTGGGTCACCGACATCCCGCAGGAGACCTTTGTCTCCGAGACCATCCGCGAAAAGGTCATGCGGCTGACCCACGACGAGATCCCGCACCAGGTGCGCGTCGACGTGACCCACCTGACCGAGGAGCCCGACGGCACCTTCCGCATCAGCGCCTCGATCGCCTGCACGCGTGAGAATCACAAGCAGATCCTGATCGGCAAGGGCGGTCGGATGATCCGCGAGATCGGCACCCAGGCCCGACTGGAGCTCGAAGAGGCGACCGGGCATCCGGTGATCCTCAAGACGCGTGTGGTCGTCGACAAGGCCTGGCGACGCAAGAAGCAGCAGCAGGGGTGACCGACCCGGAGCTGCCCCCCACCGAACCACGCCTCAGCACGACCCACCCCGCGAGCGACAAGCTGGGATCGACCCCCAGCGAGAAGTCCTACGGCAAGTACGTGCTGCTCGGCGAACTCGGCCGGGGCGGGATGGGCGTGGTCTATCGCGCCCGCGACAGCCTGATCCAGCGGGAGGTGGCGCTCAAGTTGCTCGGCGCCGATGCCGACGCGGAACTGATCGCTCGCTTCGAACGAGAGGCGAAAAACCTGGCGCAACTGCAGCATCCGCACATCGTCGGCCTGCACGAGTTCGGCGAGGTCGACGGCAGCTACTACCTGGCGATGGAACTGGTCGACGGCATCAGCCTGGCCGAGCACCTCGATCAGCACCGCGTCGATCCGCAAGACGCCGCCCGACTGCTCAAGCCGATTGCCGAGGCGCTGTCCTACGCCCACGAGCGCGGGATCATCCACCGCGACGTCAAGCCGGCCAACATCATGCTCGACCGGAGCGGTCAGCCCCAGTTGCTCGATTTCGGCCTGGCCCGCAAGACGCTCGTCGACACCTCGTTGACCCAGACCGGACAGCTGCTCGGGACCCCCCATTACATGGCGCCCGAGCAGGCCCGCGGCGACGGCAAGTCGGTCGGACCCCACACCGACATCTACGCCCTCGGAGCAGTGCTCTACGAGCTGCTGACGCTACAGACTCCGTTCGTCGAAGAGGACGTGATCCTGCTGCTGCAACGAGTCCAGCGCGACGAGCCGACGCCGCCCAGACGCTTGAACTCGCGGATCCACATCAACCTCGAGACCATCTGCCTGAAGGCGATGGCGAAGGTGCCGGCCCGGCGCTACGAGACCGCCGGGGCGATGGCGTCGGACCTCGGGCGGTTTCTGGCAGGCGACTCCATCTCGGCGCGGCCGCCGAGCCTGGGCTATCGACTGGCGCGTTTCTTGCGGCGACGCTGGAAGCCGATCGCGACGATCGTGGCGCTGCTGCTGTCGATCGTCGGCACGCTCTACACGACTCAGGTCGCTTATCCCCAGTGGCAGGCGCGCAAGGAGCAGCGACAGGCAGCCGAGGCCAGGCAGCGCCGACAGCAGGCCCTCGATCAAGCCCACGCCGAGGCACGAACCGCGCTCGATGCGGATCGGCCGGACGCCTGCATCGAGCGCGCCAAGCAGGCGCTGAAGCGGCATCCTGGACACCGCCCCCCGCCGGGCCAGCCAGACCTGCTAGCCCGGCTGCGGGTGCTGTTGTCGAGGGCCTATCTGGCCAGCGCCAGCGGAGACCGGGCCCGAGTGTCGCGGCGCCTGGCCCTGGCCTACCACCACGCCCCCAACTCGTTGAGCGGCCAACAGGCGCTGCTCCGCGCAGCCACCGGGCTGGTCGCGCAGCGCAGCTATCCCCGCGCGCGCCGGTTGCTGGCCCGGCTGACCCGGGGCCCCCTGCGCGGCCCGGCGGGCATGGAGCTTTGCCGCATCGCGATGTTCGAGGGAGACACCCGCGAGGCCCGCCGCCTGCTCGTCGACTTGCTGGCCCAGACCGATCTGGCGCCAGACGTCGCGGCCCAGGCACAGCAGATGGATCGTCAGCTGCGACTGGTCACGCCGATGCCGCGCGTGCCGTTCGCCGAGTTCCAGCAGGCCGATTATTGCCATGTCATCCTGACCGACCTGGATGGCGACCGGCGGGACGACGTGGTCTCGATCAACCGCAAGGGCCTGCTCTCCGCGCTGCGCTACAACCTGAAGTCCGGCAAGTTCGAGCCCATCCTGCGCATCCAGTTGACGCGCATCGATCGACTCTACGGCGCACGCATCGCGGCCGGAGATCTCGACGGCGACGGCAAACCCGAGCTGATCGTCGGCATCGGGGATCCGAGCAAGCAGATCTGCGAGCTCCGCCTGATCAAGCAGGTTCGCCCGGGACGCTGGGACTTCAGGCCAATGAAATGGACCGGGCCGAAGGCGTTTGCCGAGGATGTCCGGGGATCGATCTTCTGGGATCTCGAGATCCGCGACCTGACCGGCGATGGGCGCGCAGATCTGCTGATCGGCCAGGGCTGGTACAACTACCGCTCCGGCGTGGGCGTGCAGCAGCCCGACGGCAGCTTGCGCTACGTGACGTTTCCAGCGGCCTCCGATGACGGCAAGGTGGGCCTGCGCACTTACTGTGTCATGCCGGCCCGGGCAGGGCCGCCCACGCTGCTGCTGGCGCTGGAAGATGCGCGGCGACTGATCGCCTGCCGCTGGAACCCGAAGACACGCGCGTTCGACATACTGGCCAAGCTGCTCGACTTCGAAGGCCACGGACTGACGCGCGCGGGCGACCGGATCATCGTCATGGGCAGCCCCGGCCTCGGCAAACCCAACAGGCTGCGCGAGCTGACGGTCGGACCCGATCGCCTCCTGCTCGGCCGCCTGCTGGCGCAGCTGCCGGGCCGCCAACGCCAGCTGCAGGGACACACCTTGCTGACGCTGGCCGGGCAGGCTGGCCAGCCGATCGTCGCCGCCGCGCTGACACACCAGACGCCGGGTGAGCGATCGATCAGCCGCACCGCGCTGCTCGCGCGCGACAGCCAGATGCAGCCACTGGCCCTGCTCGATGACAGCCACCTGATGGCCCGGGGAGACCTGGACGGCGATGGCGACGACGAGCTGCTCGTCCAGTGGGAGGGCGAGGTGCGCGCGCTCGGCCTCGGCACACGGCCGGCGCTGGAAAATTTGCCGCAAGGGCGCCTCGAAAAGCACCATCCACGCCGCAGCGCCGCAGCCGTCGAGCTGCAGATCGCGCGTGACCTGTTGACCATGCGAGAGTTCGCACAGGCGCGCACACGCCTCGAGCAGATCATCTCGACCTACCCCGACAGCCTGGGCGCGGGCATGGCCCGGATCGAGCTCGCGCGCTGCACCTGGGGGCAGGGGCAGGTGGGCCCCGCGATCGAGATCCTGCGCCAGGTCGAACTGCAAACGCCCTCGCTCTCGGCCGTGGCCCTTCGACTGGCCTATGAGATACAGCTCGACTCGGGCAGCTGGGCCGCGGCGCTGCGGGCTGGCCGGCGACTCGGAACGCTGGGCGCGCTGGCCCCGAAAGCGCAGCGGGTGCTGAACCTGCAGATCAAGGACCTCGCCAGCTTCGAAAAGCCGCGCAGCGCGCTGATCGGTTTTCTCGACCCCAAGACCTATGGCATCCCGGCAAGCTCTCCGTTCGTGCTGCAGGGCACCGACCAGGGCTGGCGTTACACGGGCGCGGGCGGCACCCAGGGACACGCGGGCATCCCGCTGCGCTACGTGCGCGGGTCGTTCGAGATCAGGCTGGAACTGACCTTCGAGCAACTGGGCTGGGACACGCCGTTCGCCGTGGGGCTCTATCGCACGCCGGGCCTCTGGCAGAGCAAGGCCATCGAGCACGAGCCACGCCTGCTCTGGAAGATCAAGACCGGGCGTGGCCAGCTGTTCATCAACCGCCTGGTCGAATGCTGGGCCGGCGGAACCCGCAAGTACCAGACGTTTCGCCGGATGCTGGATCGCAAGCAGCGCTATCAACTGACGATGCGGTACCTGCAACCGACGCAGCGCGCGGTGTTCGAACTGAGCCTGATCGGACACCCGCGTCCCTTCTGGCGCACGCAACTCGAGATGAACTTCAATCTGCCGGGTGGGCTCTACACGCTGGGCGTGGCCAACCCCGGCGGCTCCTTCAACCGGCGGCGTTACAACCGGATCCGGATCCATTCGATCCAGCTGCAGGCCGGGACCGGTGTCTTTCTGGCGTCAGGCCAGAACGACACCTTTCGCATGGGCAACGCCTTGATGGCCATCGGCAGGTACGGGTTCGCCTCGCAGCTCTTTGCAGCCCGCTCGCGAAACAACCTCAAGGCAATCCCGCGCGTTCAGCGCGACTTCTACTGGGCCTGCCTGCTTCACGCCCGCAAGAAATACGACGCCGCCCGCAAGGTGCTCGAAAAGCTGATCCAGCCAGACCCCAAGGTCCTGAGCGAACGCATGGCCCTGGAAGCCCGCAACCTGCCGCCCGCCCTGTTCGATTTCCTGATCGCCTGGCAAGCCGGACGCCACCCGCTGCGCGCCAATACACCCGCGCTGATCCTGCGCAAGACAGCACTCCAGCGCAAGCCTGACCTCGCATCGAAATGGGAGCTGCTGGTGCTGCTGAAGTTGCTCGGTCAGAAATTCGGCGGCCTGCCAAGCGTCGCCAACGAGCTGCTCAGGCGGCGCCTCGATGCTCTCGACCAGCTAGGGCTCTGGCAACGCTCCGTGGCCCTGCGATTCAAGCGGCTGGCCCAACGCCCGAACGAGCGCAAGCTGCAGGAGGATCTGCTGCACACCCTCGTCCTCGCCAACCGTCCTGTCGCGGCACGCAAGCTGGCAGCGCAGCTGCTGGACGACAAGCCGAGCTGGCAGGTCGTGCAGGACCTGATCCTGCTGTACTGCGAGGAAAGCGATCCTGTGGGACTTCGCGCGCTGCTAGGCAAGATGAAAGAGGCGAAGTTCAAGCTCGTACATGACTATCCGCATTACGAGAAGCTCTGCCGCCGCTACGAAAAGCTGCTGGCCCAGGAGCGACGGCGCTACCC